>JAICQR010000132.1 GCA_025937755.1 Gemmatimonadales bacterium | reverse complement strand
ACCGCGACCGGCGCAAGAAGAAGGGCGAGTTCCGCGCGCTCTGGATCACCCGGATCAACGCCGCGGCCCGGATGCACGGGCTCAGCTACAGCCGCCTTATGGCGGGCCTCAAGGAGGCCGGCGTCGAAGTCAATCGCAAGGTGCTCGCCGACCTCGCGGTTCGGGACATCGAAGCGTTCGGCAAGATCGCCGAGTTGGCCAAGAAGGCGTCCTGACGCAATGGCCGGCGCCGAAGCCGGCGCCGCAGGCCGTTCGCCAGCCGTGTCCGACGTGGGGCCGCTCGCCATTTGCGGGAGGCCCCACGCGCGCATCACCCTGCTGCCATCATCTCCATGACCGAGTCCACCGGATTCCCTGACCTGGACGCCCTCCACCCGCGCCTCGCCGCGCTGCCGGAGCTGGATGCGGCTGCGCTCGAGGCCGAGCACATCGCCGTACTGGGCCGGAAGGCGGGGCTGCTCACGGCGGCGTCCAAGCGGATCCCGGAGCTGCCGCCCGAGGAGCGCCGGGCCTTCGGCGCCGCGGTCAATCGTCTCAAGCAGGCATTCGAGCAGGGCATCGAGGCCCGTCGGGCCGAGCTGGAGGTGGCGGCCCGGAAGGCGGCGCAGGCGTCGATCGACCGCACCATGCCGGGGCGACAGGCCTGGATCGGCGCGGCGCACCCGGTGACCCGCGTCATCGAGGAGATCTGCGGCATTTTCCGCGAGCTCGGCTTCGTGGTGGCCCTCGGTCCCGAGGTCGAGAGCGAGTGGTACAACTTCTTCTCCCTCAATTTTCCGCACGACCATCCGGCGCTCGACCTGCACGACACGCTCTACCTCGACCTGCCCGAGCTGCCGGGCGAGCGGGGCGGCCGCCAGCTGCTGCGCACCCACACCAGCCCGGTGCAGATCCGGACCCTGCTGGGCCAGCCCCTCCCGGTGCGGAGCGTGATGCCGGGGATGTGCTACCGCAAGGATCCGTTCGATCCGTCGCACGCGCCTGCCTTCGCCCAGATCGAGGGGCTCGCGGTGGACGAGGGGATTTCGTTCGTCGACCTCAAGGCCACGCTCAATCATTTCGCGCGACGGTTTTTCGCGCCCGATGTGCGCACCCGCTTCCGCCCGTCCTACTTCCCCTTCACCGAACCGTCGGCGGAGATGGACGTCGAGTGCCAGCTCTGTCATGGCAGCGGCTGCCCCGCCTGCAAGGGCACCGGCTGGATGGAGGTCCTCGGCTGCGGCATGGTGCATCCGGCCGTACTCGAGAACACCGGGCTCGACGCCGAGCGCTACACCGGCTGGGCTTTCGGCATGGGTCCCGCGCGGATCGCGATGCTGCGCTACGGCATCACCGACATCCGGCTTCTCTATGACGGCGACATGCGACTGCTGCGCCAGCTGGCCGGGCTGCCGGAGGTGATCGCGTGAACGTCTCTCGTCGCTGGCTCGAGGACTTCCTCCGGCGCCAGCTCGACCCGCGCGATGTCGCCGAGCGCCTGGCGATGCTTGGTGCCCCGGTCGACGCCATCGAGCCGCTGCATCAGGACATCGCGGACGTCGTCGTCGGGCTGGTGGAGGACGTACGTCCCCATCCCGATGCCGACCGCCTCCGGTTGTGCCAGGTCAACGATGGCGGCGAGGAGCTGCGCCACGTCGTGTGCGGCGCGCCCAACGTCACTGCCGGCCGCCGCTACCCCTTTGCCCGGGTCGGCACCACGCTGCCGGGCGGCCTCAGGCTCGAACGCCGCAAGATTCGGGGTCAGGTGAGCGAAGGCATGCTGTGCTCCGAGCGCGAGCTGGGACTGGGGCAGGACCATGAGGGCATCTGGGAACTGCCCACCGACGCTGCGCCCGGCACGCCGCTGCTGGAGGCCATTCCGCTCGCGGACAATCGCTTCGTGGTGGACGTGACGCCCAATCGCCCTGACCTCCTGGGCCACAAGGGTATCGCGCGCGAACTCGCCAGTTCGTACGGCATCCCGTTCCGGCTGCCCGACCTGCCGGGTGCCGATCCGCTTGCGCTGCCGCCCTCTCGTCGCGCCACTGACGCATCGGAAACCGGCGGTGTCCGTATCGCCATCGAGGACCTCGATGGCTGCGCCCGGTTCCATGCCGCGGTCATTCGCGGTGTCACGGTTGGTCCGTCTCCCGAGTGGCTCAAGCAGCGGCTCGCGTCGGTGGGTGTTCGCTCTATCAGCAACGTGGTGGATGCCACCAACCTCACGATGCTCGAGCATGGGCAGCCGATGCACGCCTATGACCTCGCTCGGCTCGCAGGCCCCGAAATCGTGGTGCGCCGAGCTGCGGGCGGCGAGAAGCTCACCACCCTCGACGGTGTCGAGAGGAAGCTGGCCGAGGGCACGGTCGCGATCTGCGATGCAAGCGGCGTGATCGGCGCCGGCGGCATCATGGGCGGCGCCAGCACCGAAGTCGGCGCCGCCACAGCCGACGTGGTGCTCGAATGTGCCTGGTTCCGCCCCTCGCGAATTCGGGCCGGCCGGACCGCGCTCGGTCTATCCACCGATGCCAGCCACCGCTTCGAGCGGGGCGTCGATCTGTGGGGCGCCGAAGAGCCGTTCCGCCGCTGCATTGCCCTCATCATCGCCACCGCCGGTGGCAAGCTCGACGGCGAGCCGCTCGACCTCTGGCCCCGGGTAACTCATCCCCCCCGCATCTTCCTCCGGCTCGACCGGGTGGCGCAGGTGCTGGGCGTGGAACTGGACCAAAAAACCGTCGAGAAGCAGCTGGTGGCCATCGGGGCCACGTGTGTCGCCAAGCCCGAGGATCGCCGGATCGCCGTTGATGTCCCCGGCTGGCGCCCCGACCTGCAGGAAGAGATCGACCTGGTCGAGGAAGTCGCCCGCGTCTTCGGCTACGGCAACATTCCGGACGACCTGCGAGGCTTCCGGGTGGGCACCATGCCCGATGCCGCCGACTGGACCGCCGCTGACCGCGTGCGCCGACGACTCATCGGGCTCGGCATGCTGGAAGTCGTCACGCTTCCGCTCACGGCGCCCGATGGGCCCGCCGCTGTGCTGCTTCAGAATCCGCTGTCCAGTGAGGAGGGCGCCCTGCGCCGCCGGCTTCTGCCTTCGCTGACGCTGCAGGCCGAACGCAACTGGGCGGCGCACGTCAGGGACGTCCGGCTCTGCGAGCTGGGTACTGTGTTCGAGCGCGTGGACAATGGCGCACCGCGGGAGACCCAGAGCGTGGCGGCCGTGTTGAGCGGCGCGCGGGCACCGGGCCACTGGACCGGTGCCGCATCAGACTCCGACGCCTGGGACATTCGCGGGATGCTGGCTGCGGTGGTGGACGTGGCTGCGCCCGGGGCCTCCATCGAGCCGAGCGACGATGGCTGGATAGTTCGTGACAGCGACGGCAACGAAATCGGGCGCGCCGGCCCGATCGACGCCGACCGGCCGGCCTGGGCCGCGCCGCTCTTCGGCCTGGAGGTGGCCATCGATGCCCGGCCGCCTGCCGTCACCAGGTATCGCCCGCTGCCAGTGACGCCCTCGTCCGAGCGGGACGTGACCCTGCTGGTGCCCGCCGGGGTGAGCGCCGCGGCGATCCGGGACGCGCTGGGCGGGGCAGGCGTGAAGGTGCTAGAATCCGTTGCTGTTGTGAACGAATATCGCGGCCCGCGGGTGGATGCGGACCAGCGGAGCCTCACTTTCCGGCTCACATTCCGCGCTCCCGACCGTACCTTGGAAGCAGCGGAAGTGGACCGGGCGGAGACTCGTTTGCTGAAGGTGCTGGAGCAGGCAACCGGCGCCCGGCGGCGCGATCAATCGCGTACGGAGTGAACCAGGTGGCGTATACCTACGAACGTCCGGACCAGCGCGCGCTCGACGAACTCGAGACCCTGGTGCGCGCCCTGCTGGACGAGCTGGCCGGCTGGCGGCGGCGATCGCTCAAGGCGGAAGCAGAGCTGGCGGACCTGCGCGCTGCGGGCGGCCCCGCCGGCGTCGATCCATCCACCCTGCGGAAGCGGGTGGTGGAGCTCGAAACCGAGAATCAGGCGCTGCGGCAGCGCACCGACGCCGCCCGGGAGCGGCTTCGCGGCATCCTCAGCCGCATTTCGTTCCTCGAAGAGCAGGCAGGAGGAGCGGCATGAACTCACGAAGCGCAGTTCGGGTGACCATCGGCGGCGAGGAGTACAGCGTCAAGTCCGAGCTGCCCCCTGAATACACCCGCGAAGTGGCGTCCTATCTCGATGCTGCGCTCAAGCGGGTGCGGGACAGCATGCCCTCGGTCGAAAGCCACAAGGCCGCGGTGCTCGCCGCCCTCGCCATCACCGATGAACTGTTCCAGGCTCGGCGCGGTGATCGCGAGATGTCCGATCGCCTCGACGGCCTGGCCGCCGAGGTTGCGCGCCTGCTGCCGCCGGCCAAGCGCGGGAAGCGGGGCGTGGCGTGACCTTCCCGATCTGGGCCCTCGTGGCGGCAGCGGTCGCTGGGGCGATCGCCGCCGCGCTGGTGGCGATGGCCTGGATCGGCAACCAGCGCCGCAAGGGCGAAGGACTGGTCGACGCGGCGCAGACCGAGGCAGGAGCACTCAAGGCGGCTGCGGCCCGCGACGCCGAGAAACTTCGGCGAGAGGCCGAAGCCGATTCCCACGCCCTGCTGCAGCGCCAGCGCGAGACCGCGGAGCAGGAGACTCGGCGTCGCCGCGAAGAAGCAGAGCGCGCGGAGCGCCGGACCGAGGAGCGGAGCCGCGAGCTGGAGCGGCGCATGGAAGAGTTGCGAGTACGCGATCGGGAACAAGCGGAGCGGGACCAGAAACTTGCCGCCCGTGACCAGGAACTGGCGGGCCGCGAGAAGGAACTCCGCGCGGTGGAAGAGCAGGTCGCATCCCGGCTCGAGCGCGTCGCCGGATTGTCGGTGTCGGACGCTCGCCGCGAGATACTGCAGCGGGTGGAAGACGAGGCCCGCGGCCAGGCCGCCGCACTCGCGCGCGACATCAAGGAAGCCGCCCGCCGCAGCGCCGACAAGGATGCCCGCCGCATCATTTCCATGGCGGTGCAGCGCCTCGGCGCCGAGCACACCGCCGAGACCACCGTCAGCACCGTGACGCTTCCCAGTGACGAGATGAAGGGCCGCATCATCGGGCGCGAGGGGCGCAACATCCGCGCGTTCGAGCAGGCTCCCGGTGTGGACGTCATCATTGACGACACGCCCGACACGGTCGTGGT
>JAICQR010000190.1 GCA_025937755.1 Gemmatimonadales bacterium | reverse complement strand
GCCCGGGACCAGCTCTCCGACACCCGCGTCACCGCGCCGATCTCGGGCATGATCATCACCAAGCCGGTGGAGCGCGGCGCGGTGATCTCGTCGCCCACCAGCAGCGTCGGCGAAGGCACCATCCTGCTGACCATGGCCGACCTCAACCTGGTGCAGGTGCGGACCCTCGTGGACGAGACCGACATCGGCAAGATCCAGGCGGGGATGGAAGCCACCGTCGTGGTGGATGCGTATCCCAACCGGCCATTCCAGGGCGAGGTCCTCAAGATCGAGCCCATGGCCGAAGTACAGCAGAATGTGACCATGTTCCCGGTACTGGTGCGCATCGCCAATCGCGACAAGCTGCTCAAGCCCGGCATGAACGCGGAGGTGGAAATCCACATTGGCAACCGCGAGGGCGTGCTGGCCGTCACCAACGCCGCCCTGCGCACCGAGCGCGACGTTGCGTCGGCGGCGGAAGTGCTCGGCCTCAATCCGGACGACGTCCAGAAGCAGCTGGCTGAGGCAGCCGGGCGGCCCGCAGGCACCAACGACAGCAATGGCACCGCCTCGCTCGGCGGCACGGCCGCAGCCACCGGCGGTGATTCCGCCTCTGCCAAGACGGGTGAGAGCTTTACCCTGCCCAACGGCAGCGTGGTGCCGCTGCCGGCTGGCGTAACGTCGGCCCAGATCAGCGCGATCATGCAGAAGCGCCGCAGCGGCGAGCAGCCGACGGCGGAAGAACGCGCCTTGCTGCAGAAGGTCTTCGCCGGGATGCGCGGTGGCCAGGGCCGCCGGCCCGGCGGCGCGCAGCAGTCGGGTACGACCGGGCTGTTCGGCGGCAGCTACATCGTGTTCGTGAAGCGGGGAGACACCCCGGTGCCGGTGCGGGTCCAGACCGGACTCACCGACCTCGACTTCAGCGAGGTGGTGAGCGGACTGGCAGCGGGCGACTCGGTGCTGGTCCTGCCGAGCGCCGGCCTGGTGCAGTCCCAGCAGGAAATGACGGAGCGGCTCCAGCGCATGAACGGCGGCGGCGTGCCGGGCATGCGCCAGGCGCGCTAGGCGAAGGAGAGATCACATGCTGCTAGGCGAAACTATCGCGGTGGCGTTCCAGTCCATCCGCGCCAACAAGCTCCGCTCCGCCCTGACGATGCTTGGCATCATCATCGGCGTGGGTGCGGTGATCACCATGGTGGCTCTCGGCAGTGGCGCCCAGAAGGCGGTCGAGGACCAGATTGCCTCGCTCGGCGCCAACACCTTCACCATCTACCCCGGGCAGTCCTTCCGGGGCGGCGTGGCGCAGGGCGACCGGGTCAACCTCACCACCGACGACTACCTCGCGATCAAGCGCGAGGCCCGGCTCATCAAGGAAGTGGTGCCGGAGCTGGCATCCAATCAGCAGGTCACCTACGGTGGCCAGAACCTCAATACCCAGGTCCTTGGCACCACCGCCAATTTCCTCGAGGTGCTGAACTACACCGTGCAGTACGGGCGCCCGTTCAGCGACGGCGACGACGAGTCGCGCCAGCGATATGTGCTGCTGGGTTCGGAAGTGCCCGAGCAGCTGGGCCAGAACGCCCGGGCCATGATCGGCCAGTCGCTCAGCATTCGCGGCATCTCCTTCGAGATCATCGGTGTGCTGGGGGCCAAGGGATCGCAGGGCGGCTGGAACAACCCCGACGAGCAGATCGTCATTCCACTGCAGACCGCGCAGTACCGGGTCTTCGGCAGCGATCGCATCCGGTCCATGTCGCTCCAGGTGGCCGATAACGTGCCGCTGGAGCAGGGCATGGTCGACCTCGAGCGGGTCCTTCGGCGTGAGCACAAGATCCGCCCGGGCGAAGAGAACGACTTCCGGGTGCGCAATCGGCAGGAGATCCTCGCCACCCAGCAGGAAGCCACCCGGGTGTTCACCCTGTTGCTCGCCAGCATCGCGGCGGTCAGCCTCGTGGTCGGCGGCATCGGCATCATGAACATCATGCTGGTGTCGGTCACCGAGCGGACTCGCGAGATCGGCGTCCGCAAGGCGCTGGGCGCCACCAGGGGCAATATCATGCTCCAGTTCCTGATCGAGGCGCTGGTGCTCTGCCTCACCGGCGGCATCCTGGGCATTCTCTTCGGCAGTGGTGCAGCGTTGCTGCTCTCGAAGTTCGCCCAGTGGAATACGCTGATCTCGCCTGCTGCCGTGATGGTAGCGTTCGGATTCAGCGCACTGATCGGGCTCTTCTTCGGAATCTGGCCCGCCAAGCGCGCGGCCTCGCTCGATCCGATCCAGGCCCTGCGGTACGAGTAGGCGGCAGGGCGGCAGGGCGGTAGGGACGTCCAGACGTACCGCCTTACCGCCTTACCGCCTTACCGTTATTTTCGCCCATGCTTTCAATCGTCCTCTCGCTCGCCGCGCTCCAGGACTCCACTCCCGTCCGCGCGCCGGCCCCGACTGCGTCCATCCCTCGCATCGAAGCGGCTGTGGTAGTTGATGGGCGGCTGGACGAGCCGGTATGGAGCCAGGCCGCGCGCCTCAGCGGCTTTCGCCAGTTTCGGCCAGTGGATGGCCGGCCGGCGGAGCAGCAAACCGACGTGCTGGTGTGGTATGCGCCGACAGCGATCCACTTCGGCATCGTCGCCCACGACCGCGACCCCGGCAGCATCCGGGCGACCCAGGCCGACCGCGACAACCTCGGCAATGAGGATCGCGTCACCCTGCTGCTCGACACCTTCAATGACCAGCGGCGCGCGTTCATGTTCGCGGTCAATGCGCTCGGCAGCCAGGCCGACGGCGTTCGCAGCGAAGGCCAGTTCACTCCCGGCAACTTGTTCAGTGGCAGCGAGGACCTGAGCCCCGATTACACCTGGGACTCGAAGGGTACGACCACCGACTCCGGGTACGTGGTGGAGGTGCGCATTCCCTTCAAGAGCCTGCGAGTCCCCT
>JAICQR010000216.1 GCA_025937755.1 Gemmatimonadales bacterium | reverse complement strand
TGTTCTTGTTGATGTCGTATTCGTGGTTGGTGTTGTGGATGAACGCCTTGTTGGCGGTCGGGAAGCGGATGCCGAAGCCGGTGGAGGTGAAGCTGGCGCCGGCGCCGAACACCACGTCGGACTCGCGCACCCAGGTGGCCACCGCGTTCGACATGGTCGGGCCGCCCGAGCCCAGGGCCAGCGCATGGTTCTCGGGGAACGCGCTCTTGCCCTCGAGGCTGCTGCACACCGGTGCCTCGACCAGCTCGGCCACGGCCTTCAGCTCATCCCACGCCTTGGCGTAGTGGATGCCCTGGCCGGCGTAGATCAGCGGCTTCTTCGCCGCGATCAGCTCGGCGGCAGCCTTGTCGACATCGGCCGGGTTCGGCGCGGAGATGATGCGGCGGGTGGGCTCGTAGTCGAGCTCGCCCGGCACGTCCTGGTTCCACAGGCCGGCGATCTCGACCAGCACCGGGCCGGGGCGGCCATTCTTCGCGATGCTGAATGCACGCCGCAGCGCCGGCACCACCTGGCTGGCGCTGGTCACGACTTCGGCATGCTTGGTGATGTGCTGGAAATTCAGCGTGGCGTTGAACGAAGGCTTCACGAACGATCCGGCGCCACTGGGAAACACCACCAGCGGCACGCCCTCGGACCAGGCCTGCGCCACCGCGCCGAAGGCATTCTCGATGCCCGGGCCTTCCTGGCAGGCGAACACGCCCACGGTGTCGCCCGAGGTGATGCGCGAGATCGCATCGGCCATGTGCACGCCGACGCGCTCCTGGCGCACGACGATGGGCCGGATGTCGGCCCGGGCGCAGAACTCGGTGAGGGAATTGAGCGGATAGGTGAGCAGTACCTTCACGCCCTCGCGCTTCATGACTTCCGCGACGATCTGGCCGACTTGCATGTGATTCCCCCGGGAATTGATACGGGCCGCGCCCCCGCGGCACCGGCATAATTACCCGTTCCCAGGCCATTGCACAATGGCTATGCTGCACTGCTTCGGCCTGCGAATCCGACCCTGACTCCCGCCTTTCCAAGGGGTTGGCGCACCCTGCTGAACCCTGCGACACTCCCGCCCCAGTCTTGGGACGGGGGAGCAGGGAGAAAAATGATCACCAAGGTACTGGGATTCCTCGCGGCCATCGTCGGCGCCTTCGCGCTGGGCGGCATCGCACTGCAACGGGACGAGGCCGAGCCGATCAACTCCCTGTGGATCGTGACCGCCGCGGTCTGCATCTACTGGCTGGGCTACCGCTTCTATGCGAAGTGGATCGAGACCCGGGTGTTCGTCATCGACAAGACCCGCGCCACGCCCGCCGAGCGCCTGAACAACGGGCGCGACTACCTTCCCACCCACCGCATGGTGCTGTTCGGCCACCACTTCGCCGCCATCGCCGGCGCCGGCCCGCTGGTCGGCCCGACCCTGGCCATGCAGTTCGGCTACCTGCCCGGCACGCTGTGGCTGCTGGTGGGCGCGGTGCTGGGCGGCTGCGTGCAGGACATGACCATCCTGTTCCTCTCCACCCGCCGCAACGGCAAGAGCCTGGGGCAGATGGCCCGCGACGAGCTGGGCACCATCGGCGGCGTGGCCGCCACGGTGGGTACGCTGGCCATCGTGATCATCATCATCGCCGTGCTGGGGCTGGTGGTGGTGAAGGCCATGCAGAACAGCCCGTGGGCCACCTTCACCGTGTTCGCCACCATCCCGATCGCCATCCTGGTCGGGTACTACATGCGCAACTGGCGGCCCGGCAAGGTGCTGGAGGGCTCGCTGATCGGCCTGGTGCTGCTGATCATTGCCGTGCTGGTCGGCGGCTGGGTGAGCGAGCACGAGTCGCTTTCGGCCATGTTCAACTGGCAAGGCGTGCCGCTGGCCGGCTTCGTGATCGGCTATGGCTGGATCGCGGCCATCTTGCCGGTGTGGGTGCTGCTGGCGCCGCGCGACTACATCTCCACCTTCCTGAAGATCGCGGTGGTGGTGCTGCTGGCGGTGGCCAT
>JAICQR010000123.1 GCA_025937755.1 Gemmatimonadales bacterium | reverse complement strand
TGCCCGAAGTGAACACCGGCTTCGAGGAGTTCCTGGAGCTGAGGCTGCGGCATGCGGGTCCTGCGTTCCTTTCCTGTGGGGTTATGCGTCCGCCGCATTCATCTTCCGGCCCGACCCGAAGGCACCCAGGCGCGGAATCCTGCGGCGTGCGAGATGGGGCGAGCCCAGATGGCCCGCCCGGTACAGCGTCCTACCGCTTCGAGAACTGGAAGCGCTTCCGCGCCCCCGGCCGGCCCGGCTTCTTGCGCTCGACCGCCCGCGGATCGCGGGTCAGCAGGCCGTTGGCGCGGAGCTTGGCGCGGTGCTGCTCATCGGCCGACACCAGCGCGCGGGCAATGGCGAGACGCATCGCGCCGGCCTGGCCGGTCTGGCCGCCACCCGCCACGTGCGCCTTGACGTCGAATGCGCCCAGCGTGTCGGTGGCGGTGAACGACTGCTGGATGTGCTGCACCAGCGATGGCCGCGGGAAGTAGTCGCCCAGGGTCCGCCCGTTCACGTCCCACTTGCCGGTGCCCGGCGTGAGATAGACACGTGCGACGCTGGTCTTGCGGCGGCCGGTGGCCTGCCAACGAAACTGGGGAATGGTGGAGGTCATGCGCTGGTCGTCTCGGTGATGGCGTACGGCGTGGGTGACTGTGCGGCATGCGGATGCTCGGCGCCGCCGTACACCTTGAGCTTGGTCCGGAGCTTCTGCTTGGCGAGCGACGACTTGGGCAGCATCCCGAACACCGCCTTCTCGATGACCCGGTCCGGATGCTTGGCAAGGAGATCGCGCGCCGGCGTGTGGCTCTCATGGCCCATGTAGCCGGTGTGCTTGAAGTAGGTCTTCTGGTCCAGCTTGTTGCCGGTGAGCTTCACCTTGGACGCATTGATCACGATCACGAAATCGCCGCCATCCATGTGGGGCGTGTAGGTCGGCTTGTGCTTGCCACGAATCAGCTGCGCCACGTGGCTGGCCAACCGGCCCAGTGAAACGCCGGCGGCATCCACGACATGCCAGTCGTGGGAGATGTCGCTCGGCTTGGCGGAAAATGTCTTCATGAACCCGGTGTCCATTGTTGATTGCCACCCGGAAACTGATTCCGGGCCAGACTTCTAAAATAGCGCCCAGCAACGCTTAAGGTCAAGTGGACGTGATCTCCACCAGCACCGCTCCCTTCTCCACCGTGGCCCCGGGCCGAACCCGGACCGCCGTCACCGTGCCTGCGACCGGCGCCGCCAGCTGGTTCTCCATTTTCATGGCCTCCAGGACCACCAGCGGCGCTCCGGCCGCAACCTCCTGGCCTGGCTCCACCTCCACCCGGACCACCAGCCCCGGCATCGGAGCCTTGAGAATGCCACTGGCGCCATGGCGGGCACCGCCTCCGGTCAGCGACCGGATATGCCGGAGCCGCTCGTCCAGCACCTCTACCTCGGGCGCCAGTCCGCCCCGGCCCACCCGCCAGCGACCCGGGCCCAGTGGTTCAACGGTGAAAGTGATCGGGTTCCCGTCCAGCACCAGCTGGCGGACCGGCGTGCCGGGAACAGGATCCAGGCGGCCGGTTACCGTGGCTCCATCGAGCGTGACCTGGTCGCCATCCACCTCAACCACGCGTTCCTGGCCGTCGATCGTGACGAAGTACTTCATCGCTGCTCCAGCAGGGCTACCGATTCCACGTGGCCGGTCTGGGGGAACTGATCGAACGCCCGCCAACCGGTCAGCTGCCACGACGCGCCCAGCCGGGCGATGTCGCGCGCCAGCGTCGCCGGGTCGCACGAAATGTATGCCAGCCGCCGGGGCGCCCGGCGTGCGATCTCGTCCACCACCGCGCCATGCATGCCGGTCCGGGGCGGATTGGTGATCACCAGGTCCGGATCGGGCAGCGACTGCACTTCTCGCTCTGCCCGCCCGGTGCGGCGCTCGATGGGCGGCCCCTCAGCGTCCTGCCGCACGGCCCAGGCCACCGCATCGGGATCGGACTCGACGCTGGCGACTGAAGCTCCCAGCCTGGCGAGCGCCCGTGACGTATCGCCCAGGCCGGCGTAGAGGTCCCACACCACATCACCTTCGCCGGCAGACAACCGGTCGAGCGCAAACGCGCGCGCCATCCACGCTACTGCAGGGTGCACCTGTTCGAAGGCAGCCGCTGCCACGCCGGAGACCGGTCCCGCCAGGTGCGCGGGAGCACTGCCCGCGCGAAGCCAGAGCGAGGTATGCACACCCTGCCGCTCGAGGATGTCCGCCAGCCGCTGCGCGTTGCCCCACTCGGTGCCTTCATCGGCCTCGAGCACGAGGTGCCGATGACCGTCGCGATCCAGACGAAGCACCAGCCTGCTCCACTCGGCTGGCAGCAGATCGCGATGCGCGCGAATCACTTTCCACGCGTCCATCAGCACTTCGCTGGTGATGAAGCAGTGGTCGAGGTCGAATGCGCCGGTCGGCTGGTCCAGCGGACGGAGTCCGATTCGCTTGCCGTCACGATGGAGCGTGATCCGGGTGCGATAGTGCCAGTCGTCGGGCGCCGGCTCGATCGGCGGATCGGCCACATCGAGCTTCCCCAGGCGACGCAACGCGTCACCCGCGATCCTCTGCCGCGCCGCCCGTTGCGCGTCGGGTGCGAGGTGCTGCAACTGGCAGCCACCGCACCGGTCGCGCACGTAATGGGGACAGCGCGGGTCGACCCGGTCCGGCCCCGGCTGGAGCAGCAGGCCCAGCGTCGCCCGGGCGAAGCGCTTGTGCAGCTCCACGGCGACTGGCTCGATGAGGTCGCCCGGCGCGGTGCGGGGCACGAAGACGGTGCGGCCGTCCGCCAGCCGGCCCACACCGTCGCCGCCCGCGGCAATACGCTCGATGCGTATCGGGCTATTGGAGGCCATCGCGACGCGCCTCGGCGGCCCAGCGAGACTGCGCTGAGCCCGCAGCGCCTGCCGCAGCGACTGCCGGCTTTCGTGCGCCTCGTGCATCGCTCTCGGCCAGTGCCGCCGCAATCGCAATAGCCGAGGCATCGGCGTCGGGTATCACGGCATCCAGGAGATCGCCCCGGCGCTCGAGGAACTGGATGTCGATCTCGCCCGCGATGAACGCGGGATCGTCAAGCAGCCGCCGATGGAACGCCTGATTGGTGGCGACGCCGGTGATGATCAACTCATTGAGTGCCCGTCGCATCCGGCGGATCGCTGCCGGGCGGTCCTCGGCCCACACGATGAGCTTGGCCAGCATCGGATCGTAGTGGAGCGTGATCTCGTTGCCCGGTTCGATGCCCGCGTCCCAGCGCACGCCCGGCCCGGATGGCGCGCGGAGAAACTCCACTGTCCCGGTATCAGGGAGGAAACCGTTGGCCGGGTCTTCACTGGTGATGCGGCACTCCATCGACCAGCCCGACGGAACCAGCTCACCCTCCGGCACCTGCATCGCCCCGCCGCCAGCAATTCGCAACTGCTCGCGCACCAGGTCCACCCCGTACACCAGCTCGGTGACCGGGTGCTCCACCTGGATACGGGTGTTCATCTCGAGAAAATAGAATGTGCCGTCATCCGCGACGAGAAACTCGCAAGTGCCGGCGCCGCGATAGTTCACGGCCTTCGCGGCGGCGACAGCGGCAGCACCCATCCTCCTCCTGAGATCGAGGTCGACCGCGATACTGGGTGCCTCCTCCACCAGCTTCTGGTGCCGCCGCTGGATCGAGCACTCGCGTTCGCCCAGGTGCACCGTGCGATAGGCGTCGGCCAGGACCTGGATCTCGATATGCCGAGGACGTTCGACAAGTTTCTCGAGATAGAGACTCGGATCGCCGAAGGCTTTGGCGGCTTCCCGCCCCGCGGCCTCGAGCGCCGGCCCCAGTTCGGCCTCGGTACGCACCACCCGCATGCCCTTGCCGCCGCCACCTGCTGCCGCCTTGACCATCACCGGATACCCGAGTTCCTGCGCCATCGGCGCGGCCTGGGCCAGCCCATCCAGTGGTTCAGCGCCGCCGGGCACGATCGGTACGCCGGCCGCGCGCATGCGTTGCCGAGCCTCGGTCTTGTCTCCCATGGCCCGGATCGCGTCCGCGGGGGGACCGATCCACGTCAATCCGGCGCGCACCACCGCATCGGCGAAGGCCGCACGCTCGGCGAGGAAGCCGTATCCCGGATGGACGGCATCAGCACCGGACTCCTTCGCGGCGGCTATCAGCTTCTCGATGTCGAGGTAGTTCTCGGCTGGCGCCACACCGCCGAGGGCTACTGCGTGGTCGGCGGCGCGCACGTGCGGGCTGCCGCGATCGGGCAGACTGTGAACTGCGACCGCCTCGAGCCCTTCTTCGTGACAGGCGCGAATGATGCGCAAGGCGATTTCACCGCGGTTGGCGATCAGGACACGACGCAAGTGGGAAGTGGGAAGTGGGAAGTGGGAAGGGTCGTCGGGGCCGGCCCGTTGACCGCCTGCCAGGGACGGCCGCTACGGACGACAGGCACCGCCGGGCAGAATACCGGCGACAGACGAGAGACTGCGACAGAGCAGCGGGTTGCGCCGTGTGGCGACGCTGTACACGGCGAGCACGTCCCGGGACCAGACGCTGGAGCCGGTCTCGTGGTCCAGTACCAGATGGGTAAATCCGAGGCCGGCATTGGGCGGCACCTGGCCGGGCCCGATGATGCGCACCAGCCGCTCGATCCGGGGCCGCTCGTTGGGCACCAGGGTGGAATCGGCGTTGGGGGTGAGGCAGATGGCCCGGGCGCCAGCCGCGGCCGCGAGCGCGGGCCGAATCCCCAGCGAATCGCTGACGCCAAGTGCCCGCGCGGTCTGGGTGCGATAGCGGCCGTCCACGGCATAGAGATCCGGGCGCACCGGCAGCAAGTCCCCTCGACCACCGGCACCCATGACGCCGTACCAGACCGCCACGCCCTCGAGCTCGGAACCGGCGAGGATCACCCCACTGCGGGGACACGTGGCGACGAGATTCCGGCCCAGCTCGAGTACAACGGGAGGTAGCGGTGGCAATTCGTACTTGCCAGCGAGGTGGGACCACCCGTGCTCTTCGATGGTGACGAGCGCGCGATCCACCGCGACCAGCGCGCCATAGAGCGGGGCGGAGTCCACATCCAGCCTGACAGCTTCCTCGATTGCTACATCCGAGAGGGCGAGGTACAACTCGGCATCGGGCGAGGTGTGGTGGCCGGTGCGATGCCAGTCGCGAGCGTCGAGGCGATAAAAGCGCGCCAGCAGGAACCAGGCCCGGCCATCACTCTGCGCCACGGCGAGGTAGCGGCCCAGCATTTCGGTGCCCAGCTGGCGTTCGCCGATCCGTTCCAGCTCGGCAGCACGGGGAGCGACGTTGGGATCCACCGCGCCCTGCGCCGCAAGGGGCGCGGCAGCGCTCAGAAACAGCGTCGCAACAACAGCTGCGTTCCGGGCGTGGACAGTTGGGAAGAGGGTCGGGCGCATCGCATTCAACATGATGCAGGGAACGGATTTCCGCCAGTCTTGGCCGCGCCTCTACGGCGGGGCGGGCGGACGCAGTCCGCCCCTGCTACAGGGGCAGGTTGCCGTGCTTCCGGGGCGGGTTGCGATCGCGCTTGCCGACGAGGGTGCGCAGCGCACCGATCAACCGGGGCC
>JAICQR010000043.1 GCA_025937755.1 Gemmatimonadales bacterium | reverse complement strand
TCCACCATGCAGCAATAATCCCTCGTAGCGGACGCGTGGTCGCGCTCGACTGGGGTGAAGTCCGCCTCGGCGTCGCCACCAGCGACGAGACCCAGCTCATCGCCGGCCCCCTGACCACCCTGGTCCGGCGGGCCGGCCAGCGCTTCCCCATGAAGCGATTCCGGGAATTGCTCGAGACGGCGGAGGCCGTGGGAGTAGTCGTCGGCCTGCCGCTCGACCAGGAAGGCAATGAGGGCGAGTCGGCCCGGGCAGCGAAGAAGGTCGCCGCCGACATCGCACGCGCCACCGGCCTCCCGGTGGATTTGGTGGACGAGCGATTCAGCACCGCCCGCGCGCTCCGGAGCGTGCGCGAGATGGGTGGCTCGACCCGAGGCCGGCAGGAAGAGGTGGATGCGCTCGCCGCCACCGTCCTGCTGCAACATTTTCTCGATTCCCGCCGAGAGCCATGAGCCGACGCTTCCCGTACGCTGCGCTGGGCGCCGCCGCGCTTATCTCCCTCGCTGCCTGCCAGCCGCCCGGCCCCGCCGGTCAGACTGAGCGCTTCCGCATTCCTGCAGGTGCCAGCTTCGGCCAGGTGATGGATACGCTCGACGCGCATGGCCTGCTGGCCAATCGGACGCTGTTCCGGTGGCGCGCCCGGCTGGCCGGCGCAGACCGTGCTGTCCAGGCCGGCACCTACGAGGCTGTGCGGGGGATGAGCGCCGGGGACCTGCTTCAGCTCCTGGCCGAGGGGCGCGAACGGCAACTCCGCTTCACCGTCCCGGAAGGGCTCACCATCGCCGATGTTGCGGACCTCGCTGAACAATCGCTCGGCGTGCCGGCCGACTCGATCATTGCAGCCTCGCGAGACACCTCCTTCGGCGATTCGCTCCGCTCCAGGGATGGGTCGGTGGAAGGGTTTCTCCACCCCGATACCTATCTCCTGCCCGAAGGCGTAAAGGCCAATGAAGTGGTGCAGCGGATGGTCGCGGAGTTCGAGCAGCGCTGGCAGCCCGAGTGGACCGCCCGGCGTGACTCGCTGAAGATGTCACTGCGCGACGTAGTGACGTTGGCGTCGATCGTGGAAGGCGAAGCGAGGGTGGACGACGAGCGGCCGATTATTGCCGGCGTCTACCACAACCGCCTGCGCATCGGCATGGCGCTGCAGGCGGACCCGACGGTGCAGTACGCGATTCAGCTCGCTACCGGCGAGCGGAAGAAACGGCTGTACGAAAAGGACTACAAGACCGAGTCGCCGTACAACACTTATCTATATCCTGGCCTGCCGCCGGGGCCGGTCAACTCGCCCGGCAGCGCCAGCATCCAGGCTACGCTCTATCCCGCGGATGTGCCCTATCTCTACTTCGTGGCCCGACCAGACGGGCGGCACGTCTTCTCGGCCACGTACCAGGAACACCTCCGGGCCATCCGGGCGGTAAGGCGGTAAGGCTCACTTACCGCCTTACCGCCCTACCGCCTCACCGCCCTACCGCCTGAAACGCCCGGGCGGCGGCTTCGGGATCCGATGCGCCGAGGATCGCCGAGACCACCGCGACACCGGCTCCGCCGGCGGCGTGGACAGCGGCCACATCGTCGGCCACGATCCCGCCGATGGCAATGACCGGTATATCGCCCGCGAGCCTGGCCAGCTTCGCGAATCCATCCGCGCCCAGCGGCGCACCAGCGTCGGCCTTGCTGCCGGTCTGACGCCAGGGGCCGATACCCCAGTAGTCCGCACCACGCGCCAGCAATGTCTCGCCCTCGGATCCTGCCGACGCCCCGATGATGGCATGACTACCCAACACCTTCCGGGCCAGCGCCGGGGAAAGATCGTCGGGCCCGAGGTGTACCCCCGCCGCACCCGCGGCCCGGGCAATGTCCGGGCGGTCGTTGATCAGCACCGGAATCTCGAGCATCGCGACCAGCCGGCGGGCCAGACCGAGTATCTCGACGGCGGGCGCGGTCTTGAGCCGTAGCTGCACCGATGTCACCCCGCCCCGCACCGCGCCCATGATGGGCTCCAGCGGGTCCGGCAACGCGAGGATCCGGTCATCGGTGACCAGCATCAGCCGCAGGTGAGCCGCTAAGTTTGCTCGCATGCGACTAATCAACCCTGCCGCGAGCGATGGAGCCACTGTGAGCGCCAGGGGCGCCGCCCGATGGACCCGCGGGCATCCGTGGATCTTTCGCAGCGACGTCATCAGCGCGCCCGAGCACCCGGGGCTGGTCCGGGTGCTCGACGACCAAGGCCGCTTCCTGGGACAGGCGCTGCACTCACCTCGCTCGGAGATCCGGCTGCGTCTGCTGGAACGGTCCGAGCGCAAGGTGGACGCCGCCTGGTGGAAGGAAGCGCTCGGCCTCGCAGCTGCCCGCCGGGGTCGCATCGATGCGACCGCGTACCGGCTGGTGCATGGCGAAGGCGATGGCCTGCCCTCGCTCATTGCCGACCGGTATGACCGCTGGGTGGTGCTGCAGCTACTGAGCGCCGGACTCGAGACCATGCGGGCTGACATCGTGGACGCGGTGCGGCTGCTGACCAGTGCCGAAGGTGTCCTGCTGCGCAACGATGTCGCGGTGCGAAGGCGGGAAGGATTGCCCGAGCAGGTAGAAGTCGCCTACGGATCGGTACCGGAACGAATTGAAGTGTGCGAAGGCGAGGTGCGGTACTACGCCGCGCCCTGGTCAGGCCAGAAGACCGGCGCCTTCGTGGATCAGCGGCCGGCTCGTCTTCGCGCCGGGGCGCTGGCACCCCTCGGCGGACGGGCGCTGGACGCGTTCAGCTATCACGGCTCCTTCGCGCTGCACCTCGCCCGGAAGTCGGCCACGGTCCTTGCGCTGGACGTCAGCGCCGAGGCGCTGGCCCGCGGGAAGGAACACGCGGCGCTCAACGGCTTCAGCAACATCGAATGGCGCGAGGCCGATGCGTTCGAAGCGCTCCGCGCCTTCGAGCGCGGCCGGGAGCGGTTTGACCTGGTGGTGCTCGACCCGCCCGCGTTCGCCAAGTCCCGCGCCGCGGTGCCCAAGGCGCTGCGCGGCTACCAGGAGATCAACCTCCGGGCCATGCGCATCCTGGCACCGGGCGGGGTGCTGCTTACGGCCTCGTGCTCCTATCACGTGGGCCGCAGTGAGTTCGAGCAGATGCTGCGGGCCGCGGCTGCCGACAGCGGCCGCCGGGTGGTGCTGCGCGAATGGCTGACGCAGGGAATCGATCATCCCGAACTGCTCACCGTACCCGAAACCGGGTATCTCAAGGGTGCAGTGCTGACGGTAGGGCGGTAAGGCGGTAAGGCGGTAGGGCGGTAAGTTTGTGGAACGGGGATCGTTGCCTCGCTCGTGGCATTCCGAGTCTCCGGCCTTACCGCCCTACCGCCCTACCGCCTTACCGCCTGCTGTTCCCGCCACAGCAGGTAGGAGTAGATGATCGGCACCAGAGCAGCCAGCGTTATTGTTGCGCCCACGATGAACACCAGCCCCGGAAGCCCCAGCAACGCCGCCAGGACCATGATCACGCCAGCAGCGGTGAATAGATAGCCACCCATGAGGTGGGTCTTGCGCCAGTTGGTGTCGTCGGACAGCGTCCACGGCGTGCGAATCCCCATGAACCAGTTGGGCCGCATCCGGGGCATCATGTTCCCGATGGCGGCAAATAGTACCCCCATCGCTGAGACCACTACCGTGGTGATGTCGATGGGCCAGCCGAGGTTGTAGCCCACCATCAGGAAATGCATCACCCCGAAGAACGCGATGAGCAGGTTCACCAGCGCCCAGTAGGTGCTGCCGTGCTGGGCCCAGCTGGCCTTGCGTGGATCGATTTTCGGGAGCACCAGCATCAGGAGGGCCATGCCCACGGCGACCAGGGGCATGAGAACCAGCAGCGTCCGCCTGGACGACCATCCGTCCGGTTCGCCAGACACGCCCCAGTGGGTCGCAACCTGCTCCGGCAGCTGGGGAGCGGCCCAGAGCGAGAACGCAACGGCGGCTGCCAGCACCAGCAACCCGGGCCAAAGCTTACGCATCAGGTTCTCCTTTCCGGCGTTTCCGGCCGGGGGCAAGGTCGGCCAGGTACTGGACTGCATCATGAAATACGGTGGTGTTCAGGGAGTAGCGAATGTGCTGCCCGTCCCTGGTGGCGAGCACCAGCCCTGCGTCCCGCAGGACCTGCAGGTGGCGCGACACCGAGGCCCAGGAAATGGGAAACTCGGCGGCGATGTCCCCAGCGTTGAGATCCCGATCCCGGAGCAGCCGCAAGATCTCTCGCCGGGTCGGATCCCCCAGGGCGCGGAAGGTTTGATCGAACATGGTTGTATATTTAGCTAAATAGCTAATAATTCGCAAGATCACCGGGCGCCGAGCCGCCGAGCCGCCGAGCCGCCGAGCCGCCGAGCCGCCGAGCCTTATTGACTCCCCTGCCGGTTTTCACGACTTTCCACCCATGCCGAGCGCCGCCGCCCCGGATGCCCGCGATCAGCAGGTCCGGCGGGTATTGCTCGTCATTCTCCTACTGAATCTGGTCGTCGTCGCCATCAAGTTCGGCGTCGGCGTCGGGACGCGATCGCTGGCGGTGTTCGGTGACGCGCTGCAAGCCTCCCTGGATGCGGTGACGAACGTGCTGGGCCTGGCGATCGTCGCGGTGGCCGCCAAGGGCCCCGACGCCGAGCACCCGTACGGCCACGCCAAGTTCGAGACCCTGGGCGCCCTGATCATCGTGGTGTTCCTCTCGGTCTCCCTGTTCGAGCTGCTCCGCGGCGCAGTGGTCCGCCTGCTGCAGGGCACCCCGGCTCCCACAGCCACGCCGACCCAGTTTGGCTTGCTGGTCGCGACGCTGCTGATCAATGTGATGGTGACGCTCTACGAGAGTCGCGAAGGGCATCGTCTCGACAGCGAACTGCTGCTGGCCGATGCCGAGCACACCCGGATGGATGTGCTCATCACGGTCGCCGTCATCGGGGGCCTGGGTCTGAGCCAGCTGGGGCTGGCCTGGGCCGACCCGGTGCTGGCAGTGCTGGTCGCCGCCTTTGTTGCCCGTGCGGGATATGCCATCGTGCGCCGTGCGATCCCCACGCTGGTGGACCAGGCGGTGTACGAAGCAGACCGGATCCGGGAGCGCGCCGTCGAAGTGCCTGGCGTCACGTCAGCGTATGGCATCCGCTCCCGGGCGGCGGCGCAGACCCGATTCGCCGAGCTCACCATCGCGGTGAACGGCGCCTCGGACGTCACCAGCGCTCACCAGATCGCCGACGCGGTGGAGCAGCATCTCAAGGACACGCTGGAGCTGCATGAGGTAATGGTGCACGTCGAGCCATGCTGAGAGGGACCGATACCCGGCGCACCCGGGCGCGCCGTCCGCTGCCATCACTCCGGCAGCAATATCACGAGTACGTCCTCGAACGGATCGAGACCTACAAGAACTCACTGGGACGCTCCCGCCTGATGGAACTGGGCGCGGAGGCGGCCGCCGACCTGCAGGACAGCGGTGCCGAGCAGTTCCTGCTCACCGAAGTGCTGATGCAGGAAGCGGTGGACAAGCTCATCATCCGCCGGCTCAAGCTGCCGGCCTTCAGCCGCTGGAAGCAGACGTTCGCCAACATGCGCAAGGCGCAACGCGAGCCCACCCGCTGGGGGCTCGAGCCCGACTGCGTCCTGGCGGCGTTGCTGCCACGCATCGAGCCCGAGGACATCGTCGTGGTGGTGGGACCCGGAGCCGAGCCCGCGGCATACCTGCTCGCGGCCCACGACGCCAGCGTCACGTTCATCGCGTCCGACCTGGGTGCGGTCGAGCGGGTCGAGTCCGGTTTCGCCAACGAGGCGCTGGCAGCCACCGCCGAGTGCTACTTCGTTCAGCCCGGCTGCTGGCTGCCGGATTTCGGCGGGCCACTGGATCTGGTGGTGCTCGATGCCGGCTCGCTGGGCGAGGTCGAACCGACCGTCCGGGCCCGCTTCGTCGATGAGCTGATACGGCGCACCACTGGGGGCGGCATGCATGTATTGCTGCCCGGTTCGTCGGGGCTGGCACCTGAAGCGCTGGTCTCGATGTATGACGGCTGGTCGGCGGACCAGGTGGCCCGCTCGCGGCGGCGCGGCTCGGCCCGCAAGTCCACCGGTGTGGTACTGACCTGTCCCGGGCAGGAACCGTCGACCGAAGCGGCGGAATCCTGACCCAGCGTCTGGCCCTGGGCGCGCTGGTGGCGCTGGCGCTCGCGTGGTGCGCCGCATCGCTGCTCCTGCCCAATCACGGCGATCAATCCGCCTATAACTGGATAGCACGCTCGATCCTCGAGGGCGGGATGCCCTACGTGGATGCGTGGGACGTGAAAGGCCCCGCCGCGGCACTCCCGTACCTCGTCACCACCGCACTGTTCGGCAACGCATCATGGGGCATCCGGGTGCTGGACCTCGTGCTGATCGCCGCCACCGCCGTGGGCATCTTCCGCGCGGTGCACTCCTGGTCGGGCCTCACCGCCGCGTGGGTTGGCGTCGCGCTCTGGATCCTGTCGTACGCCGCGGTCGGGTTCTACGGCACCGCCCAGCCGGACGGCTTCGTGGCGATGGCAGTGATGCTTGCGGTACTGCCGGCGCTCCGCGCCGATCGGGAGCCAGCGCTCTCCAGCGCGCTGGCGCTCGCTGCGGTGAGCGGCCTGGCCGCGCTGGTGAAGCCGTTCTACGTCCTGTACCTCGTCGCTGCCCTGATGCTCGGCTGGCATGCCTTGCGGCCGGCCCGGCCGGTGCGTCTTGCCCTCACGCTCCTCGCCGCGGTGCTGCCCGTCGCGCTCATGGCCTCGTGGCTGGCGCAGGGTGGCGGCCTGGCTGCGGCGATCGATGGCTACCTCGGTTTCAACTTCTCGAAGAACAGCGGTGGCGTAATCACGCTGGCGCTCTTCAACCTCTCGTACGGGCTGCTGCGCGACCCGGCCGTGCTGCTGCTCGGCGTGCTGGCTTCCGCCGGAGTGGTCAGGATGCTTGCCCTCAGCCATCAGGGAAGACGCCAGGCGCTTCTGGTGGGCGTCATCGTTGCCATCGGCGTCGCCACTGCGCTGGTGCAGCGGCCCTGGTACGTCAGCCGGGTGTTGCCGATCCTCCCGCCGCTCGCCTTCATGGCCGCTGTGGGGCTGGGTGCGCTGTTCGAGCCGGAACCTCCTCCCCGGTCGATGCGCCGTGCCGTGCTCGGCACTGTGCTCGCACTGCTGCTGCTGATTGTCATTCGCGAGCCGCTGGCCGACACCGTGCGCGCCGCACGCGTGGCCGTCGGGATGCGTTCGCTCGAGTCATACGAGCAGCTGTACGCGTTTCACGGCGCGACCGCGGCCAACGTGCGCACCATGGCCCGGACGCTGGCCGAGCGCACCGGACCGAGCGACGCCGGTTACGCATGGCGCCATGTGGGTGTGATGCTCCTCGCGGAGCGGCCGGCCGCGGCGCGGCTGATGCTGCCGGTGACGCTGTGGGACGATGCGCCCGAACCATGGCGAAGCGCGTTTGCGGCCGAGATCGACAGCGTGCTCACCAGCGGCCCGGCATGGCTGCTGCTCGAGGCACCATCGGCAGGCGACACCCTCATGCCGGAGCTCGAGCCGCTGCGATTCCTGCCAGGCACGGCCGCGAGACTCGAATCCCGCTACCAGCTCGCGGCGGTGGAGGGCCCGCTCCGTCTCTTTCTCCGCCGCTGATCGGCCGCAGCCGTTCGCTGCTTCTGCGCCGGGCGCTGCGCCGGTATCTTTCGCCATCCCTCTTCACCTCCGACCCGCCTCAATGCGAGCCCTCGTCAAGACCGCGCCCGGACCGGGCATGCAGGTACAGGATGTCCCCAAGCCAAAGATCGGCGATGCGGATGTGCTGATCCGGGTAACGCACGCGGGTGTGTGCGGTACCGACCTCCATATCTGGGAATGGGACAGCTGGGCCAGCGCACGGCTCAAGCCACCTGTGGTGATCGGGCATGAGTTCTCGGGCGAGGTGGTCGCGCTGGGCGCTGACGCGGCCGCCGCCGAGCTGCTGCAGGTGGGCGACCTGGTCACGGCGGAAGGGCATATCGTCTGCGGCCACTGCCTGCAATGCCGGCTGGGTGAGGCGCACCTCTGCCGGCGGACCCAGATCATCGGCGTGGACCGGGACGGCGCGTTCGCCGACTTCATCGCGATGCCCGCATCAAACGTGATGAAGCTGGACGGCATTCCCGCCGAAGTGGGTGCCATCATGGACCCCACCGGCAATGCGGTGCACACGGTGCTCGAGGGACGCATGGTGGCGGGCAGCCGGGTATTGGTCATCGGGTGCGGGCCGATCGGGTGCTTTGCCGTCGGGGCGGCGCGCGCGGCAGGCGCCTCACTGGTCATTGCCAGCGACCTCAATGCCCGCCGCCTGGAGCTGGCCCGCACCATGGGCGCGCACGTGACACTCGATGCCGGCAAGGACGATGTGGTGGCCCGGGTGCGCGAACTGACTGATGACGACGGCGCTGACCTGGTCTGCGAGATGAGCGGACACCCCGCCGGCCATGCCACCGCGTTCGCTGCCGCGCGGCTGGGGGGACGGGTCAACCTGCTCGGGACGCCCAGCCGCTCCACCGAGGTGGACTTTGCGCGGGACGTCATCTTCAAGGGACTGACGCTCTACGGCGTGACCGGGCGGCGGATGTACGACACCTGGGATGTGATGCGCCGCTTCATCCGCTCCGGCCAGCTTGATCCCCGCCCCGTCATTACCCACCGCTTCCCCATGGATCGCATCGCCGACGCCATCGAGGTCATCAAGCATGGCGAGGCCGGCAAGGTGATCCTGGAGATCGGCGGATGACTCCGCCGTCGCCGCCGCTCAAGCTCGGCGTGCTCACCGACGGGGACGCAATTCCGGATTGGCTGGCGGTTGCCCTTCGCGAGGTCGCCGAGCGCGGGATCGCGCGCGTCGAACTGGTGATCGAGCGGGAGATCGCGTCGAGTCTTCCAGCCGCCGAGCCGTCGAGCCGCCTGCAGCGCTGGTGGCACAACCGCTCACAACTGGCCTTCGCGCTGGCCGGACGGTTCGATCGCAAGCGCGCCCAGCTCCCGCCTCCGGCGTCGCTTCGCGCGCTCGCCCCGGAGGCGCGCTGGATGAAGGTCGCACCCGTGACCGGCCGCTTCACCGATACGTTCTCGCCCGAGGACGTGGCCGTCGTCCGTGCAGCGGAACTCGACGTGCTGATCCGCGCCGGGTTCCGCATCCTCAAGGGCGACGTGCTGGACGCGGCCCGGCTCGGCGTCTGGTCGTTCCATCATGGCGACAACCGCACCAACAGGGGTGGCCCCCCCGGCGTCTGGGAAGTGCTGGAGGACCGCGACGTCACCGGAGTGACCCTTCAGCGGATCACCGCTGAACTCGACGGCGGCGAGGTGCTGGCGCGCTCGGTGGGCAAGACCGAACGCTTCTCTTTCTCACGCAACATCGCCGCGCTCTATCCGAGGTCGGCCCGGATGCTCATCCGGTCGCTGGAGCGCGCGTGGGCGGGCCGTTCGCCGGTGCAGGCCACGGGCGACCATGGCGCGCAGCCGGCGTACCAGCACCGCTTGTATCGTCAGCCGCGCAACGCGGAACTGCTGCGGCATGGCCGACGGCTGGCCGGCACCTGGATGCGTCAACGTGCTCGCTGGCGGGGCCGCGACGTGTCGTGGTCGATCGCATGGCATTTCGCGCCGGGCCGTGAGGGCACCGAGCCCCATCCGGTGCTGCATCGCTACCACGAGATGCGCCCGCCGGCCGGCCGCTTCGAAGCCGACCCGTTCGTGGTGCGCGACGGCGAGCGCTGGTGGATGTTCTACGAGGACTTTCCCTACGCGACCCGAGTCGGGCGAATCGCCGTGCGGGAAATGGGCCCGAAGGGGCCGGTGGGAGAGCCGCGCGTGGTGCTGGATCCGCCGACGCACTTGTCCTATCCGTTCGTCTTCCGGCATGAGGGAGCGTGGTACCTCATGCCGGAATCCAATGCATCGAAGCGGCTCGAGACCTTTCGCGCCACCGAGTTTCCCTGGCGCTGGGAGCCGCACAAGGTGCTGCTCGATCCGTTCGACGGCGTGGATGCCACCCTGCACCATCACAGCGATGGCCGGTGGTATCTCTTCGCCAACATGGGCGAGCCGGGCATCTCGTATGACGAGGAACTCCACCTGTTCGTCGCCGACTCGCCGTTCGGCCCGTTCACGCCCCATCCCGAGAACCCGGTGGTGGCCGATGTCCGAAGTGCCCGGATGGCGGGCAGGATCTTCCGGAGCGGCACCGACCTGGTCCGCCCGGCCCAGCGGTGCGCACCCTGGTACGGCGCGGGCCTGGTGCTCAACGTAGTGGAAGAGTTGTCGCCCACGACCTACCGTGAGCGCATGGTGCAGGAGTTGTCGCCCACATGGGACCCGTCGCTCATCGGGCTCCACAGCATCAACGCCGACGACGGCCTGTCGGTGATCGACCTGCAGCGCGCCATTCGCATTCCGTCCTGATCCCGGATACCCGCTCATGCCTGCCAGCGACGCCCCATCCCTTGAAGCCCGGCTCGCCGCCGATCTCGACCGATTTCGTGAGGAGGGCGTGTACAAGCGCCTCAATTACCTCACCGGGCCCCAGGCAGCGCGGGTCACGATGGAAGGCCGAGGCGACGTCATCATCCTGTCGTCCAACAATTACGTCGGGCTCAGCAACGATCCCGCCGTGGTCGCGGCCGGCAAGGAGGCACTGGACAAGTATGGGGCGGGCACCGCATCGGTGCGGTTCATCTGCGGCACGTTCGACATTCACCGCGAGCTCGAGGCCGCGCTGGCCCGGTTTGCCGGCACCGAGGCCAGCCTCAGTTTCGTGAGTTGCTGGAATGCCAACGAGGCGGTACCGGGAACCCTGCTCACGGCCGACGACATCATCATCAGCGACCAGCTCAACCATGCGTCGATCATCGACGGGCTCCGGCTCGCCAAGGCGAT
This sequence comes from Gemmatimonadales bacterium, assembly GCA_025937755.1. Classification (GTDB taxonomy): domain Bacteria; phylum Gemmatimonadota; class Gemmatimonadetes; order Gemmatimonadales; family GWC2-71-9; genus CAMLHP01. Next base: position 3,721 of record JAICQR010000043.1, on the reverse strand, counting down.
CACCAAATGCCAGACTGCGGTGTATCGCCACGCCGATCTCGCTCACCTCGAGGAACTGCTGCGCGCGGCGGCCGACCGGCGGGTGCGCATGGTCGTGACCGACGGCGTGTTCTCGATGGAAGGCGCGATCGCGCCGCTGCCCGAACTGCGCGACATCTGCAACCGCCACCACGCGGTGCTCATGGTGGATGACTCGCATGCCACCGGCGTGCTGGGCGCCAGCGGTCGCGGGACGGCGGAACACTTCGGCATGCTGGGCGAGATCGACATCATCACCAGCACCCTGGGCAAGGCGCTGGGCGGCGCGGCCGGCGGATTCGCCGCGGCCAGTGCCACGGTCTGCGACTACCTGACTCAGCGCGCCCGGCCCCAGCTCTTTTCCAATGCGCTTCCCTGCACCGTGGCCGGCAGCGCACTCGAGGCGGTCCGAGTGCTGGAACGCGAGCCCGACCGGGTGCGTCAGCTGCACCAGAATGCCAGCTACTTCCGCGCTGCACTCCAGGAACTCGGCTTCACGCCGTTGCCGGGAGAGACGCCGATCATCCCCGTGATCCTGGGAGAGACCTCTGCCGCCATACGCATGAGTGAAATGCTGCTGGATGAAGGCGTCTTCGTCACCGGCTTCGGATTCCCGGTAGTCCCGCAGGGGCAGGCCCGTGTGCGCTGCCAGGTGTCGGCCGCGCACACGCGCGACGATCTGAATGAGGCGCTCCGCGCGTTCAAAACCGTGGGTGCGAAGCTGGGACTGATCTAGGAGTGAGAAGTGAGAAGTGAGAAGTGAGAAGTGAACGACCAATGCCCGAAGCGCAGGACCGCTGGGTGTTTCCGGAGCCCGCGTCGGCCGCGCAAGCACGTTGGCCCTCTCTTTGCTGAGTTACCCTTCCGACGGCGCCTGCCCCGATCTGAGTCGGCGTCTCAAATCTTTGTAAAACAACGAGTTGCAATCCTGCTGGGCGTCCGGATGGCCGCCTCGCAAGACGCCCGTAGCCCCGCGCATTCCAATGCCTGCGAGGCCTGCGTCAGCCACTGAACGAGGGAGACGAGTGCGATGAGCCGGCTTGGCCGCAGTTTCTCGATCTTCGCGTTGTTGCTCGCGATCGGTGCCACCGACGCGAACGCACAGAACGCGCTGGGGAACGACAATTACCGCTGGTACGTGGGCGGCCAGGCGGGCGCCTTCGTGTTCCGCACCCCGCTGCAGACCCGCGGCGGGATCATCATGGTCGGCGGTCACACGCTGATCAAGGCGCGCAAGGGCGGCTTGTATATCGCCGTGGAAGAAGCCATCGGCGACAACGAGCAGTCGAGCTATAGCGATGGCCTGGGTGGCACCCGCACCGTCAGCTTCAACGACGTGCGCCGGTATACGTTCGGCCTGATGGCGTTTCCGTGGTCGGGACCGGTCAGCCCGTTCATCGGTGTTGGCGGCGGCATCATGCACGTCGTCAGCCCCCAGAGCGGCGGCTCCGATGATCCGGTTGCCAACGAACTGGGAAGCACCGGGTTCGGCGCCCTGATGGGTGGACTCAACTTCCGGGTGGGTGGACTCAGCGCCTTCGGCCAGTACCAGATTCAGACTGTGCCGGGCTACAAGTCAGCCGGCGCTGCGGAAGGTCGCCTTATCAGCGGCACCGTGCATTCGATCACCGGCGGACTGCGCATCAGCCTCGGGCCGGCGCGCGAGGAGTGGTAGTCGGCTGAGGCCGGGACGCCCAGCGCGTCCCTGCAAGTACAAACCGGAGGGGCCAGTCCGCTGCGCGAGTGATGCCGATGCGCCCGGTGGACATGGTTTCCTCCGGTTTGTCATTTACCCGAACGCGGACCGGCGATCGTCGCATCGGCATGCCATCCAGTTCGCGATGCATCCCCAGCGCAACCGTCAGGCGGCCCGGCCCGCTGGCGAGCAGCCGGTCCGCAACCCCGCCCCGCCGCTTTCGCATCACGTCCAGACCGCTGAGCGGCTCCACCGCCCGCAGCAGCACCGCTTCAGCCCGCTCCGGCACCCCGCACACCAGATTGGCGCACCAGTGCATACCGTAGCTCCGGTACACGTACCAGGTGCCCGGCGCTGCGTACAGCGACTCGTTCTGCGCGTGACGGCGGCCCCGCCAGGCGTGAGAGGCGGGATCGAGAATGCCCAGGTACGCCTCGGTTTCGACGATCCGTCCGGACACCGCGACGCCGCCGAGCGTGGAAATGATCTCGCAACCGATCAGCTCGCGCGCCACCACCGCCGACGGGCGCTCAAAAAAACTGACGGGCAGCGTGGCTGCCCGTCGGATGCCACTCACTCGGCCGCCTTCTTTCGGGGCCGCCGGGGCCGTTTCGCCGCCGGCTTGGCGGCTGTCCCGTCCGCCTCGTCCGCCTTGACCGCCTTCACCGTCTTGTCCGCCTTGGCGGTGGACTTCCGCGCTCGCGGCTTGGACGCCGCCTTCTTGCGGGTGGACTTGGCGGCCGGCCTGGCCTGCGCCTCGGACTCCGAAGGCGAGGCGTCGATCGCCGTCGCCGCCCTGGCCTCTGCCACGGGCTCGGCAGGCGTGGCCGTGTCGGACTCGAAGCTCACCACGCCCACCAGGGGCATCGAGGCTGGACGGCTCGGTGCCCGCGAACCCCGGCGGAACCGCATGCCCGAAAGCCGCGCCGCAGCCGCTGGCTCTGCGGCCGGGGTGGCAACACCGTTCCCCGCCGGGGCGGAGTCCGGCGCAGCCACTGCATTCGCAGCTTCCGCCGGAGCGGCAGAACGTCCGCGATGCGCCACCTGCGCGGCGCTGCTGCGCGAGAGCGCGACCTCGTACTCGTCGCCGTCGCCGATTTTTCTGACATCCGCCACTTCGGCGTCGTTGGCCTGGCGCAGCAGCCGGGCGAAGCGCGCTGCTTCGAGGAGCGCGTCCTCCCGGCCAAGCATCGCGACCATCCGCGAGCGAAGCTGTTCGTTGCCGGTGGGCACGCCCAGATCGGCCAGCGCATCGGTCATGAGCCGGAAAGCAGCCGCAAGCGTGAGCGCGCCGTCTGTGCGCGCCGCAGGCTTCGACGCGGGTCGCGTGTCGGTGCGGGCTTCGGTGCCGGCTTCCTCCCGCTCCCGGCCGCGGCCACCGCGGCGGCCCCGGCGGCGGGACGGACGCTCCTCTCGGGCTCCATCCCTGGCTCCCTCGCGTGCCACCGGCTCCGCTGCGGCCTTCGCCGCAGGCCTGGCGCTGGGCTTGGCCGCGCTCGTCCTGGAGGCGCCGGCGATGGGAGCAACTTCGTACTGCCCATTCTCCAGGCGGGTCACCGTGAGCAGTCCGCGATTGCCGGCCTCGGTGACGAACTTGCTGAACCGGCTGAAGCCGGCGTTGCGCTCGTCGAAGTTGGAGTCGATCTGCTGCATCACCTGCTTCAGGCGATCGGAGCGCATCACATCTCCGCTCCGGGCCATCTTCTCGACCGCCTCACCTACCAGTTCCCATGGGTCGCGCTGGATGGATGGAGTGTCGGACTCCTTGGTGAGGCCTGCCAGGTCGGTGTAGGAGAAGTACTCGTCGCAGTTCTGGATCAGCAGGTCGCTGGCCGACTCGCGGATACCGACGCCGATGACGTACTTGCCGTACTCCTTCAGCTTGATCACCATCGCCGAGAAGTCGCTGTCGCCCGACATGATGATGAACGTCCCGATCTCGGGCCGGGTGAACACCAGTTCGACGGCATCGATGGCGAGCCGGATGTCAGTGGCGTTCTTCTTGGC
>JAICQR010000177.1 GCA_025937755.1 Gemmatimonadales bacterium | reverse complement strand
GATCCGAACATCATCATGATCGGCGAAATCCGGGACCTGGAGACCGGCGGCATCGCGATCAAGGCCGCGCTCACGGGCCACCTGGTGCTCTCGACGCTGCACACCAACGACGCGCCGAGCACGATCACCCGAATGATCGATATGGGGATCGAGGCGTTCAACGTGGCGAGCGCTGTCAACCTGGTGGTGGCGCAGCGGCTGGTGCGGCGAATCTGCAAGAACTGCTCGGAGACGGTGAAGTACACCGACGTGGAACTGGCGAGCCTGAGCGCGGATCCTGCGCGGCTCAAGGACATCACCTTCAAGCGTGGCAGTGGCTGCGACACCTGCGGCGGGCTGGGCTACAAGGGCCGGGCAGGGCTGTACGAGGTGATGGCGATGACGCCCGAGGTCCGGCGAATGGTGCTGCGGGGCGCCTCGGTGGCGGAGATCCAGGAGATGGCGGTGCAGGAAGGCATGCTCACGTTGCGGATGGACGGGATCGTGAAGATCGAGAAGGGCGTAACCACCCTCGAGGAAGTCGTGAAGGAGACCGCAGGATGAGCTTCAATCTTCGCGCGCTGCTGGAAGAGATGATCGAGCGGGAGGCGTCCGACCTCCACATCACCGCCGGCGAGCGCCCCAAGCTCCGGATCGACGGAGACATTACCGATTCGTCCGTCAACGAAGTGCTGACGCCCAAGGACACGCTGCAGCTGGCGTACTCGGTGCTGACCGAGAACCAGAAGAAGCGGTTCGAAACCGAAGACGAGCTGGACTTCAGCTTCGGGATCCAGAACCTTGCGCGGTTCCGCGGCAACGTGTTCAAGCAGCGGGGCTGCGTGGCGGTGGTGATCCGGATGATCCCGTTCAACGTGAAGACCTTCCAGGACCTGGGGCTGCCGGCGATCGTGGCCAAGCTGGCCGAGAAGCCGCGGGGGCTGATCCTGGTGACGGGTCCGACCGGCTCGGGCAAGAGCACCACGCTGGCGGCGGTCATCGACAAGATCAACAAGGAACGGAAGGGTCACATCATCACGGTGGAAGACCCGATCGAGTTCATCCACCGCCACCAGTCGTGCATCGTGAACCAGCGCGAGGTGGGCACCGACACGAGGAGCTTCGGGAGCGCGCTCAAGTACGCGTTGCGCGAGGACCCCGACGTGATCCTGGTGGGCGAAATGCGGGACCTCGAGACCATCGCCGCGGCGCTGACCATCGCGGAGACGGGCCACCTTGCCCTGGCGACGCTGCACACCAACTCGGCCGCGGAGTCCATCAACCGCATCATCGACGTCTTCCCGTCGAGCCAGCAGCCCCAGGTACGGGCCCAGCTGGCCTTCGTGCTGGAAGGGGTGCTGACCCAGACGCTGCTGCAGAAGGCCAGCGGACGGGGCCGGGTGATGGCGGCGGAAATCATGGTGGCCACTCCCGCGATCCGGGCCCAGATCCGCGACGACAAGGTGCACCAGATCTACGGCTCGATGCAGGCCGGCAAGAAGCACGGCATGCAGACCATGAACGACGCGCTCTACCAGCTCTACATGGGGCGGGAAGTGACCCAGGAGGAGTGCCTCCGGGTGTCACCCGAGCCCAACGAATTCCTGCGCGCGATTGGCGAGAAGCCACTCGACGAGGCTGATACCAGCCTGCACGAGCGGGGCGGCAGCCAGGGCGGGATGCGAGCGGTGGCGGGGGGGAAGAGATAGTGGGAAGTGGGAAGTGGGAAGTGAGCAGTAGGGAGTAGGAAGTGGGTGGAAGGGGCGGACGGCGTCCGCCCTGTGTCCGCCCAACCAACGGCGAACGGAGATGAGCCATGCCGATGTATGAATACACGGCGCGCAACGCGACCGGACAGATCCAGAAGGGGCAGCTCGAGGCCCAGAACCCGGAAGAGGTGAACGCGCACCTGCGGAAGAACCGCATGATGCTCGTGAGCGTTCGGCAGGCCCCCAAGGGCATCAGCTTCGGCGGCAAGCCCCGCGTCAAGACCCGGGACACGGTGATCTTCACCCGGCAGTTCGCCACCATGATCAACGCCGGCCTGCCGCTGGTGCAGTCGCTGACGATCCTGGCGCAGCAGACCGAGAACAAGACGCTCAAGGACGTCACCAAGGCGGTGGTGTACGACGTCGAGAGCGGCAATACCCTGGCCGACGCCTTCTCGAAGCACCCCAAGGCGTTCAGCGACCTGTACGTCAACATGGTGGCCGCGGGCGAGGCCGGCGGTATCCTGGATACGATTCTGCTCCGGCTGGCCACGTTCCTGGAGAAGAGCGACGCGCTGATCCGCAAGGTGAAGAGCGCGATGATCTATCCCGGCGTCATTTTCACGGTGGCGGGCGCCGCGGTGGCGATCCTGCTGATCTTCGTGATCCCGACCTTCCAGACCATGTTCGCGTCGGTGGGCATGGACCTGCCGCTGCCGACCCGCATCGTCATCGGCGCGTCGCAGCTGCTGATCAACTACTGGTGGGCGATTATCGCAGCCATCGGACTCATAGTCTTCGCCTTCAATCGGTACCGGGCCACCGAGGGCGGCCGGCGCAATGTGGATGCGATGATGCTCCGCCTGCCGGTGCTGGGCGACTTGCTGCGCAAGAGCGCCGTGTCGCGCTTCACCCGGACGCTGGGCACCCTGATCAGCTCGGGCGTCAGCATCCTGGACGGGCTCGAGATCACCGCCAAGACGGCAGGCAACCGGGTGGTGCACGACGCAGTGATGCAGAGCCGGGCCAGCATCGCCGGGGGCGATACCATCGCGGCGCCACTGGAGAAGTCGAAGGTGTTCCCGCCGATGGTGATTTCGATGATCTCGGTGGGCGAGCAGACCGGCGGCATGGACGAGATGCTGTCCAAGATCGCCGACTTCTACGACGAGGAAGTCGACGTGGCGGTGGGCGCGCTGCTCTCGCTCATGGAACCGATCATGATCGTGGTTCTGGGTGTCATCGTCGGCGGCATGGTGGTGGCGATGTACCTGCCGATCTTCGACATGATGAACGCGATTCAATAAGTGGGAAGTGGGAAGTGGGAAGGGGCCTCCAGTACGGGGCCCCTTTCCACCTTTCGTAACTATCAGCTGGCGCTGGCTTCCACCGGCATCCCCGCGTTGATCATCCAGGGCGTGCCGAACCGGTCGGTGCACATGCCGAAGCGCTCGGCCCAGAAGGTCTTCTCGTAGGGCATCGTCACGGTGCCCTTTTCCGACAGGGCCTTGAAGATCCGCTCGCCCTCGGCGACGTCATCCAGTACAATCGCCACCTGCAGGCCCTGCATCTTCTCGTATGGCATGCCGCCCGAATCCGAGGCCATGAGAATGGTGGTCCCGTTGAGGGCGAGATTGCCGTGGAGGATCTGGTTCCTGGCGGACGCGGGGACATGCTCTTCGGCGGGCGAACCGCCGAACTCCATCAATTCAAGCCTGGCGCCGAGGGTCTTGGCGCAATGGTGGCGGTTTTGCCGGCTACTTGATGGCGCCCGGCTTGCCGATGAGGCGACGCGAGAGCGCGGTCTGCCCAGCGTGGTAGGCCTGGTGGAATGTGATGGTTGCCAGCAGCGAGCGGTTGGTTTCGTCCGGATTGCCGG
>JAICQR010000116.1 GCA_025937755.1 Gemmatimonadales bacterium | reverse complement strand
TCCACCACGACCAGGTGAACGCTCCCCTCGGGAAATCGCATCGCCGCCCGGCCCACGATGTACGCCGCCGCCCGGATGTCTCCCGGCGCCAGCGCATGCGACACGTCCACCAGCCGCGCATCGGGCGCGGCACTGACCAATACCCCCTTCAGCTCAGCGACATACGCGTCCGAGGACCCGAAATCAGTCAGCAGCGTGATGATGACGCTCATGGCTCCCGGCTCAATGAGTTATGAACCACGAAGGACACGAAGGCCGCGAAGGACAGAAACCACGGAGACACAGAGAACACGAAGACCCACGAAGAACTGCCTGTTGTTGTGGGAGCCATTCCGATGCAGCGTCGCCTCCGGAACACCCACAAAACAACAACTCGATTTCTACGCTGCTCGGTATCTCCGTGCCCTCTGTGTCTCTGTGGTTAATGTGAAAGGCCGGTCCCTTCGCTGCGCTCAGGGTGACGAGCCACCTTCGTGTCCTTCGCTGCTTCGTGGTGAACGCAGTTGCGATGTCAGCTGATCACCGGCAACTCGGCCGGCCGCCTGCCAGCCTCCGCAACAACCGACCGCGCGATCGACTCGAGCTCCTGCGACGCCCGGCTGCCGGGATCGGCGATCAGCACCGGCGCGCCGAGGTCCGCGTGCTCCGCCAGGCCGGGCTGCAGCGGCACGCTGCCCAGCAGCGGCACGGAGAGCTCGTCGGCCAGTCGCTGCCCGCCGCCCGACCCGAAGAACTCGATCCGCTGTCCCGACGCGTCGGTGTAGCCCGCCATGTTTTCCACCACCCCTAGCACCGGTACTCCCACCCGCTCGAACATCTTCGCACCCCGGAGCGCGTCGCCCACCGCCATCTCCTGGGGCGTGGTCACGATCACCGCGCCCGAAACCTGCGTCGCCTGCACCAGCGAGAGCTGCGCGTCGCCAGTGCCGGGCGGCAGGTCCACGATGAAGTAATCCAGCTCGCCCCACTCGACGTCCTGCAGGAACTGCTGGATCACCTTCATGATGATCGGCCCCCGCCAGATCGCCGGCGCGTCCCGCTCCACCAGGAAGCCCAGCGACATCAGACGCACCCCATGCGCCTCCAGCGGCATGATCCGCCGCTCGGCGTTGACCATCGGCCGCTCGTACCGCCCGAACATCCGCGGAAGGTTGGGGCCGTACACGTCCGCGTCCATCAGCCCAACGCGGTGCCCCGCATGGGTCAGCGCGATGGCGAGATTCGCCGCCACGGTGGATTTCCCCACCCCACCCTTGCCGGAGGAAATCGCGATCACCGTGCCGAGGTGCTGGGGCGGAGGCGGCGGACCCGGCGGCGGACCCGGCGGCGCGTGGCTCGCCCGCGCAGCGCCCCCCGGGTTGGTCACCTGGATCTTTACCTCGGAGATCCCGTCCACATTCTCGACCGCGCGCCGTGCCTGCCGCACCAGCATGCCGCTGTCGTCGTTGGACAGCAGGAAGGTGAACGACACCACACCGTCCCCGCTCACCGCGAGGTCCTTGACCATCCCGGACGAAAGAATGTCGGCTTCGGTCCTTTCGTTCCGGATCGCCGACAGCGCCGCCTCCACCTTGCCCTTCAACGCATCACTCACCAGTCGCCTCACTCACAAATGATCGCTATTTACGGAGACACAGAGAACACGGAGATTCACGGAGAACTGCTTGTTGTTGTGGGAGTCATTCCGAGGCATCGCCGACTGCGGCACACCCACAAAAACAACAGCTCGATCTCTCCCTGGCTCGATATCTCTGTGCCCTCCGTGTCTCCGTGGTTAATGCGGACCCTTCGCGTCCTTCGTGACTTCGTGGTGAAAACCCGTCCTGGCTAAACCGCTTCGACCGCCCTGACCTCCGGCACCATCTGCCTGAGCCGGCTCTCCAGCCCGGCCTTGAGCGTCACCGTGCTCGCCGAGCACCCGTGGCAGTGGCCTCCCAGCCGGACCAGCAGCACGCCATCGGCGTCGTCGAAGTCGATCACTTCGACGCTGCCCTGGTGCGATGCGATGTAGGGTCGGAGAGTATCGATCGTGCGTTCAATGCGGGCAAACAAGTCGTCGTTCATGATGCTCCAATATATTCTCGCGCGGCAGCGAGGATCGTTGCCTGCACCTCGGGCAGCGTCCCTGGAATCGCCAGGCCCGCCGCCTTGGCGTGCCCGCCGCCGCCAAACCGCCGCGCCAGCGCCGCCACGTCCAACCCGCCCACCGAGCGAAGCGATACCTTCACCCGCCCCTGCGACGCCTCCCGGAACAGCAGCGCCAGCTTCACGCCCTCGATGGCCCGGGCGAACTCGACCACGCCGTCCAGGTCGTCCGATGACACGTTGTGCCGCTCCAGCGCACCCGGTGGCACCGTGAGCCACGCCATCTGGTATTCCGGCTCGACCACCAGGGTCTGCAGCGCCTCGCCGAAAAGCCTCGGCCGGCCCGCTGGCGAGTTGGCGTACACGTCGAGGTAGATCTCTTCGGGATCGACCCCGATGGCCAGCAGGTCGGCGGCGATGCGCAGCGTCCGGGGAGTGGTGTTGCTGAATCGGAATCCGCCGGTGTCTGTCAGCAGCGCCACGTACATCGCCTTGGCCGCCGGGGTCGTCACCGTCCATCGGTTGGCCACCGCCAGTTCGTACACCAGCTCGCCCGTAGCCGACGCCGTCGGGTCCACCAGCCGGGGCCCATCCGGCAGCGCACCCTCGCCCAGATGGTGGTCGATGCACGCCACCGGTACGCCCCGCGCCTGCACTGTTTCTGCCAGCATCCCCAGCCTGCCGAGGTCCGAGATGTCGAGCACCAGGATCAGGTCGGCCCGGCGCATCTCCTTCACCGCTTCCTGGGACTTGTCGGCGCCGGGCGCATCCTCCAGCAGAAACTTGAACCGGGGCGCCGTCGGCGTGGGGTTGGTGATGCTGACTTCCACCCCCTGGGCCCGGAGCAGGTGCAGCATCGCCACCTCACTCCCTAGCCCGTCCCCGTCGGCATTCACGTGGGTCGTCAGGCACACCCGCATGCCCGGTTTGAACGCGGTGGCAAACGCCTGGGCGGCGGTCTTCTTCTCGGAGGTCAACGTACGTGGCATGACATGTAATCTAAACAGGTCCGGGACCGGCGTCGCCGCCCAGAAAAAAGGGCGGCCACCCGCGCCGCCCTTCTCACTTCTCACTTCCCACTTCCCACCAGCTACAACGACGTCCCCGGCGGCGGCAGCGGCTCGTGACTCGCGTCCGCCTTGAGCAGCCGGCCGTAGGCCCAGAACGTCAGCCCCAGCACGAACGTCCACGCACCCACCATGAAAATCAGCGCGCCTGTCGACATCATGCCACCTCCTTCCCTGCCAGCCGGCGCCGCTTCCACGCGGCCCGGATCAGCAGCAGTTGCAGCACCAGGATCACCAGCATCACCCCGCGCGATGCCCACCGAACCACTGACCGTTCCGGCGTCTCATCCGCCATCAGCAGCGTCGGCAGCGCGTCCTCCTTGAACCACCACAGCATCATGATGATCAGGAACGTCGGCGTGACGTAGGTCAGGATGAACTTGTAGAACCGGGGAATCCGGATCTGGGCGCCGTGATGCAGCTCGGCCCACATCTTCTCCGGCCCGAACACCCAGACAAAGAGAACCGTCTCCACCAGCGCCAGCACCACCAGCCCGAACGTGCCCGCCCAGTAGTCCCATTCATCCAGGAAGCCGCGCGTGTTGTACACAATGTGCAGGATGCCGATCGCCACGGCGATCGCGCCCAGGGTCCACGCGGTCTGCTTCCGGGTCCAGCCCCAGTTCTCCTCCACGAATGACAGCACCGGCGTTGACATCGCCACTGACGACGTGATCCCGGCGAAGAACAGCAGCCCGAACCACATGAAACCGGCCGCCGACTGGATGATCGCTCCCCCCGGCAGCTGATTGAATACCAGCGGCATCGCGATGAATCCCAGGTCGAAGCTTCCGCCCGACGCGATCGCCACCGCCCCCGACACGCCGAAGAACGCCACCACCGCCGGGATCGCCAGCGAGCCGCCCAACACCACTTCCGCAGTCTCGTTGGTGGCCGCGGTCGCGATGCCCGACAGCGCGATGTCGTCGGTCTTCCTGAGGTACGACGCATACGCCGCCAGCGAGCCCATGCCCACCGACAGCGTGAAGAAGATCTGCCCCGTTGCCGCCAGCCACACCGATGGGTCGGTGAGCTTCGACCAGTCCGGACTGTACATGAAGTCGAGGCCGGCCAGCGGGCTGCTGGTGGTGGCCACGCCGTTGACCATCACCGTCTGGTCCCCCAGCGTCAGCACCCGAACCACCAGGATCGCCGCGAAGATGAACAGCAGCGGCATGCCGATCTTGGCCAGCCGCTCGATCCCCCTGGTCAGCCCGTGGCTCACCACCCAGAAATTGACGGCGATGGTGATGAAGAAGAAGATGAACGGGGTCCAGAAGCCGTGCACCGTGCCGTTCTGGAGGTTCACATAGGAACCGAAGAACGCCCGCATCCCCGCCTCATCCAGCCCCTGGGTGGCGCCGGTCAGCGAGAAGAAGGTCCACGCCAGCGTCCACGATTCGATGTAGCAATAGTAGATCAGCACGATGATCGGCATGAAGAGGCCCAGCACGCCGAGATATTTGGCCACCGGATGATGCCACAGCGCCTCCAGCATGCCCGGCGTGGAGCCATGGCCCCGCTCGCCGCCGTGCCGGCCCACGCCCCACTCGATCCACATCAGCGGGATGCCCACCAGCAGGAACGCGATGAAGTACGGGATCATGAACGTCCCGCCGCCGTTCTCGGTTGCCTGCACCGGGAAGCGGAGGAAATTGCCCAGCCCGACGGCGTTGCCCGCCATCGCCAGGATCAACCCGATGCGCGAACCCCATTGCTCGCGATGGACGACTTCGTCAGCCACAAGCGCTCCTTGTGTGGTGTGTCCACTTCCCACTTCCCACTTCCCACTTCCCACTTCCCACTTCTCACTTCTCACTTTTCACTTGTAGACGGGAAATTCCCCCCGCTTGTACATCCCCCAGTAGCTGTCCAGGTCCTTCCGGATCTTCCCGCTCAGGAGCAGCACGCCCAGCAGGTTGGGGAAGGCCATCCCCAGGATCATGTAGTCGCCGAAGTCGAGCACGTTGGTCGCCGTCACGATCGAGCCCAGGAACGTGAACGCAAGGAACAGCACCTGGTACAGCCGGGTGGTGCCGTCACCGAACAGGTAGACCCAGCAGCGCTCACCGTAGTAGGACCAGCTGATCATCGTCGAGTACGCGAACAGCATCACCGCCAGCGACAGCACCAGCGGGAACCACGTGATATGCTCGCCAAACGCGCGCGACGTCAGTGCCGCGCCCTGGCTGTCGGCGATCAGCTGGGCGTACTCCGGATTGGCGTATGCGCCGGTGATGACGATGACCAGCGCCGTCATGGTGCACACCACCACCGTGTCGATGAACGGCTCCAGCAGTGCCACCACGCCTTCCCGCACCGGGTAGGGCGTCCGCGCCGCCGAGTGGGCAATTGCCGCCGAGCCCGCGCCGGCCTCGTTGGAGAACGCTGCGCGTCGGAATCCTTGCACCAGCACGCCGATGAACCCGCCGTACGCCGCGCCCGGACTGAACGCGCCATCGATGATCGCGCTGAACGCGGCCGGGATCGCCGACCAGCTGGTGAAGATCACGACCAGGCAGGCGATCACGTAGAGCCCGCACATGAACGGCACGATCTTGTCCGCCACCGACGCGATCCGTCGGATCCCGCCGATGATCACGATGCCGGTGATCAGGACCATGATCAGCCCGTACACCCAGGGATAGGCCGTCAGCAGCGGCACATTCTCCTGGATCGCGTTCATCGACTGGTTGACCTGGAACATGTTCCCGCCACCCAGCGACCCGCCAATACACATTACTGCGAAGATCACCGCCAATACCTTGCCGAACTTCACCATCCCCATTTCGCCCAGGCCCCGCGACAGGTAATGCATCGCCCCGCCCATCAGCCGCCCGTCCGGCCGCACCACCCGATAC
>JAICQR010000038.1 GCA_025937755.1 Gemmatimonadales bacterium | reverse complement strand
GCGGGCCCATGCCGAGCAGCGGCGGGCCGCGGCCGTGGCCACCGAGCAGGAGAACGTGGCCGGCGTCGAGGAGAACCGAGCTAAACTAGTGGAAGCGGAGGCACAGGTGCCGCTGGCCATGGCGGACGCGTTCCGGAACGGGAACTTCGGCGTGATGGATTATCAGCGTTATCAGAACATCGAGGCCGACACCAGCATGCGGCGCTCGATTGCCGGCGGTGAGTCCACCCGGACCGTGGGCAGCTGATCCATGGAGTTTACCTGGCTGCTGCCGGCCGTCATCATCTACATGGTGGTGCGGTCCATCGCCAGGGGCGCCAAGTCTGCCGCCGAAGATGCCCGGCGGGAGGCCGGGCGGCGCGCGGCGGCGGGCGCGGCAGCGGGCACGTCCGTCGGCGCCAGCGACCTGATGCGAGAGCTGCAGCAGGTGCTGGAAGAATCCCGGCGGGTGGCCGAGGGCGGCATGTCTTCTCAACCGAGGCCGGTGCCACTTCCGCCTGTCCGGCGCAAGTCGGTCATAGTCTCGCCCAGGCCTCGTCCCGCGGCGATCGTCATCAAGGGCGAGGATGGCGTCTCGCTGGACGCTGACATAGCCGAGCCCATTTCACTCGATGCCCAGGCTGAAGCGGTCATTGCCCGTCGCCTCGCCGAGGTCGAGGTGCGCAACTACGAGCTGGCCGGCGAGCACCACGACCGTTTCGACAAGCGCATCCACAGGGCGGCGCCGATGAAGGCAAGTGTCGCTGTACCTGGACGCCGTCCGCCTGGCGGCCTGCGCGAGGCCATGATCTGGAGCGAGATTCTGGGAAAGCCGGTCGCCCTGAAGTAGATTCCGCGACCGGCCCGAGTGGCGGAATGGCAGACGCAGCGGACTCAAAATCCGCCGGGGGCAACCCCGTGCGAGTTCGACTCTCGCCTCGGGCACTTCTCACTTCTCACTTCTCACTTCCGCTCTAGAACTCCCCGATTCGCCCGATCTCGACTTCCAGCTTGTGCCCGAACTTGTCATACACGGACTGCTGCGCGTGGGCGATGACCGCCTGCACGTCGGCGGCGGTGGCGCGGCCGAGGTTCACCACGATGTTGGCATGGATGAAGGAGATCTGGGCGTCGCCCACCCGGTAGCCCTTGAGCCCGCACTGGTCCACCAGCCGCCCTGCGCCCACACCCTCGATCTTCTTGAAGATGCTGCCCGCGCTGGGGTGGATCTGGAGCCATGGATGCCGCCCGCCGCGCCAGGCAAGGTTCTCCTGCATGACCCGGTGCATCACCGACGAGTCGCCCGGTGCCAGCTGGAAACGCACCGACAGCGCAATGTCGTCCCGGTGGTGGAAGACGGAGTCGTCATACCCGAACGCGACGTAGTCGGCATCCACCGTGCGGCGCTCGCCTTCAGCCGAGAGAATGTCGCAGCTCTGAAAGTTTTCGGCGATGAACATCGTGCGGTCGCGCTCCGGCGCCGGCGACAGGAAGTGCAGGTTCTGCCACACCGCACCGCCCACCGTGCTGGGAATCCCGACGTAGTGCTCCAAGCCGCTCCATCCCCGGCGCACCGCGTCCTGGATCAGGTCCGCCACCACCACGCCGGTTTCCACGTCTACCAGGCCATTGGCGTGCCACGTGGTCTTGAGCGTGCGGTTGCGGACCACCATGCCACGGATCCCCCGGTCGCCCACCAGGATGTTGGCGCCGAGCCCCAGGACGAAGCAGGGAATTCCTGCCGCACGCGCGCCAGTCACCGCCCGCGCCAGATCGTCGGCGCTGTTGGCGGTATACAGCAGGTCAGCCGGGCCGCCAATCCGGAACGTGGTGAACGGTGCGAGCAGAGCGTCGCGTTCCAGCCGCCCGGCATCGAGGCCATGCGCTTCAGGGTCGAACGTCCGCACCAGCTCGGCCAACGGTCGAGTCACGCGGGTCTCCGGTTCGGGTGAGGGTCTGACGCACAAGTGTAAGCGTCGCCGGGCGCTGATGGCACTGGGTATATTTCGAGCCCATGCCCCTCACCCTCTCCGCTCTCAACGTGTACCCGGTCAAGTCCTGCGGTGGGACGGAGGTCGCGTCGTGGGACGTCGATGACTTCGGGCTCAGATGGGATCGGCGCTGGATGTTTGTCGATCAGGACAACTACTTCCAGACCCAGCGATGGAACGCTGCCCTTGCCTTGATCCGCCCCCGGCTGGTGGACGGCGGGGTCGAGCTTTCGGCACCGGGCATGGCAACGATCGTGGCGCCAGCCGGTGGTGGGCCGAGCACGAAGACCGAAGTCTGGGGCGACGCCGTCGAGGCCGAGTCGTGCGGAACCGACGCCGACCGCTGGGCCGGCAAGTACCTGGGTAAGGGGTGCCGACTGCTATTCCTGCCCGATGACGCTGCTCGCCGGTTCTCCGATGGCAATGGTGCGATCGGCCGGGTAGGCTTTGCCGACGCCTATCCATTTCTGCTGGTGGGCGAGGCGTCGCTTGAGGACCTCAACCGGCGGCTTCCCGATCCGATCCCGATGAACCGCTTCCGGCCCAACCTCGTAGTGTCCGGCGCCGGGCCATACGACGAGGACCAGTGGCAGGAGCTCACTGTCGGTGAGATCCCGTTCTCCATGACCGGTCGTTGCGTGCGCTGCGCCATCCCCACCATCGACCAGGACACCGCGGTCATGAGCAAGGAACCATCGAGGACGCTCGCCACCTATCGCAAGACTCCTGAAGGTGTCGTATTCGGCGTCAATCTGGCGCACGGTGCCACCGGCCGGCTGAAGGTGGGCGCCCGCATCGTGACCAGTTAGTTTTTGCCGCACCTCTACCCCGACCGCCATGAGCCTGGAACTCGCACTTCTCGCCGTTTCGCCCGAGCAGCACGCCACCCCGTTGCTGGCGCTCGCCATGCCCCGGGGCCCCATGCCTCCGGAGTGGACTGCGCTGGACCAGGCCACTGGTGGCGCGCTTGGACGCCTGATCGGTTCGGGCGATTTCAACGGGAAGCGCGACCAGACCGCACTGGCCTATCCTGATGGCCACGCCACCCGCGTGTTGCTGGTGGGAACCGGCAAACCCGACGAGGGCGGTGTCGCAGCAGTTCGACGGGCCGCGGCTGTTGCTGCCAAGCGAGCCCGGATCATGGGAACCGGAACGCTTTCGCTGGCCGTGGCGCCGGGTGCGGCGGGGGGAGCATCGCCCGCAGATATCGCACGCGCTGCCGCCGAGGGCTTTCACTTCGGCGGCTGGCACTACGCCGCCCTCCGGAAGCCGCCCGAAGATCCCAAGCCTGATCTCACCCGCGCCGAACTGCTGCTGGCGGACCAGGCGGCGCAACATGGCCTCACCCTCGGTGACGCCATCGGCGCAGGGCAGACGTTCGCCCGCGAAGTCCAGGTGCTGCCCGGCAGCCAGTGCACCCCCACGTATCTCGGCAATGTGGCCGGAGAGCTGGGGCGGCGTCACGGCTTCGGCGTCACCGTGCTCGATCGCGCCGCGATCGAGAAGGAAGGCATGGGCGCACTGCTCGCGGTGGCTCAGGGCAGCGTCCAGGAGCCTCGGTTCATCGTGCTGGAGTACAAGGGCGCCGATGCTGCGCCGGTGGTGCTGGTGGGCAAGGGTGTCACCTTCGACACCGGTGGCATCTCGATCAAGCCCGCGGAGAAGATGGAGGACATGAAGTACGACATGTCCGGCGCCGCGGCGGTGCTGGGCACCTTCGAGATGCTGGGCCGCGTCAAGCCGAAGCTGCACGTCATCGGGCTCATCCCCTCGGCTGAGAACATGCCGAGCGGCACCGCGTACCGTCCGGGCGACGTGGTGAAGAGCCATTTGGGCAAGACCATCGAAGTCGTCAACACCGACGCGGAAGGCCGGCTCATCCTGGCTGACGCGCTCTCCTGGGCGCGGCGCTACCAGCCGGCTTGCGTGGTGGATGCGGCAACGCTCACCGGCGCCGTGGTCATTGCGCTGGGCCACACCGCGGCAGCGGTGATGGGGACCGACGAGCCGCTCATCGCCGAGCTCCGCGCCGCGGGCGACCGCGCCGGCGAGCTGGTCTGGCCCCTGCCGATGTTCGAGGAGTATCACGACCTGATCAAGAGTGACATCGCCGACATGAAGAACAGCGGCGGGCGGCCGGGCGGCAGCATCACCGCGGGCTGGTTCCTGCGTGAGTTCGCGGAGGAATATCCGTGGGCCCACGTGGACATCGCCGGGACGGCGTACACCGACCGCGAAGACGCAACCCGTGTGCGCGGCCCCACCGGCATGGGCGTGCGGCTCTTCGGTGACTTCCTGCTGGCGCGTGCGGGCTAGCACGCTCGCCCTGACGGTGCTGCTTGCGCTCCCGGCGCAAGCCATCGCCCAGGATACGCTCCCGGTCCTGCCGCCAGGCATGCCAGGGGTGGGCGCGCCGGACCAGCCGCAAGACTCGGTTGAGGAGTGGCGCCAGCTGCAGGAAGACGCCCGGACCCCGGTGGCGTCGATACCGCGGCTCGACGTGCCAGGTCCGCTGCCATCCGGCAGCCGGATGGTATTCACCCGCGATTCCATCGATTGGTCCGGCGCGCTGACCGTCAGCGATCTGGTGGCACAGGTGCCCGGGGCCTGGCTTTGGCGCGCGGGCGGCGTTGGCCGTCCTGAACCAGTGGCCTATGCCGGCCGGGGCAGCGCCAGCGTCGAGTATCTCGTGGACGGCCTGCCGTACCTTGCGCTGGGGCCTGACAGTGTCAGCACCGACCCGGCCACCCTGCCACTCGAATTGTTCTCCCGCGTGGAGGTCGAGCGCTGGCCCGGCCAGTTGCGAGTGCATCTCTTCACCCGCAGTCATGATCGTCTCGCCGCCAAGTCGAACATCCTGTTGTCCGCGGGGCCGTCGTCATACAAGCAGTATGGTGCTGCGCTGGAACGGCGCTCCCGGGGAGGGCTGGGATTTGGCGCCGGTCTCGACTATCGCGAGGCACCACCACCATCGGGTTCCACCGGCCAGTACAAGGGGACCCACCTGTGGGGACAGGTCAGCTACGTCCCGGCGCCGAATAGCGGTGTGGTGCTGCAGTATCTCTCGTCGTCGCTGGACCGGGATCTGTTCTCGGACGGTGCCATCACCGGCGAACGAATCGAAGGTCGCCGCGGTGAGGTCATGCTCCGTGGATTTTTCGGGAATGCCGCGGGTGCCGCAGGGCAGGGAGTGCGGTTCGATCTGCTGGCCCAACGCAGCGGTTTCGACAGCATGGGTGTGGATCAGTCGATCTGGCGTGCCGGCGGCGGGCTCACCTGGCGCAGCGCGCGCACCTCGGCCCGCGTCCTCGGACTTTGGGCCAACAGGTGGACGCCGTTGGACCTCCAGGCAGGAGCGTCCATCGCGCCGGCACCGCTGGTCACCCTGTCAGTGGACGGCAGGTATCAGGCGCACGATGGCGAGCGCAGCAGCCGCTGGATTGGCGGTCGCGCTGGCATCGGGTTGCCGGGCGGTGCATCGGTGTTCGGATCGGCGCGGCTGGGCCAGGCCGTGGCCGCGCCGGCCGTGCTGGCGAGCCCCGAGCAGGATGTGTCGGAGGCCGAGGTGGGCCTGCTGTGGGATCGCGACTGGATCGGGGTCGAGGGACGGATTTCCCGGACCGGTGCGTTCGTGCCGCTGGCGTATCAGGAGATTCCCCTTGTGACGACGCTCGCCGATGTGCCCGCGACCACCTGGGTGTCGGTGGGTGGCAGGCTCAAGCCGCTGGACTGGATTTCGTTCCGCGGCTGGTACAGCCAGCCGTCCGGTTCATCGGCCCCCGGCGGTGCACCGGCCCGGCACTGGACCCTCACCGGCACCATCCGTACGAAGTTTCTCAGAACCTTCCGGAGCGGAGCGTTCGATCTCAAGCTCGAGGCCGACTACGAAGGCTGGCGCGCGGGCGTGCTGGGCTTCGATGCGCTGGGCGGCCCGGTGACGGTCAACGAAGCGCATTATCTGCGGACCCGGGTCCAGGTCGCGATCGAATCGTTCAGCATCTTCTGGGAGAGCCGGAACGTGCTGGACGAGACCGAGAACCCGGTGCCCGGGTTCCGGATTCCGCAGTACTCGGGGGCGTTCGGGGTGAGGTGGGGGTTTACCAACTAGATCCGCAGATGAAGTCGATGTTTACCGATGAAGCTGATGGGTGATCGAAAGGCGTTGCACCTCGAGCCGGCGGGCGCCGAAGTTGAGCAGCAGTCCTCGCTCCAATTTGCTCGCCTTCAGGTAGTTCAAGACCTGTGCTGTCTCCCTCCCGGTTATCGCCGCCATCGCCTTCAGTTCCACCAGTATCTCACCGAAGCAGACGAGGTCTGCACGGTATCGCGATTCCAGCAACCGGTCGTCGTAGACGACGCCAAACGGGACCTCACCCTCAAACGGAATACCCGACGAAGTCAGTTCCACTCTGAGGGCATCCCGATACACTGCCTCAAGAAAGCCACAGCCCAGCTGACGGTGCACCCGCATCGCCGCTCCGATGACCTTGTAGGTCTGTTGATCATCGTTCGAGCCTCTCATGCCCCAAATCTGGAGTCTTACTCCAGGACTCCGTCATCAGTTTCTCGCCCGATCAACCCCAAAAAGTGCGCCCTCAGTCGGGTTAGGCGGGGCCAATCGCATGTGGCGCCCCATCAACTTCATCCCCTTTCATCAACTTCATCTGTGGACTAGATTTCGAGGCTCCACTTCAACGGCAACGCGAGGCGGCCTTGGCGCAGAGCATGACCGGTTTTGGTGAGGCCGAACGGCAACTGGCGGCCGGCCGGCTGCGGGTCGAGATCCGCAGCGTCAATCACCGGTTTTTGCTCTTCACCCCCCGGCTCGTAAACGACCTCGCCAGCTTCGAGGCCGCCATCAAGGACCGGGTCCGGCAGGAGTTCGAGCGGGGGCATGTGTCCCTCAGCGCCCGATGGGTGGACTCGGACGCCCGGGAACCGGCGCTCTCGGTCGACCTGGACCGGGCGCGCCAGTTCGCCACCCGGCTCAAGGAGCTGCAGCAGGCGCTTGACCTGAGCGGCGATGTCAACCTCGAGCTGGTGGCGCGCCAGCCTGAAGTGCTGACCTGGTCCCAGCCCGACTCGGCGCCACCCACCTGGGACGAGATCGAGCCGGTGGTAGGGGAGGCCGCGGCGGCATGTCGCACGATGCGGCTGCGTGAGGGAGCGGCGCTGCAGCAGGACATCGTCGTGCGGCTGGAATCAATTCGCGCAGCACTGGGCCGCATCGCTGAGCTGGCGCCGGCCCGCCTCACCCGCGAGCGTAACCGGCTTTCGCAGTCGGCCCAGGAACTGATCGGCGGCACAGGGCTCGATCCCCAGCGGCTGGCGCAGGAGATCGCCCTGATGTCAGACCGGCTCGATATCTCGGAGGAGCTGGTGCGGTTCGCTGCGCATATCGACGCGTGCCGCGGCGCGCTCGCGGTCGAAGGACCGGTGGGCAAGCAGCTGGGCTTCCTGGCCCAGGAAATGGGTCGCGAAGCCAACACCATAGGCTCCAAGGCGAACGACGCCGGGATCGCGACCCTGGTCATCCAGGTGAAGGGCGATCTCGAGAAGATCCGCGAGCAGCTGGAGAACCTCGAGTGAGGCCGTTTGTCCTGGTGCTGTCGTCTCCGTCCGGCGGAGGCAAGACCACCATTGCGCGCTCGTTGCTGGACGGCCGGGAAGAACTGGGGTACTCGGTGTCGGCCACCACGCGGGCCATGCGCCCGCGCGAGAAGGATGGGGTGGATTACCACTTTGTGACCCGCGCCGAATTCGATGCCAGGGTCGCAGCGGGTGAATTCGCCGAATGGGCCATGTATGGCGGCGAGTACTACGGCACGTTGAAGGCGGAACTGGATCGCCTCGCGTCCGAGGGACGCACCGCCGTTCTCGACATCGAGATCCAGGGCGCCCGGCAGATTCGTGAGAGCGTTGCCGGCGCGGTGCTGGTGTTTGTCCTGCCGCCATCGGGCGCGGTGCTGGCTGAGCGGCTCCGCCGCCGCGGCACCGAACCGGCGAAGGAGCTCGAGGCCCGGATGCGTCGCGCGGCGGAAGAGATGGCCGAGGCAGGCGAGTACGACTACATCGTGGTCAACAACGACCTGGTCAGCGCGGTCTCGGCGGTGGCAGCGATCATCGATTCCGAGGGCCGCCGGGTGCGCCGGCTGCCATCGCTGGCGGACGATGTTGCCCGCCTCAAGGCTGAAGTACTTCGCGAAGCGGCAGCGCTGGCTGCGACTTCGCCAACCTGAAGAGTACCAAGGAGAGCAGATGCGGATCGTGACCCCGACCGAAGTGGCCCGGCAGTCCGGCAACAAGTACCTCGGCGTGCTGGTGGCCGCCAAGTTCGCGCGGTATCTGAATGAGTTTCCCGCCGGCCATGAGGCCGTCGCGGGCGAGGAGAAGCTGACCACGCGCGCCATCGAGTCGCTTGTGGATGGCGATTTGAACTACAAGCTGGTTCGCCGCCGCCGCTCCGAAGCGTGACGTTCTGGTCCGGCCGGCGCGTCGTCCTCGGCGTGACTGGCGGGATCGCGTGCTACAAGAGCTGCATGCTGGCCCGCCGACTGGTCGAGGCGGGCGCCCGCGTGGACGTCGTCCTCACGCGCGCGGCCGCGGAATTCGTGCGGCCAGTGACGTTCGAGGCACTTACCGGTCGCCCCGTGCTGACTTCCCTCTGGGAGCCAGGCGGGGCGTTGTCACATGTCCGCCTGGGTGAGGGTGCCGACGTAGTCGTCGTGGCCCCGGCGACGGCCCACCTGATTGCCCGGATGGCGCAGGGCATCGCGGATGACCTGCTGACGACGCTCCTGCTTGCCACTCCGGCGCCGATTCTGCTGGCACCTGCCATGAACGACGAGATGTTCGCCGCCGATACCACCCGGGCCAATCTGGCTGGTCTCGCAGCGCGCGGCGTCGCGACCGTCGGGCCGGAAATCGGGGCGCTGGCCGAGGGACCGAGCGAGCGGCCAGGACGCATGAGCGAACCGGCCAGCATCATGCTGGCCGCGGAGCGATTGCTGGCGTCCACCGGCAGCAGGCTCGCGGGACGGCGCGTTGTTGTCACCGGTGGTCCGACCCGTGAGCCGCTCGATCCGGTTCGCGTCATGACCAACCGTTCCAGCGGCCGCATGGGCATCGCGCTGGCCGAGGCCGCATGGGCCCGCGGCGCCATCGTACGGCTGATCCTCGGTCCCGGTGCGCTCGCGCCCCATGCGGGCATCGAGGTCGAGCGGGTCGAGACCACCGCCGAGATGGGTGCGGCAGTGGGTCGGAGGCTGCCCCAGACCGACGTGCTGGTCATGGCCGCTGCGCCCGCGGACTATCGCACCGACGACATCGCGGCGGTCAAGCGCCCTCGCACTGGCGGCACGCTCCACCTGTCGCTGGCACCCACCGACGACATTCTCGCCGGCACCCGGTCCCTGCGAAAGCCGGGCGCCGTGATCGTCGGGTTTGCGCTCGAGACCGGGGATGCGCTCGAGAAGGGCCGAGCCAAGCTGGCCGCGAAGGGGCTGGATCTGATCGTGGTGAACGACGCGCTGGAGCCAGGCGCGGGGTTCGAGGTCGATACCAATCGCGTGGTCCTCCTCGGCAGCGATGGATCGAGCCAGACGCTGGCGCTGGCCGGCAAGCGCGAGATCGCGGACGGCATCCTCGACGCCGTGGAGACGCGCCTTGGCTGACCCCCGCGCGCGCTACCTGCGGCAGCAGGCCGAGCTGGGCGGGAATGAGGTGGTGCTGGACGGCCTGGCGGCTCGGCGGCTGGACGGCTCGGCTGCGAAAGCTCAGGAAGCTGCTGCCGCCCCGACATCGACCGATGACCCGACCGAGTCACCGAGGCGCCGAGCCGCCGAGGCGCCGAGCCGCCGAGCCGACTGGCGCATCGGCGCCCCGCCAATTCCCGAAGCTGGCATGTCCATCGTCTCGCCCGCAATTCCGCTGGTGGGCGACCCACTGGCTGGCCTCGAAACCCTCGAGCAGGTCGCGGAGCGCATCCGTTCGACGTATTGTTGCGGACTGTGCCAGACCCGGAAGAACGCTGTTCCCGGCGAGGGCAGCGCAACCGCGAAGCTGGTGCTGGTGGGCGAGGGTCCCGGCGCCACCGAGGATGAGACCGGGCGGCCTTTCGTGGGGCAGGCGGGCAAGCTGCTGGAAGACATCCTCTCGGCCATTGAACTGCGGCGCGAGGACGTGTTCATCTGCAATGTGGTGAAGTGCCGGCCGCCCCAGAATCGCAAGCCGCAGCCGGACGAGATCGAGGCCTGCCTGCCGTACCTTCGACGGCAGCTTGCGATCCTCAAGCCGCGCGTGATCCTCGCACTGGGAACGACCGCCGCGGAAACGCTCCTCGGTGTGAAGAAGTCTCTGGGAGCCCTGCGTCTCAAGGTGCATCAGTACGACGGCATTCCGCTCGTCGTCACGTATCACCCCGCGGCACTGCTCCGCAATCCAAACTGGAAGAAGCCAACCTGGGATGACGTCCGGATCGCCCGACAACTACTCGACCGCTGACGCATACGTCGGCCGGGCAGCGCCCTGGAGCAACGAGGCAGAGCAAGCGGTGCTCGGGGCCATGTTGCTGGACCAGGACGCGGCGCTCCGCGCGACCGAGCTGCTCGACGACACCATGTTCTACCGGGAGGCACACCGGCGTCTCTTCCGGGCCATGGTGGCGCTCACCGAGCACCGGACAGTCATCGACCATGTGACGTTGCGGGACGAACTGATCCGCCGGGGCGAACTGGATTCGGCCGGCGGGCTCGAGTATGTGGGCGAGCTGGTGGACGCGGTGCCTACCGCGGCCAATCTCGAATTCCACGGCCGCATCATTCGGGAGAAGGCCATTCTCCGGCGCCTCATCGAGGGCGCCACCGCCATCGTCACCGAGGCTTACGACCCCAAGGCGCGCGCCAACGAGCTGCTGGATTCGGCCGAGGCCCGGATCTTCCAGATCTCGCAGCAGCGGGGCGACGAAGGGTTCACCCGGCTCAAGGAGATGCTGTGGCCGACGATGGAGCGCATAGAAACGCTCCAGAAGAGCGGCAAGGCGATTACCGGTGTTCCCAGCGGTTTCGCAGATTTGGATGGCCTGACCAGCGGGTTCCAGCCGTCGGAGCTGGTTGTCATCGCCGCCCGGCCATCGATGGGCAAGACCGCCTTTGCGCTGAACGTCGCGGCCAATGCCGCTCTGGAGCAGCAGGGGGTCGCGGTCTTCTCGCTGGAAATGTCAAAGGAAGCGCTGGTCCACCGGATGCTCACCAGCATGGCCCGGGTGGATGCCCAGCGGGTGCGGCAGGGGACGCTGCGGGACTACGACTTCACCCAGCTGGCTCGCGCTGCCGGCATCCTCCAGAGTTGCCCCATCTGGATCGACGACCAGCCGGCGCTCACCCTGCTGCAGATGCGCTCGAAGGCACGCCGTCTCAAGGCGGAGTACGACGTCAAGATGCTGGTGGTGGACTACCTCCAGCTCATGCGCAGCCCCGAGTACGCCGAGAACCGGGTGCAGGAGATATCCGATATCTCGCGCTCGCTCAAGGCGCTGGCGCGCGAACTGGAGGTGCCGGTAGTAGCACTCTCGCAGCTGTCTCGTGCCTCGGAACAGCGCGGCGGTGAGCGCAAGCCGATCCTGTCCGACCTGCGTGATTCAGGGGCCATCGAGCAGGACGCCGACCTGGTCATCTTCATCCATCGCGCCGAGTACTACGACCGCGAGGACGAGACCAAGCGCGGCCTGGCCGAGATCATGCTGTCGAAGAACCGCAATGGCCCGACCGGCGATGTCCAGCTCCGGTTCAGCCGGGAATACACCCGCTTCGACAACCTCACGGCCCGGGAGGAGACCGACTAACGTGGCGCGCGCCAAGTCGCTGTATCGCTGCGGGGAGTGCGGCCACGAGCATCCCAAGTGGACGGGCCGCTGTGAGGCGTGCGGCGCGTGGAACAGCGTAGCGGAGGAGCCGGTGGTGGCGGCGCGGCGTGGGGTGCGCGGCGAGCGCGCGCCGGCAGCGGAAGCTCCCGGCCGGTTGCGGGAAGTGCAGTCGCCGCCCAATGCCCGCTGGCGCACCGGACTCGACGAATTCGACTTCGTGCTGGGTGGCGGCATCGTTCCCGGCTCCATGACGCTCATCGGTGGTGAGCCCGGCATCGGCAAGTCCACGCTGCTGTTGCAGGCGGCGGCCCGGCTGGAGCAGGCCGGCCGCTCCGTGGTCTATGCCAGCGGCGAGGAGAGCCCCGAACAGCTGCGGCTCCGCGCTGAGCGCCTGTCCGAAGACGCGGGCGCGGTCCGGGTGCTGGGCGAGACGTCGCTCGAGCGGATCATCGCCGCCACTGCCGCTGTCCCTGCCGACCTGCTGGTCCTCGACTCCATTCAGACCGTGTACACCGAGCTGCTCGAAGGTGCCCCGGGCAACGTCGGCCAGGTGCGGGAGTGTGCCGGGCGCCTGATGCGTTTTGCCAAGGACACGGGCACCGCCGTGGTGGTGGTCGGCCATGTCACCAAGGGCGGCGGTATCGCGGGGCCCCGCACCCTCGAGCACATCGTGGATACCGTGCTCTATTTCGAAGGCGAGACCGCGCTCGACTACCGGCTACTTCGCGCCACCAAGAACCGGTTCGGTTCGGTGGATGAACTGGGCGTCTTTGCCATGACCGCCGCCGGGCTGGTCCCGGTGGCCAATCCGAGCGAGGTCTTCCTGGCGGCGCGGTCTGCCGGTATCACCGGCAGCGCGGTCACGGCGCTCATGGAAGGCACCCGCCCGGTGCTGGTGGAGGTCCAGGCGCTGGCGTCGCGCTCCGGATACGGCACTCCCCAGCGGGTCGCCACAGGGCTCGATCCCAAGCGACTGGCAGTGCTGCTCGCGGTGCTGGAGCGCCGCGCGGCGACCGGCTTCAGCGATCTTGACGTGTTCGTGCAGGCCACCGCTGGTGTGCGCCTCACCGAGCCCGGCACCGACCTCGCCGTCGCGGCCGCGCTCATCTCGAGCTTGCACAACCGTCCCACGCCCTCCGACGTCGTTTTCCTCGGCGAAATTGGCCTGGGCGGTGAGATCCGCCCCATCGCCGGCCTCGAGCGGCGGGTGCAGGAGGCGGCGCGGGTCGGCTTTCGCCGAGTGTACGCATCGTCCCGCGCTTCGCTCGGCAATGGTGCGGCCGAACTGATCGGACTTGACCACGTCAACCAACTGGTGCGCGCCCTTGCCGCGTGACGTTGGTGTGCTGCTCGTGGCCGGGGGCCGAGGAGACCGGGCCGGTGCCGGACCGCTCAAGCAATTCCGCGAGCTTGCCGGTGTGCCGCTGCTGCTGCGCGCGCTGCGACCTTTCTCCAGACATCCCGACGTCGTCCATGTCGTCATAGCGCTGCCGGCGGAGCACGCCGCAGCGCCGCCCGGCTGGCTGGCCCAGGTGCAGGGGCCCGCCGTGACGCTGGTCGCCGGCGGTGCCGAGCGCGCGGACTCGGTGCGTCGTGCCCTTGCCGTGCTGCCACCTGCTGCCGAGCTGGTGCTGGTCCACGATGCCGCACGGCCCTTCGTGAGCGAAGAAGTGATCTCCCAGGTCATCGCCGCTGCGCGCGACACTGGAGCAGCGCTCGCGGCAGTTCCCCTCGCCGATACGCTCAAGGAGAGTGACGCAACCGGTTCGGTGGTTCGCCGCACGCTTCCGCGACAGGCTCTCTGGCGGGCCCAGACGCCACAGGGTTTCCGGCGCGACGTCCTGGATGCAGCCCATGGTGCAGCGCTGCCTGGCGCCACCGACGATGCAATGCTGGTTGAGGCCACCGGCGTGGATGTCCGGCTGGTGCCGGACTCGGCACTCAACTTCAAGATCACCACCAGCGACGATTTCGCGCTGGCGGAAGCGTGGGCGTCGCACCAGCGATGACGCTTCCGTTCCGGACCGCCCATGATGTCGCTGCCGCGGCCGCGCCGGTCAAGGCCCAACTCGAACGCGGCCAGCTGCTGGCCTATCCCACCGAAACCGTCTACGGACTCGGCTCGGCGCCAGATGATGAGGCGCTGACAGCGCTCGCGGCGCTGAAAGGCCGTCCCCCCCGCAAACCGTTCCTGCTGCTGGTCGGCAGCCGGCTCATGGCCGAGCAGTGGGGGCTCGTGTTCACCCCAGCCGCGCGGGCGATGGCGGACGAATTCTGGCCTGGACCGCTGACGCTGGTGCTGGCGGGCGGCGAGGGACGGCTGCCGGATCGGCTGCGCGGCCCCGAAGGCGGGGTGGCCGTGCGGCACACATCGCATGCCGGCATGGCTCGGCTGATCCAGACCATCGGCATGCCGGTGACATCCACCTCGGCCAATCGCCCCGGCGGCCCTCCCGCGCCCGGGGTGGAGCGGCTGGTCCAGCTGTTTCAGGCCGCGGTGGACGACGGTACGCTGCTGGTGCTCGACGGAGGCGTGCTTGGCAACGTTCCTCCCTCTACAATCGTGGACTGCACCCAGCAGGTACCGGTCATGATCCGTGAGGGTGCGCTGCCGCGTCCGTTGATTCGCCGCCGGGTGGGACGGCTCGCGCCATGACGTCGCCTCGCCCCGAGACCCGCGTGCTCATGGTCTGCAGCGGCAACACCTGTCGCAGCCCCACCGCCGAAGCGCTGCTGCGACGTGAACTGGCGGCGGCTGGCATTACCGGCGTGACAGTCAGTTCGGCCGGAACTGGCGCCCAGGATGGCGAGCCCGCTTCGGAAGGAGCATACCTGGTCGCGCTGGAGGAAGGCGTGGACCTGGGCATGCACCGGTCGCGCCGGGTTACTCCCGACCTGCTGGCCGAAGCCGACGTCATCCTCGCGATGTCGCGCAGCCACCTGCATCGCCTGGCCCTGCTGGGCGGCGGTGATCGCGCCATGCTGCTCACCGAGTACGCCGGGGAGGAAGGCGATGTGGCCGACCCCTACGGTGGCGCACTTGATGGCTACCGGGAGGCATTCCATCACCTCGAGCGCCTAACCCGCGCCACCGCGCTGCGGCTGGGCGAGGTGCGCTGAGGTGCCGAGACGGAGGGTGAGGGTCTTCGCGATACTGGGCGATCCTGTCCAGCAGTCGCTCTCGCCGGTGATGCACAACGCTGCCTTCCGCGCGCTCGGCGTCAGCGCGGTGTACGTGCCGCTGCGCTGCAGCTCGCGCGACCTGCCCGGGCTGCTGGGCGGGCTGGCGCGCGCAGGTGGTGGTGGCAACGTGACAGTGCCGCACAAGGAACTCGCGTCGCGGCTGGTGCAGGATGCGTCGCCCGCCGCGCGCGAGGTCGGTGCATGCAACACGTTCTGGCGCCACGCCGAGCGGGTGCGAGGCGACAATACTGACGTGGACGGCGTGCTCGCAGCGATGGAGGGGCTGGGCGTGACGGGCGGCAAGTGGCTCATTGCCGGCACTGGCGGCGGTGCCCGTGCCGTGGTGGTGGCTGCACGCCGGGCAGGTGCGGCGGTGGCTGTCCGGTCTCGCGAGCCGGCCCGCGCCGAGGAGTTCAAGGCCTGGGTCGGCAGTCGTGGTGTCGAGCTGGCCCAGCCGGAAGAATGCGATGTGGCGGTCAACGCCACGCCGCTGGGACTCCGTCGCGATGACGCGTCGCCCATTCCTCTCGACGCCATGCCGAAAGCGCGGGCTGCGCTCGATCTGGTCTACGCACCCGGTGCGACGCCCTGGGTGCAGTCACTCCGCGAACGGGGACTCGCTGCGGCCGACGGCCGAACCATGCTGCTGGCGCAGGGAATGCAAGCGTTTCGTCGCTGGTTTCCCGACCGCGAACCACCGGCGGACGTCATGCGGGCGGCGCTGGATGCCGCGCTTCGCTGAATTCACGGGGCTCTGGCGTCAGGCGGAGCGAGCCTTGCTCGCGCCGGCTTGCCTTCTCTGCGAGGAGCAGGTTCCTGCCGGCGACGGCGATGCCCTGATCTGCGGGCTCTGCCGCAGCCGTTGGCACCGGATCGAGCCGCCATGGTGTCCGCGCTGTGGTGCGACCGTTGAGCTGGACGACCCGTGCACCGGCTGCAGCGACTGGCCCGACGGTCTCTCGGCGGTGCGAAGCGCGGTCTGGCTGGACGAGCCGGCTCGCCGCACGGTGCACGCACTCAAGTACGGCGGCTGGTGGCGGGTGACCGAAGCGATGGCGCTGGCGATGCGCGGGCTCGAGCCGCTGAGCTGTCAATCGGTGCTGGTGCCGGTGCCGCTCGGGTCGCGCCGCCGCCGCCGGCGCGGTTACAATCAGAGCGCGATGATGGCCCGCGCGCTCGCCCGAATCACCGGCGGGCAGATGGACGAGACCGTCCTCCGCCGCCGGCGCGAGACCCGCTCGCAGACGGCGCTGACACCGGACCAGCGCCAGGCCAACGTGGCGGGCGCCTTCGAGGGCGCAAACTGCGCCGGCCGTCATCTGGTGCTGGTGGACGACGTCTTCACCACCGGCGCTACATTGGCGTC
>JAICQR010000076.1 GCA_025937755.1 Gemmatimonadales bacterium | reverse complement strand
GAGCGTCCACAGCTTCACGCAGTCGAATGTGGGCTACTTCTTCCTGGTGTTCCTCCTGCTGGCAGCGGTTTTCAGCTTCGTGCTGATCTGGTCCCGATGGCCACGCCTTGAGTCCGAAGCCGAGCTCGACAGCATGGTCAGCCGCGAAGCAGCGTTCCTGTTCAACAACGTGGCCCTTGTGGGGATCGCCTTCTCGGTGCTCTGGGGAACGCTCTTCCCGATCCTTTCGGAACTCGTGCGGGAAACGAAGATCACGGTCGGGCCGCCGTTCTTCAACCGTGTGAATGTCCCCCTCGGCTTGCTGCTGCTCGCGCTCACCGGCATCGGTCCGCTCATCGCCTGGCGCAAGGCCTCGCCGGCCAACCTGCGGCGCCAGTTCGTTGCGCCGGTCGTGGCCGGTTTCCTGACGCTGGCGGTAGTGCTGGCGGGCGGAGCCAGGAACGGCTACGCCCTCGTCGCGTTCGGACTCGGCGGGTTCGTCACCGGGGCGGTGGTGCAGGAGTTCTGGCGCGGGGTCCGGGCTCGCATGCGGATGCATGCGGAGGCCGCGCCGCTCGCGCTCGCGCGTCTGGTGGCTCGTAATCGGCGCCGCTACGGCGGATACCTGGTCCACATCGCGGTGGTGATCTACTTCGTCGCGTTCGCCGGCATGGCCTTCAAGCGAGAAACGGAAGCCACGCTGAAACCGGGTGAATCGGTGGAACTGGGCAGCCCGTTCGGGCACACCTACCGGTTTACCCACACCGGCGTTTCGCAGTTCAAGGCGCTGAACCGTTTCGTCTCCGCTGCGGCCATGCGTGTGGAACGGGACGGCACCGACCTGGGACTACTGGTGTCGGAGAAGCGCCAGCATATGGACACCTTCGGACAGCCCACCTTTGAGCCGTCCACGGAGGTCGGGATCCGCAGCGATCTCAGGGAAGACATCTATCTGGTCTATGCAGGATCGGTGGCGGGCACCGAAGAGGCCGTCTATCGCGTAGCGATTAACCCGCTGGTGTGGTGGGTCTGGGCGGGCGGATTCGTGCTGACCCTCGGCGGCCTCATCACGATGTGGCCCGGCGGGCCGGCTGTGCGGCGTGCGGCGGTGCAGTCGACAGTTGCACGCGACACGACGCCGGCGCTTGCCGAAGCAGGTGTCGCGTGAGCGTCGGACCACGCTCGACTGGTCGCAGGATGCTGCTGACGGCGGGGCTGGCGGTCGCTGCGAAGGCGCTCCACGCACAGACCGCCGGCTCGAGTGACGGATCCTCTGCGGGTCGGCTCTACGATCCCGGCGCCGTCGGCCGGCCACGAGTCCCCACGGCCCCCGGTGATGCGAACAGCGCGATTCAGGCGATCGAGCAGAAGCTCGCATGTCACTGCGGCTGCACGCTCGACATCTTCACATGCCGCACAACCGACTTTACCTGCACGACTTCGCCACGCCTCCATCAGGAGGTCGTCGCGCTGTACCAGGACGGGGCGGGCGCGCAGGAGATTCTGGACGCCTTCGTGGCGAAGTACGGCGAAGAGGCGCTGATGGCGCCCGAGCCGAGGGGCTTCAACCTGGCCGGCTATCTCGTCCCGGGCTTTCTCATCCTGTTGATCGGAAGCGTGATCGCGTGGGTCATCGGACGACGATTCCGGCTGTCCGGAGGGGGCGCCGATCCTGCGACTCGCGTAGCGGAGCTGGAGCCCGCGAGTGCCGAGGGAGAAGAGCGGCTGCGCCGCGCGCTGGCGGAGGTGGAAGACTGATGGGCGCCGAGGCGGGAGCGGCGCTGTTGCTCGGTTTGCTCGCGCTGGGCATCCTGCTCGCGCCGCTCATCTGGCCGGGCCCGGGCCGCTCGGGCAGGGAAGGCGTGGTGCCATCCGACGAGGGGCTGGAAGATACGCCGCGGGGCCAGGCGCTCCTCGCGCTCAAGGAGATCGAATTCGATCGCGCGACCGGCAAGCTGGCAGACGCGGACTACGAGGAACTCAAGGCCCGCTACACGGCGCGGGCGCTCCTGCTGCTCGACTCGCCCGAATCCGAGCCGGTCGCTGTCGTGCTCGCCTGCGCGCATTGTCAGCACCCGCTGATTTCGGACAGCCGGTACTGCGAGCACTGCGGCGCGCCGGCGCAGGCCACCTAGCGCAGCCGCGGCGTTCCTACTCGGCCTGGCGGGCGTGTACGTAATAGTCCGGATCCACTTCCAGGCTCGTCGCAGCAGTCGCCAGCGATTGCCACTTCTCCGTTGGCCGCAGTACCTGGCTCTCGCTGTCCAGCAAGACCTCCACCGGCATCGCGAACCCATCCACCACATTGGACCATCGGTAGCGCAGGTTGCCGTCGCTGACGCCGTACTCCAGCACCGGTACGTCGGTGGTCGTCAGGTACTGGTCGAACACTTTCGACAGGTCGATGCCGGCCTGCTGGCTGATGTAGTCCTGCACCTGCTGCCCGGTGACGATCTGGTGCCGGAAGGTGCTGTTGATTCCCCGCAGAATGTCGCGCCACTTCTCGTCGTCGCCCACCAGTTGCCGGATGGTGTGCAGCATGTTGCCGCCCTTCACGTACATGTCGCCTGATCCCTGGGCGTTGACGCCGTAGGCTGGCGGGACGATAGGCTCGTCGTTCTGGATGAGGCGGCGGGTGCCGATCACGTAGCGCGCGCCATCTTCCTTCCCGAAGAGACACTCGGTGTAGATGTTCTCCGAGTAGTTGGCGAAGCTCTCGTGTACCCACATGTCGGCCAGGTCCGCGGTGGTGAGATTGTTGCCCCACCACTCGTGGGCGGTCTCGTGCACGATGATGAAGTCCCACTTCATGCCGAGACCGGTGCCGGAGCCATCTCGGCCGCGATAACCGTTGGCGTAGCCGTTGCCGTAGGCCACCGCGCTCTGGTGTTCCATCCCGTTGTTGGACACTTCGATCAGCTTGTAGCCATCCTCGTACCACGGGTAGGGCCCGAACCAGTGCTCGAAGCACTGAAGTGTGGTGCGCACCTGGGGGAACTGCTTTCTGGCGGCCTCGAGATGGTAGTCCAGCGGCCAGAAGTCCAGGGTCAGCGGGCCGGCCTCGCCCTCGTAGATTTCGCTCCAGTGGGCGTAGTGTCCGGCGGCAACGGCGATGGCGTAGTTGTTGATCGGATTGGTGACGAACCACTCGTAGGTAATGGTGCCGTCATCGTTGGGCGTGGTGCTTCGGAGGCGGCCGTTGGACACGTCCTTGAGCGGCGCCGGAACGGTGAGCGCGACGCGCTGGCTGTCGGGCTCGTCGGCCTGGGTGTCCTTGTTGGGCCACCACACGCTGGCGCCCATTCCCTGATCGGTGGTGACCACCCATGTCCGGCCCAGGCTGTCGCTGCCCCAGGTGAAGCCTCCTTCCCAGGGCGGCCGCCGGGCAACACGCGGGCGGCCGTGATAGTACACCGTGATCGTGGCACAGGTGTCTCCTGCAGGCTGATTCGCCGGCGTCACAAACCAGGCGTTGCCATCCTGGCGCAGGGCGAGCTTCCGGTCCTGCTGGACCACGCTATCGATCGTGAGTGGCTCCATGAGGTCGACCTGGAGCTCCGTGCCGGGTGCTGTCACCTGATAGGTGATCCCGTTCCATCCGCTGATGCTGCTGTCGTCGGGACTGATGGTGACATGGAGGTCATAGAACGTCACGTCCCACCAGTTGCGCCCGGGCGTGTCGAACGACCCCCGCAGCGTGTCGGCGCGAGTGTATGTCGTCGTGTCCTGGGCCGACAACATCGGAGGCAACAGCGTGAACAGGAACAGCAACAGCGTGAAAGGGAAGGCGCGCATGGGCTCGGCTTGATGATGGGGAGAGTTTTCGGAAGTTAACCGCGAAGACACGAAGCACACGAAGTCGAAACAAAAGCTACCGTGGTTAACTCGATACCTTCGCGCCCTTCGCGACTTCGTGGTGAAAAACCAGACAAGGCCCTAGCTTGTCGCCTTCGGCCTCGCGATAACGAGCTTACCAATGGTGTTCCGGTCGGTGCCGAACCAGATCACCCCTGACTTCGCATCCCAGGTCATGTGACGAATACTGTTGGGGGCTTCGCCGCCCTCGACCTCCACCGTGTCGGTGAACGTCCGGGTTGCCGGGTCAAACGCCACCAGCCGGTTGGGACGCATTCCGGTTTCCGCCAGCCACACCCGGCCTCGGCCGTCGGTCGCCATTGCATAGGGCAGTGAGGCCTGGCCGCCCGGCAGGGCGTACTCGGTCACCTCGCCGCTGTTGGGATCGAGCCGGCCGAGGTACCCACGCGAGTAGTCGCCGTACCAGACGACGCCATCGGGCGTGATTGCGATCCGCCGAGGGCGGGTGCGTTCATGGGGAAGGTCGAAAGTCTGAACTTCCATGACGTCGGGATCGATCATCCCCAGCTTGTTGGTGCCAAAGAGATCGAACCATACCTTGCCATCCGGCGCGACCTCGATGCCATAGGGCCGGCTCCGCTCCCCGGTCCGCCAGAGACGGATCTGGCCGGTCTTGCCGTTCATGAATCCGACGGCGTTTGATTGCTGTGCCGTGAACCAGGCATTGCCAGCGTCATCGAAGATCATGGTGTGGGGATCGCCGACTTGAGGATCCGGCATCATGTAATCGGTGAGTGCGCCGGTCTTCGGGTCCAGCTTCACCAGCCTGCCATTACGGTTGCCGGTATACCACACCATCCCGTCCTTCGCCACGACCAGGTTGTGGGGATGGGTGCCTTCGGGGATCTCGTACCGCTTGAAGGTGCCCTTGGACGGGTCGAGGTACGCGATGTAATTGCCCGCCTGACCCACGAACCACACCCGGCCGCTGGCATCAGCGTAGGGATCGCGCGGGCGGGTGCGCTCCCAGGGGACGATCCATTCCGCCGACTGGTCCGCAGATGACGCGGATGTTGAAGATGATGACGCTGATGGGCTTGGAGTTTGGGCCTGCCCGGCAGGAGCCGTCAGGATTGACAGCGTAGCGACCGTGGCGCCGCCGAGAAGGAGTTTCAGCATGGGACCCTCGCGTTGGGAGTGCTGGTTGAGCTTACTTTGATGGGAGCCGGGAGTCGAGCCACTTCCCACTTCCCACTTCCCACGTCCCACTACTCACTCTGGGATCAACGCGTTTCGCTCCCAGCCCGACGGGCTATCTCCATCTCGGCCACGTGGTCAATGCCATCTGGACCTGGGGCATCGCCCGGCTGAGCGGGAGCCGGGTGCTGCTCCGGATCGAGGACCACGACCGGACCCGATGCAGGCCCGAATACGAAGCGGCGCTGCTGGAGGATCTTGCGTGGCTGGGATTTGAGCCGGACGTCGAGTCCGGCATGGGTGCCCGAAGTGGACGTCGGCTGGTGCGCCAGAGCGACTGGAGCGGGCTGTACGAAACGCAGTTGCGCGACCTGGCCCAGCGAAAGCTGGCGTACGTATGTGACTGCTCCCGGAAGGACATTTCCAGGGCGGTCGGCGGGGATCCATTCAACGAGGAAACGCCGTATCCCGGGACCTGCCGCGACCGCGGGCTTACGCCGGGTCCGGGCCGGGGATGGCGTGTCATCATGGAGCCGGGTGACGAGCGCTTCGCTGACCTCCGCCTGGGTCCGCAGGTGCAACGCCCCGCCCAACAGTGTGGTGATGTGCTGGTGCAGGATCGCCTGGGGCAGTGGACCTATCAGTTTGCAGTGACGGTGGATGACATGGAGCAGGGCATCAGCCTGGTGATCCGCGGCGAGGACCTGCTCAGTTCCACCGGCCGCCAGATCCGATTGGCTCGGCTGATGGGTCGACCGTCACCGCCCAAGTTCCTGCATCATCCGCTGGTCAGGAATGCCGATGGCAGCAAGCTCAGCAAGTCCGCTGGCGACACCGGCGTCCGCGAGCTGCGCGCTGCCGGCCGCTCGGCGCCGGACGTGATCGGGCTGGCGGCCAGGGCAGCGGGCCTGGCAACAAGGGCGACTCCAGTGACGGCGTCGGACGTCGCGGCCCTGGTACGGCAGCACTGGAGGGGGGCGTAGCCCGCGACTCGCGACTCGTGACTGCCTGACGTACATTGCAGGGTCCTGCCCGCAACGACATCCCGAAAGGCCGATTGATGAGCGAAGAACCGACTCGCCGCGGCGTGCCGCTGCATACCAAGATCATGATGGGCCTGCTCCTCGGCGCAGCTGCCGGCGTCACCTGCAACATCCTCTGGCACGACACTCCCCAGCTCGAGTGGTTCACCAACAACGTGGCGTCACCGGTGGGGAACATCTTCCTCCGGATGCTCTTCATGGTGGTGGTGCCGCTGGTGTTTACGTCGCTCGCGCTGGGTGTGGCCTCGCTGGGCGATATCAGGCGGGTGGGCCGGATCGGGGTCCGGACCCTGGGCTTCTTCCTCGCCACCACGGCGCTTGCCGCCACGATCGGCCTGACGCTGGTCAACATCGTGCGCCCGGGTGAGGCACTGGACCCGGCGGTGCGGGCGGAACTGCTGGAGGAATACTCGGGCGAGGCGGGAGAGAAGGTGGCGGCCTCCCAGGTCACCGGCTTTGGAATCAACACTTTCGTGAATATCGTGCCCCGCAATCCGGTCGCTGCCGCCGCCGATGGCGACATGCTGGGCCTGATTTTCTTCTCGCTCATCTTCGGCATCGCGCTGATGCTGATCGCACCGGAGCGGGCAGCGCCGGTGCTCGGCGTGCTGGAGGGAATCAGTGACGCGGTGATGGTGCTGATCGGCTTTGCCATGAAGATTGCGCCGATCGGCGTGTTCGGCCTGATCTTCGCCGTCACCGCCCAGTTCGGCTTCGAGGTGCTCAAGTCGCTGGCACTCTACGTCGTCATGGTGCTGACCGGTCTGATCATTCACCAGTTCGGGGTGATGGCGATCCTCGCCAAGCTCATCGCCGGTGTCAACCCGGTCGAGTTCTACCGCCGGATCCGGGAGCTGATGATCACGGCGTTCTCGACCTCCAGCTCCAACGCCACGATTCCCACCACCATGCGCACTGCCGAGGAGAAGTTCGGGGTGCCCAAGTCGATCGCCGGCTTCGTGGTGCCA
Source organism: Gemmatimonadales bacterium (assembly GCA_025937755.1). Taxonomy (GTDB): domain Bacteria; phylum Gemmatimonadota; class Gemmatimonadetes; order Gemmatimonadales; family GWC2-71-9; genus CAMLHP01. Next base: position 1,986 of record JAICQR010000076.1, on the reverse strand, counting down.
CTTGGCGCCACCATGAACATGAACGGCACGGCGTTGTTCGAGGGGATGACGGTGCTGTTCCTGGCCCAGGTGTTCGGGGTCCAGCTGGACCTGTTCACCCAGCTGATCGTCATCGGCATGTCGGTGATCACCGCGCTGGGCGCCGCCGGTGTGCCCAGCGGATCGATTCCGCTGCTGGTGATGGTGCTGATCATGGTGGGGGTGCCGGGCGAGGGCATTGGCCTGATCCTGGGCGTGGACCGGATCCTCGACATGTCGCGGACCGTGCCCAACGTGACCGGCGACCTGCTGACGTCGATCTTCATTGCCAAGCGCGAGGGCTACGACCTCGAGACCGCTGGGGGGTCGGAGAGGGAACTGGCGTAGACAGGCGGTACGGCGGTAAGGCGGTAGGCAACCGCGCTGCAACCTTACCGCCCTACCGCCTTACCGCCCGACCGCCAAAGCCTCTACCTTTGCCGTAATTCCGTCAACCAGCTTGTCGTATGACTTGCTGAACTTCTCCACACCCTCGCGCTCGAGTTCCCGGGTGGCCTGCTCGAGATCGATACCGCTCTTCGCGAGCTTCGCGAGGTCGGCATCGGCCCGGGCCATCGCATTGCGGATGTCGTGCTCGAAGCTGCCGTGGTCCTTCCACGCCTCGAACGTTTCCGGCGGCAGGGTGTTGACGGTGTACGGTGCGATGAGGCTGGAGACGTAGTACACGTCGGGGTACTTGTCGTCCTTGGTGCTGGTAGAGGCCCAGAGGGGGCGCTGAAGGTTGGCACCCTGTGCAGCCAGTGCCCGCCAGCGCTCGCCGGCCATCGTCTCCTCAAACAACTGATAGGCCTTGGCCGCGTTGGCGATGGCAGCGCGCCCGCGGACCTTCTCCGGGTCACCCTTCTGGTCCAGCTGCGGATCGATCTTGCTGTCCACCCGGCTCACGAAGAAGCTGGCCACCGAATGGATGCCGTCGACTGGTTCGCCCTTGCCGAGCCGGGTCTCCAGCCCCTTGAAGTACGCCTCGATCACTTCCCGATAGCGTTCCACCGAAAAGAGCAGCGTGATGTTGACGCTCACCCCGGCTGCGGTGGCCTGCTCGATGGCGGGGATCCCGGCAGCAGTGCCGGGGATCTTCACCAGCACGTTGGGGCGGGCGACTTCGTCCCAGAGCCGCTGGGCCTCGGCCAGCGTGGCCGCGGTGTTGTCTGCCAGCGCGGGTGCGACTTCGATCGAAACGGTGCCGTCGCCATTGCCCAGGTCGTCGAACACCGGGCGGAAGTGGTCGCAGGCATCGCGCACATCCTCGAGTGACAGTTCGTCGAAGATACCGGCTGCGTCGCGGCCCTCTTCGCTGAGGCGTCGCAGGTCGGCGTCGTAGAGATCGCTCCCCGACACCGCCTTCTCGAAGATCGTCGGGTTCGAGGTCATCCCCCGCAGGCCGTCTTCCTCGATCAGCCATTCCAGCTCGCCACCGGTGACCAGGTCCCGGGTGATGAAGTCGTACCATACGCTCTGGCCCCGCTCGGCCAGTTCCTTGATGCGGCTGCTCATGACGTGCTCCTTCCAAGCACGCGTCGAACAGTGGCGGCGACGTGCTCCGGCGTGAAGCCGAATTCAGTGAAGATGCGCTCGGCTGGCGCCGAGGCACCGAAATGATCAATGCCGACCATGGCACCCGCGTCGCCCACCCAGCGCTCCCACCCGAAGGTCGCGGCAGCTTCCACCGATACCCGCGCGGTGACGGCCGGAGGCAGTACGCTGTCGCGGTAGGCCTGGTCCTGCTGCGTAAACGCGAACCATGACGGGAAGCTGACCACTCGGGCAGCGATCCCTTCCTTGCCCAAAATTTCGGCCGCATCGAGCGCCAGCTGCACTTCGCTGCCGGTGGCCATCACGATGGCATCCGGCGGGTTGTCGGTGTCCTTGAGGATGTACGCGCCACGCGCGGCGCCCTCGGCGGGCGCCAGCGTGCTGCGATCCAGCACGGGCAGCTTCTGACGGGTG
>JAICQR010000172.1 GCA_025937755.1 Gemmatimonadales bacterium | reverse complement strand
CACGGGATCGAATCCTTCAACCAGCGCGGTCAGCGTGCCCCGGCCCACCTTCTGCGCCGTCACCAGTCCGGTCGACGGAGCAAATCTGAGCAGCGTGGTATCGCCCACCGTCCACGCCACCGGCACTTCCGGCACCGGATTGCCATTCGCATCCTCGGCCCGCAACTCGACCTTGCGAGATGTACCTACCGGCATCGCTACCGGCGCACCGTCAGCCGATGGTGTCATGGTGAAGCTGGCGATCGGCACCCGCACCGTCACCGGCACCCGGGCGGACATGTGGTAACCCCGCACCGTGATCTCGGTGGCCCCGGGCCGAACGCCCTGCACCAGGCCGCCGGGCAGCACCTTTACTATCGACGTATCGACCGAGGTCCACGTGAGTCCCGCACGCAGCCGACGCCCACCCTGGGTCGGCACCATCGCGAACAGCGAGTCGGTGCCGCCCGCTCCAACGGTCAGTCCACTCGGCACCGTGAACAGCGCCGTATCGACCGCGACCCCGATGCTCGAGGCCATGCCCCCGGCGGTCGTCGCGGTGATTGTAGTAATGCCGGGGGCAACACCGATGACGATCCCGTCCCGGTCCACCGATGCTATGCGCGAGTCTCCGCTTCGCCACGATACCGGAGGTGGCACCATGCTGGCGCCATCGGTGCCGGTGGCGCGGACGCTGACCTGTGCGGGCTCGAGCGGGAGCAGCAACAGCGATGCGGGTGCCAGCGTGAGGGAACCCACCGGTTCGGCGGGTGTGGCGGCCGCCGCCGGCGCGCTCACCGTGACTTCCACCCGGGCAGCGGCCGAGCCGGCCCGCGCTTCGACATGGGCCGTGCCAGCCCGGAGCGCCGCCACTTCACCGGCGGGGCTGACCCGGACTATCGTGGTATCGGACGAGAGGTAGGAAACCGAATCCGCCAGCAGGAGGTTGCCCAGACTATCGTACGATGTGGCGACCAGCAGCTGAGATTTGCCCGCCTCGAGCGTCACCCGCGATGGCGCGACCACCAGTTCCCGGACATCCTGGGCGGCAAGGGGTCTGGTCAGGGGCGCGGCTAGCAGCGCGACGGCCGCCAGTGCAGCTGTCGCGGCGGAGAACGGGACAACCATTAGGTAGGACCTGATCTGGGGGTGAAAGCGACCCAAACCTTGCACAACCTCTGGGGTTGTGCAAGTTATAACGCCAGACTCCGTAGACAGCGGCGCCGACGGCGCCCCCAACGGCGGGTTCCGCCGTAGCGCCAGGATGGGAGCAGGCCCATGTCAGCGCAAGACGACTTCGAGACCGGATGGACCAGCGGCGGCTGGATGGACGATTCGCCAATGTCCAATGACCCGACGCCACCGCCCCCGCCTCCCCCGGCGCTGGCCTTTACGCCGCTGGACGAGCCGATGAGGCTCCCCGAAGCGCCAGTCACCCCGGCCAGGCCGGCCCGGAAACCGGCTCCCCGCAAGGCGGCGCCGCGAAAGGCTGCCAAAAAGGCGGCCAAATCCAGCAAGTCTGGCGGAAAAAAGACTGCGAAGCGGACTCCGGCCAAGAAGAAGGCCACCCGGGTTCCGGCGAAGAAGCGGGCACCAGTCAAGAAGGCTGCGAGTCGCCGTCCAGCCAAGAAGAGCGCTCGCCGCCGGTAGGGCCGCGGTACCGGAACGTCAGAAGCGCCCCGGAACACACCGGGGCGCTTTGCCTGCCACCCCAGGTTTCATGATTCTGCGAAACACGCTTGCCCTGATCCTTGGCCTGGCGCTGCTGGCGGCCTGCGCCGAGCGCGCGCCCGAGGGCGTGGCACTGGTGGGGGCCACCGTCATCGACGGCACCGGCCGGCCGCCGCTACGGGACGCCGTCGTCGTGGTGCGCGGCAATCGCATCGCCTCGATTGCTCCGCGCGCCGGGTTTGAGCCGCCCCGCCGAATGACGGTGGTGGACGTCTCGGGCCGCTGGATCATTCCCGGCCTGATCGATGCCCACGCGCACGTCGAGCGCTGGGCCCTCCCGCGCTACGTCGCCTTCGGGGTCACCAGTCTTCGCAGTGTCCACGGCCGGATGGATTCGGCGCTGGCACTGCGCGATGAGGTCAATCTCGGCGGCACCGCAGCTCCGCGCATCTGGTCCGCCGGGGCGATGATCGACGGCGTCCCGCCCACCTGGCCCGATGCGCTCGAGGCGGCCGATGAACGCGGTGGGCGACGCGCCATCGACACGCTGGTTGCAGCCGGCGCTGATTTCGCCAAGCTGTACACCCGGATCGACAGCAGGCGGATGCGCGCCATCCTCGACGAGGCTCGTACTTTCGGCCTGCCGGTCAGCGCCCACCTCGGTCTCACCGACGCGCTCACTGCCACGTCACTCGGACTCGGCGCCATCGAGCACATGAGCGGCGTGCCCGAGGCGGCTGCGCGCGATCCGGAGCGGTACTACGCCGCACATCGCCAGAACTTTTTCAGCGGCTGGACCGCATTCGAGCGGGGCTGGGCCGATGTGGATTCGGCTTCCCTGCACCGGGTAGCGCGGGTGCTGGCAGAACGAGGTACGATCCTGGTGCCGACGATGGTGCTGCACGACACCTACAGCCGGCTCGACGATCCAGCCATCTATACCGACGACGCGCTCAGCGCGGTGCCGCGACCGGAGATCGAACGGTGGAACACCTCCGAAATGATCCAGCGCGCTGGCTGGACCACGGAGGACTTCGCCGATTTCCGGAAGTCGCGGCCCAACCAGGAACTGTTTCTCCGCCTGTTTCGGGCTGAAGGTGGGGTCATTGCTGCAGGGACCGACGCCTCCAACCAGCAGCTGGTGCCGGGCGCCAGCGAGCACCGCGAACTGGAGTTGCTGGTCCAGGCCGGACTGCCCCCGGAGGCGGCACTCGCCGCAGCCACCCGCAACGCCGCGGCGCTGCTCGGCGTGGACTCTATTGGCACGCTGGGGGCCGGACGCGTCGCCGACCTGCTGGTGCTGTCAGCCGACCCGCTGCGGGACATCCGCAACACCCGCTCGATCGAGTACGTGATGCTGCGCGGCACGTTGTACCCCGCCGATTCGCTGCGGGCCGGCTGGTAGCGCATGGCGTTCTGGGAAGTGCTGGTGGCGTGGCTGCTGGTGGCGTTGCTGTACATCGGATGGGAAGCGGTGGCGGCACGCGTCACCCGGGCCTCCAACGCCGGCGGCTGGCTCCGCGCGCCAGTGCGGGTGTACCTGGTCGAAGCATTGCTCCTCACGCTGCTCGGCACACTCTGGTTCGCCAGCATTGGCAGCGGCACCTGGCCCCTGGTCTTCGCCCTCCTCGGCATGCTCATCGAATGGCCCGGCCCGGTTCGCCACGGCCTTCGCTCGCCCGATGGCGCCGGCCCTGCGATCCGCCGCACCGCGCTCGGCGTCGCGCGCACCATCGCGGCCGGTGCCGTTCTGTGGCTGTGGGTTGGATAGTGGGAAGTGGGAAGTGGGAAGTGGGAAGTGGGAAGTGGGAAGTGGGAAGTGGGAAGTGGGAAGTGGGACGTGGGACGTAGGACGTGGGACGTGGGACGTGGGACGTGGGACGTGGGACGTGGGAAGCCGAGAAGTGGAGTGCACGACGTTACCTTTCACAACTGACTTCCACTTCCCACTTCCCACTCGTCGGTATGGCCACCCGTCTCACCAGCTTCTCCCATGGCGCCGGCTGCGCCTGCAAGCTCGGCAGTTCCGAGCTGTCGCAGGTGCTGCACCACCTGCCGCTGAACGACGAT
>JAICQR010000109.1 GCA_025937755.1 Gemmatimonadales bacterium | reverse complement strand
TCGACTCTGGACTCTCGACTCTCAACTATAGACTCTCGACTATCACGGCTGAAACGGCAGCTTGAGCGGCTCCGGCGAGAGCGCCGGCGTAGCAGAGCCCAGCTGCCCGTACACGTTGTCGCCCCAGCAGTAGAGCACGCCCGCAGTCGTTACTCCGCAGCTGAACGTGTCGCCCGCGCTGATGCTCTGCCATGTCATGCCACCTGCCACCGCCACCGGCGTGGTGGTTGACACCTGGGTCCCGTCGCCCAGCTGGCCCAGCGCGTTGTCGCCCCAGCAGTGCGCCTCGCCATCCACCGTGATGGCGCAGGTGTGACGATACCCGGCCGAGATCGCGCGATAGCGGTAGCCGCCGAGCACGGGCACAGCGATCGGAGAATCGGCGGTCGATCCCCGGCCCAGTTGCCCGTTCTCGCCCTCGCCCCAGCAGACCGCCACGTCATCCGCGAGAATTCCGCAAGAATGCGCGAACCCGGCCGAGATGAAGCTCTGCCCCGGGATGTAGAAATCGGGGTCCGGCGCCGGAGGGACCGTGTTCGGCTCGGTGCGGAACGTCAGTCCGGGGATCGCGAACGGCGAGCCACGGGTAGTGGTACTTCCGTCGCCCAGTTGTCCCGACGCGTTCCAGCCCCAGCACTCCGCAGCACCAGCATCGTTCAAGGCGCAGGTGTGCAGCCCGGTTGTAGTCACGGCGCGGTAGCCGTCGCCCACCACGTCGGGCACTCCCGACGTGCCCGGCTCCACCAGGCCATTACCCAGCTGGCCGTCATTGTTGCTGCCCCAGCACCAGACCTGCTTGGAGAGCGAGAGTGCGCATGAGTGCAGCAGACCCGCGGCCACGATTCTCGAGGGCGGGGCGCCCGGAGCCGCCTGCCCCTCACTGTTGCTCCCAAAGCAGTTGACGTCGCCGGCCAGGGTGACCTCGCAACTGTGATAGCGTCCGGCCGATGTCATGCGGACCGTAGCCGCGCCAGGCGAGCGTGTCATGGCGAGCGGCGAGGCGGCGGCATCGCTGACCTGTCCATTCTCGTTGAATCCCCAGCAGAGCGACTCCTCCGCAGTGGTGATGGCGCAGGCGTGATAGCTCCCCACCTCCACGTAGCGAAACACCAGCTGCCCGGCCACAGGTGATGCCGTCGCCGTGAATGTCACCGTGTCGAGGTCGGCAACGATGGCGGTGACCGTCACGCTGCCGGTCGACCCCGGAAGCGTCAGCAGCATGGTAGCGTCGCCCTGGGCGTTGCTCTCACTGGTGACGCCGGCCAGCGACCCGGCATCCGTACTCCATTCCACCTCGACGCCCGGCACCGGGCGATCGCTGAGGTCGAGCACTCGGGCCACCAGCGCCTGAGGCAGCGTGGTTCCCGCCAGCCCTTGCTGGTCATTGCCTCCAGCAACGGTGAGGGCAGCCGGCGCACCGGCCAGATCCAGCGGCTCGGTGGTTTCATTGCACGCGAAGACAAGCGCCAGGAACAACAGCGGCAGACAGCGAAGGAAGCGGCTCACTGGGCGCATCCCTCCACCGCGCCGAACGCCTCGGTCGTGGTCTCGTCACTTCGGATGTCGTTGCCCAGCCCGAACCAGGTGGGGTTCTCGATCCAGACCCGCAAGGTGCCGGCCTCGGTGGTCTTGGCCACATCCCAGCAGATCGGCGCCGGGTGCTGGCTCTTGCTGGGCAACGTGATGTCGCGGGTGCCTCGGCCACTCACCGGGTCCGACACCACCACACCGGCCCACGTCGTATCCGATTCGATATGAAGCACTTCGGGGCCGCAGGCGGCGAGCAGCAACACGCTGGCGGCGGGGACGACCGATCTGACGTGCATGTCACACTCCCAGGGGGAAGGGCCGATATCGGGATCAGCCCCAACCTGGGGAGGGGGTGTGACAATGTCTGTTGAGCGGCCGCAGGCGCCGGGCCGCGCGATTCGGGTTATGCCGTTCCCTTCGCGAAGATTCATGATCGGGAATGACCCCTTGCATCCTCCCGACGCCGAGCCGAGCCTTATGGGTATGCCGCAGCCTGCCGACCGCTGGACCGCTGACCTGGTCAGGAGCCTGCCCGACGACGGGCAGCGCTATGAACTCATCGGCGGGACGCTGGTCGTGACCCCCGCACCGGTACCACGACACCAGCAAGTGGTGGCCGCCCTGTACCTGCTGCTCCACGAGTGGCTTCGCGACCACGCCAGGTTGCAGGTGCTCTTCTCTCCGGCCGATATCGCGCTGGGAGAAGATGAAATCCTGCAGCCCGACCTGTTCGTGTATCAAGGCGAGAGCGGAGCACCGCTCATGACCTGGCGCGACATCACCCGGCTGGAACTTGTCATCGAGGTCGCGTCGCCCAGCACCGCACACTACGACCTCCAGCTCAAGCGCCGGCGTTACCAGCGTGGTCGCGTCCCGGAATACTGGATCGTGGACGCGGAAACCAGGCAGGTGGAGCGGTGGCGCCCGGGAGATGAAACGCCGGAAGTGCTGAGGGAGGGGCTCAACTGGCAGCCTGAAGACGGCGGCCCGACGCACGAACTCGACCTTGGGAAGTTCTTCAGGGAGCTGATGGGGGAGTCAGAAGACGGCTGAGCTTGGTGCTCTCGACTATCGACGCTCGCCGCTCAACGCCGAGCCTATTCCCTGCCCCCCGCCCCCTCGATCAGCTCCATCGCCGGCCCGCTCACGAAGATCGGCGCATGAAACCGCCGGCCCCACGAGAGCGGCGTCACGTCGCGGTACTCGTGGCGGGCGGGGTCGCCGTGCCCCGGATGCAGCCGCTTCCAGATCGACGCGCGGACGTTGGGGTCGGCGCCGTGCTCCAGCAGCAGTTCCGCGAACGGCGCGGTGAATGGCCCCCTGTGATTGTAGTTCATCCAGAAGTTCGGCTGTGACACCACCGTATTGAACAGCGGCGTGTAACCACCGTAGCCGCTGGCACCCACTCTCGAGCGAATGTTGACGTCCATCCCCTTGCTCAGCAGCCACCGGGCAATCTCCAGCTCGTCATAGTCCACGCACATGTGCAGCAGCGTGGTGCCGCCCAGCGGTGTGCCCACCGTCGCGTCGATCGGGGCCTCGCATCCCACCTCGGCCGGATAGATCTCCCGGTGGGTGAAGGTCCGTCGCAGCAGCTCCGGGTCGCGCTGCAGATGCTCCTCCAACAGGTCAATCCGGCCCCGGTGAAGCGCCATCGTCGGCGTGTCGGGCAGCTCGTAGCCGTGCTGCACATACTGCTCGAGGATCGCGTGCTTTGCCTCCGGCTTCCGCGAATCGGTCTGCAGTACCACATCCACTGGCGCCCGCCGCCTCCCCGAATCGTCCCGCACCCGTGCTCCAATGGCGAAGAGCACCGCCGTCCCTTCGACACTCAGCGTATAGGCCGGGCCCCCCAGCGCATCATCCGGCGGCCTGGGGCTTCCCAGCATCGCGTGCAGCATCTTCGCGGTCTCCACCCTTCCCTGCAGCGCGGCCCGGCCCAGCGCCGACTCGAGATCGGTGGCGCCCAGGCTGTGAAGCATGCGGATGATCCGGTCGCGGCCCAGGTTGGCAGCATAGGTCAGCGGCGGGCCCCAGTTGCTGTCGCTGCGGATCAGGGCATGCTCGTGAAGCAGCGCCGGGTTGCGGGTCACCAGTGCGCGCACCGCGTCGAGGTCATCGCGCCAGATGGCGTCCACCAGCTCGGCCGCTTCCAGCAGCCGGTTCCAGTTCGGCGCCTGGTAGCTTCGGGCGAGCACCAGTTGCGCATCCGCCAGCGTCGTGTCGGAGAACGGGCCGGGTTCGGGATGGAACTCACGCAGCTCCGCCACCGCGCTCGCTTCGCCCCGGTGCAGCGCACGGAGCAGCGCCTCGGCCTCGTGATCGAGATGGATCAGGTCGGGACGAACCGGGAGCCGGCGAGTAGGCATGGCGCGCAGGTGAAGTGGACTCGGAGAAACGTACGGTGTGGTGTCGCGGGCCGCGAGCGACCTTAAGCGCCAGGCCGCGCGATTCGGGTTATGGGATTCCCAGCGACCATCTGCATTGTCGTGGATGCCCCCTTGCCATCTCCTGCCGCCGAGCCGAGCCTTATGGGTATGCCGCAGCCTGCCGACCGCTGGACCGCCGACCTGGTCAGGAGCCTGCCCGAGGACGGGCAGCGCTACGAACTCATCAGCGGTACACTGGTCGTGACCCCCGCCCCGCCGTGGACCCATCAGTTCGTGGTGGGGGCGCTGCATCTGTGCTTTCACGAGTGGCTCAGCGAGCATCCTGACCTGACGGTCGTTTTCTCTCCTGCTGACATCTCCCTGGGGGAGGACGAGATCCTCCAGCCGGACCTGTTCGTGGTTCGAAGCGCTCCAGGCGAGCCGGTGCGGGAGTGGTCCGATGTCAAGGAGCTGGCGCTGGTGATCGAAGTGCTGTCACCCAGCACCGCCCACTACGACCGCCACCTCAAGCGCAAGCGGTACCAGCGCGCCGGCGTACCGGAGTACTGGATTGTCGATTCCGATGCAAGGCAGATCGAACGGTGGCGGCCCGGCGACGACGCACCCGACGTGCTGACGGACCAGCTCACCTGGCAACCTTCAGCAGGTGGCCCGGTGCACCAGCTCGACCTCGATCGGTTCTTCCAGGAATTGTCGGCAGAGCGGCCGCGCACCTGACGTCGCGAAGCGGCGGCGCGAGTGGCGCCGCCGTGCGGGATTGCGGTTACCACTCTGCCTGCGCCCATCAGCAGTATCGTGGATGTCCCCTTGCCATCCCCAGCCGCTGAGCCGAGCCTTATGGGTATGCCGCAGCCTGTCGAACGCTGGACCGCTGAATTTGTCCGAGCACTGCCCGACGACGGGCAGCGCTACGAACTCATCAGCGGCACGTTGGTCGTGACCCCGGCTCCGGCCGGCCTGCATCAGCGCGCGGTAGCAGCGCTGTATCTCCTGCTGCACCAGTGGCTCGCTTCCCATCCAGGCCTTCATAGTCTCTTCTCGCCCGCCGACATCTCCCTGGGTGAGGACGAGATCCTCCAGCCCGACCTGTTCGTCTACCAGACGGGTTCCGGAAGGCCCCTTGGCACGTGGCGCGACATTACCCGGTTGCACCTGGTCATCGAAGTCTCCTCCCCCAGCACGGCGCACTACGACCGCCAGCTCAAGCGCCGACGGTATCTGCGCGGCGGCGTGGCGGAGTACTGGATCGTGGATATCGAAGCGAAGCAGGTCGAGCGGTGGCGGCCCGGCGATGATGCTCCTGAAGTGCGGACGGACTACCTCACCTGGCAACCCGCGGCAGGCGGCCCCGTGCACCAGCTCGATCTCGCGCAGTTCTTCAAGGAGTTGGCAGACCCCTCACGAACTCCATCAGGTCCTGGTTGAATGGCTCCGGCGCTTCCAGCGCCACGGCGTGCCCCACTCCTTCATAGAGCAGTAGCTTCGCTCCGGGGACCGCGGCGGCGATGTGCTCCGCCGCGGCCGGCAGCACCACCGCGTCGGCCGTCCCATGCACCACCAGCGTCGGCACCGTGATCGCCGCCAGCACGTCATCGTTATCCAGTTGGCGCGCCCACATGCCCTGGCGCGCGTGGGGCGGCACCATCATCGCGCCCGCCAGGGTCACCTCCCGCGCGTCCTGGTCCAGCGGTTGGGCCGAGAGCAGTGGCAGGAAGTTGCGGGTGGCGGTGACCGACTGCATCACGTCGTCCGAGAGGAGCCCAGGAAACAGCTGCTGCACCTCAGCGCTGATCAGCGCCATCGCCTCCGGAGTTCCGGCGTCGGTCACGGCGGCGAGGAACACCACACCGCCCACGCTGTCCGAGCCGTGCGTCCGCAGGTAATCGGCTATGATGTAGCCGCCGTAGGACCACCCCACCAGCACTGGTCGTACCAGCCCCTTCGCGCTGATAACCGCTGCGAGATCGCTGGCCCACGCTTCGGAACTGCTGTAGCTGGCGGGATCGGGCGGCTTGTCCGAGGCACCGTGGCCACGAAGGTCGTAGGTGATGAGCCGGAAGCTGTCCGCCAGCGCGCCGGAGAACTGGCTCGACCAGACCAGGTGGGTGCCGAGGAAGCCGTGGATCAGGACGATCGGCGGGCCATTCGGATTGCCGTACTCGTACACCGCGAGGTTGACTCCACCCGCACCGGCCACCTTCTCCGGTGTCTGCGCTGAGACCGCGGATCCTGCCCCCACGAGCAGGCAGAGCACGAGCCCGACCATTCGCTTGAACTGATGCATCAGGTTCCAACCCTTCTAGGCCCATCCCAGTTGTTTGAGACTTTCCACGTCATTCCAGATCTTGGTCATGTGACGAATCCGGCTTCCCTCGAACTCCATGACGTACACATAGTCAGCCGCAATCTGCTTGCCCGTCGGCGGTACCGGCCCTCCATCGCCGGTGTGCGTGCCGCGGAACACACCGAACGCGGAGACATTATTGCGTCCCTCATCCACGGCGAAACTGCGCACCTCGTAGTGCCCGTCCGGAATGGGCGTGAACATGCCTTTCATCCATTCGGTATAGCCCTGCAGGGTCTCGATGCCCGTCAGCGCACCTGCCTGGGCCGAGAACGATGCGTCGGGGTGGCAGTACTGCTGGCACAGCTCCCAACC
>JAICQR010000019.1 GCA_025937755.1 Gemmatimonadales bacterium | reverse complement strand
ATGTGACGCCGTCTCGAACACGTTTCCCGCGAACACATAGTCTGCCCCCTCATCGGCGGCGCGGGCAGCCTCATCGGCCGAGTGCACTGAGCGCCCGATCCAGCCCTGCGGCAGTATTTCTCTCGCATCAGCCGGCGGGAGGTCGCCTTCGGCGAGTTGCACGCCTTGCGCTCCCACGGCGAGCGCGACATCAGGGCGCCCCCCGACGATCACACTCGCCTCGGGTGGCCAGGCCAGCGAGACCAGTCGCGCGGCCAGGGCCGCGAGCCGGGCTCCGCCTGCCTGGCGGTCGCGCGCGTGCAGTGCGACCGATGGTCCGGCTGCCGCGATGGCTGCAGCACGAATGCCGAGGTCGTCGAGTGCGAGCACCGACCGGTCGGTTATCGCATGCAGGCGGGGGAGGGGCCTCATTCCAGCCGCTGGCCCACCGCGATGCCCCTGCCGCGGACCCAGTCGCCCGCGGGAATGCGCCGCTTGCCGGCTGGCTGCACCTCGCTGATGGTGACAGCGCGCTCGTCACCCGCGGCCACCAGCAGTTCCTCCCCCACCTGGAGCACCGCCCCGGGAACGCCGCTGCCCGCGGCGCTCCGCGCCCCGAACAACTTCACCGTGTTGCCATCCAGCGTGGTCCACGAGCCGGGAACGGGATCGAACGCGCGGATGCGTCGTGCGATCTCCTCCGCTGGTGAGGCCCAGTGCACCCGCGCGGTCTCGCGCGTGAGCTTCGGTGCCACGGTGGCGGCCTCGTGATTCTGGGGCTCCGCCTGCACCCACCCTCCGCCTTCCATGCGTGCCAGCACCTCGAGCAGCGCGTGGGCGCCCAGCCCCGCCAACCGCGCGGTCAGCTCGCCGCCGGTCTCCGCGGGACCGATGGGCGTCGCCACCCGCAGGTACACCGGGCCGCTGTCGAGTCCCTTCTCCATCTGCATGATGCTGATGCCGGTTTCGCGCTCACCCTGGGCGATGGCCCATGGAATCGGCGCGGCACCGCGCAGCAGCGGCAGCAGCGACGCATGGACGTTGATCATGCCCCGCCGGGGCACCGCGAGGACGTCGGGCCGCAGCAGGTGCCCGTATGCCACCACCACGCCGAGGTCGGCATCGAAGCGGCGCAGCGCGGCGAGGAACACATCGCCGCTGGGGCGCTCGGGCTGCAGCAGCGGGAGTCCGGCCGCTTCGGCAATCAGCTTCACCGGTGGCGGCACGAGGTTCGAGCGGGAGCGGCCCTGGGGCCGGTCAGGCTGGGTGACGACGCCGGTGACATGCTGCCCCGCCTCGAGCAGGGCGGTGAGCGAGGACGCGGCAAACGCCGGCGTCCCGAAGAACACGATCCGCATCAGTCGCTGGCCGATGGCTCGGCCGTCACCTCCTTGAGCCAGGTCGCGTCATCCTTGTGCTCCTTCTTCCAGCGCGAAAAAAGCATCTTGCGCTTGACCGGGCCGAGGTGGTCGAGGAAGAGAATTCCGTCGAGGTGGTCGATCTCGTGCTGGATCGCGCGGGCAGTGAGCCCCCCGGTCTCGAGACGGAAGGGCCGCCCTTCGGCATCCAGGGCTTCGAGCACCACCCGCTCGGGCCGGGTGACATCGGCAAAGACGTCGGGGATCGAGAGGCATCCTTCCTCGGCGGTGGCCTTGCCCTCGACCTCGACCAGTCGCGGATTGATCATGGCGAAGCGCTGGCCCTCGGCATCGATCACCGCCACCCGCTGGGTTATGCCGATCTGGTTGGCGGCCAGCCCGACGCCCCTCGACGCGTCCATGGTCTGGAACATGTCATCCACCAGCTGGCGCACGGCGTCGTCCACTGTGTCCACCGGAGCACTCTCTTCCCGCAGCGCCGGCGAGCCCAGGAGATGCAACGGCCGCAGTGCCATCAGCCCTGTCCGCCCACGGGGGTGCTCCCGCCCACCCGCACGATGCGCGACCGCTCGACGATCAGCGTGGTGCCGCCGCTCTCGATGGTGACCCTGCTCTCCTTCACGCCGTTGGTCTCCACTTCCTTGATGTCCTTGACCTTCCCGACGATGCCGCCGGCGGTCATGACATCGTCGTTGCGCTTGAGTCCCGCGAGCAGCGCCGCGTGCGCCTTGCGGGCGCGGCCCTGGGGCCGGAGGATCAGGAAGTAGAACACCAGGCCGATGGCAAGCACCTGAAAGGCCAGGATGCCCATGCCGCCGCCCGGGGTGGACTGCTGCAACACAGCGATGAGGGAAAGACTCACGGCATTCCTCGTTGGTGGTGGCGGTCGAGCCAGTCCCGGCGCCAGCCGTCAAACGTGCCACGCAGGATGTGCCCGCGCGCCTCGTCCGCCAGCCGGACGAGGAAATGGATGTTGTGCAGCGACACCAGCCGCAGGCCCAGGATCTCCCCGACCACAAACAGATGCCGCAGGAACGCCCGCGACGTGGTGCGACAGGTGTCGCAGTCGCACGCGGGATCCAGCGGTGCATCCGACAGCCGGTTGACCTGCGCCTTCACATTCACCCGGCCGGCCGAAGTCCAGGCAGTGCCATGGCGGCCGTTGCGGGTGGGCGCTACGCAGTCGAACAGGTCGACGCCACGGGCGATTCCCTCGACCAGATCCTCGGGAAATCCTACCCCCATAAGATAACGTGGCCGCTCGGCCGGGAGCTTCGGTTCCAGCTCCTCCAGCACCCGGTGCATCACCGGCTTGGGCTCGCCCACCGAGAGTCCCCCGATCGCGATGCCGCTCCAGTCGCCCCGCTCCAGGATGCCGGCCAGCGACGCCTGGCGAAGGTCGGCGTGGGTGCCGCCCTGGATGATGGGCCACAGCACCTGGGGCACCGGCTGTTCCTGCTCCAGCCTCGCGGCGTGCTCGGCGGCGCGGGTCAGCCAGCGCAGGCTGCGCTCCATGCCAAGCCGCGCGAGGTCATGGCTGGCCTGACCCGGCACCACGTGATCGAACTGCATCGCGATGTCGGCGCCCAGCGCGCGCTGTATTTCGATCGAGCGTTCGGGTGTGAGGTGGCGGAGCGAGCCGTCCACATGACTGCGGAATTCGACGCCGTCTTCGTCAATGGTGCGGAGCGTTTCCAGCGAGAAGACCTGAAATCCGCCCGAGTCGGTGAGCGTGGGGCCGTTCCACCCGGTGAAGCGCGCGAGCCCGCCCAGCGAGCGCACCACCTCTTCGCCCGGCCGCAAGTGCAGGTGGTAGGTATTGCCGAGGACGATCTGGGCGCCCGCCCGGCGCACTTCGTCGGCCGACAGCCCGCGCACCGCACCCAGCGTACCGACCGGCATGAAGCAGGGTGTCCGGACCGCACCGGAGGGGAGCACCAGTGTACCCGCGCGCGCCGCGCCTGAGGTTGCCTCGAGTTCGAAGCCTGCTGTCACTGCATCACCATCCTGGCCACTCGCGCCGAGTCTCCTTCCGGCGGCTCGGCGGCGGCGGACTTCGTCCGCCCTGGGCGATAGGCCGCTACGCCGCCTCCAGGAGACATCGGCGCTCGCAGCTTACCGTCATACCGCCATACCGCCTTACCGCTCACTGGATCACCATCGCATCGCCGTAGGAGTAGAACCGGTAGCGTTGCTCGACCGCGTGCTGGTACGCCCGCATGATCAGTTCGTAGCCCGCAAACGCCGCCACCAGCATCAGCAGGGTACTGCGCGGCAGGTGGAAGTTGGTGACCAGGCGGTCCACCGCCTGAAACCGGTGGCCCGGCATGATCAGCAATCGGGTGGCACGCTGCTCGCCCAGCGCTGCGGCTTCGAGTGCGCGCACCACCGTGGTGCCCACGGCCCAGACGCGGCTTCCGCGCGCTCGGGCATCCGCAAGCGCGGCCGTGGTGGCAGCCGGAATCTCGAACCGTTCTTCGTGCATCGGGTGGTGGCGGGGATCGTCCTCGTCCACCGGCTTGAAGGTGCCGGGGCCGACTTCGAGGTCGAGCGGCGCCACTGTCGCGCCGTGTGCGCGCAGTTGGTCCAGCAGTTCGAGCGTAAAGTGGAGCCCGGCGGTCGGCGCAGCGACGCTGCCTTCGCGGTCGGCATACACCGTCTGGTAGCGCTGCTCGTCGTCGTCGTCTGCGTCGCGGGTGATATAGGGCGGGAGCGGCAGCAGGCCATGACGCGCGATCGCGTCCGCGGCGCTGATCCCCACAAACCGAATCTCGCGCGTGCCGTCGGGCCGCACCGCGATCGTTTCGATCGCTTCGTCGGCCTCCAGCATCACCCGCTTGCCGGGACGCAATGCGCTGCCGGGCCGGCCCATCGCAAGCCATGCCCCGTCGCTCAAGGGATGAATCAGCAGCACCTCGGCGGGGGCGCCGGAGGGCCGGACGGCGCGGAGCCGTGCGTGCCGCACCCGGGTGGTGTTGAGGCAGACCACGTCGCCGGCCGGCACCAGGCCGGGAAGCTCGCTGAAGTGACGGTCGCGGAGGGTGCCGCTGGCGCGGTCCACCACCAGCAGGCGGCTCGCATCGCGGCGTTCCGCCGGATGCTGAGCCACCAGGTCGGCGGGCAGGTGGTAGTCGTAGTCCGACGTGCGAAGGCCGCGCGCCGGCGCGGCCTCATTCATCGAGCAGGGTCGGCTGGGAGGAGGGAGGTGTAAGACCGACGCGGCGGTAGGCCAGTGGCGTGGCCATGCGTCCGCGCGGCGTGCGCTGGAGGAAACCCTGCTGGATGAGGAACGGCTCGTAGACGTCCTGCAGGGTGCCGGCGTCCTCACCCACCGCAACCGCGATGGTGCCAAGCCCCACCGGGCCGCCGTCGAACTTCTCGATGATGAGCGAGAGGATTCTCGCATCCATGTCGTCGAGGCCGAACTCATCCACGTTGAGCCGGCTCAGTGCGTCATTGGCGACTTCGATGGTGATGCGGCCGTCGGCGCGAACCTCGGCGAAGTCGCGCACCCGCCGCAGCAGCCGGTTGGCCACTCGGGGAGTTCCCCTGCTGCGCCGCGCGATTTCCAGCGCGCCCGCCGGGTCGGTCGGGATGCCGAGGATTTCGGCGCTGCGGTTCACGATGCGGGCGAGATCTTCAGCCGGATAGAACGAGAGTCGTTCCACCAGCCCGAAGCGCGCGCGCATCGGCGGCGTGAGCAGCCCGAAACGGGTGGTGGCGCCAATGAGCGTGAACGGCTCCACTGCCATGGGGATGGTCTGGGCGCTGCCGCCTTCGCCGATCCGGACATCCACCCGGAAGTCTTCCATCGCCGGGTAGAGGAATTCCTCGAGCGCCGGCTTGAGCCGGTGGATCTCGTCGATGAACAGAATGTCGCCCCGGGCCAACTGGGTAAGCAGGCCGACCAGATCGCCTGGCCGCTCCAGCACCGGCCCGGAGGTGGTCCGCATCTGGACGCCCATCTCCCGCGCGAGCAGCATCGCCAGCGTGGTCTTGCCCAGGCCGGGCGGTCCAAAGAAGAGCGCATGATCGAGCGGTTCACCCCGCTTCCGGGCGGCGTCCACTGCGATCCGCAGCGACGTCTTCACCTGGTCCTGGCCGACGAAATCCTCCAGCTCCGCCGGCCGAAGGGCCGACTCGGCGCGCTGCTCGTCGGGCAGTTCGGTCGGGGTGGTGACTGTCATGCGATCCATCGCGACCTCAGTCCAGTTCCGCGTCCCAGAAAACCTTGCGCTTGCCGCGCTCGACTTCATGCTTCGCTCGGCAGTGCTGGCACCGGTCCTCTGTTTCGTCGCTGTCGGCGGGCACCAGCTTGCGGTTGACGGTCCCGCATCGGGTGCACACCCACTCGGCGGTCACGGCTGGCACGGTCATCGACTCATCTCCCGGTGCGGGCCACTGCAAGCGATGCGAGCGCCCGCCGGATCAGTTGGGGGGTGTCTTCCAGTGCGACTTCGCGGCTGGCCAGGCGCACGGCATCGTCGGCTTCCACTGCGCTGTATCCCAGGGCCATCAGCGCGCGAACAGCGTCGGCGTTGCCTGACGGCGCGGCCGCGGCGGGGAGCGCGACATCATCCATGCGATCGGCCAGCTCGAGTGCCAGGCGCTCCGCCTTCTTGCGACCAATTCCGCTCACGCTGGAGAGCAGGGTGAGGTCACGCTCCCGGATGGCGCGCACCACCCGCTCGGCGCCCAGCTCCGAAATCAGCGCCAGTGCGAGGCGGGGTCCCACCCCGGCAGCACCGAGCAGCTTGCGGAAGACTTCCCGCTCCGAGGGGGACTCAAAGCCGTAGAGCGACCACTCGTCCTCGCGCACCACCAGCTCGGTATGCAGCCGCATCCGCTGCCCGGTCGCCGGCAAGCGCGCCAGCATGGCGGTGGGCAGGTGGATGGCGTAGCCCACGCCACCGTCGGTCTCGAGGGTGATCTGATCGCCGTTGCGCGCGGCCACCACGCCCTGCAGCGATGCGATCATCGGGGCACCGGCCGCCGGCGTGACGCCACCAGCAGGTCGGTCAGGGCAATGGCCACGCCATCCGAAGCGTCGGCCGGCCTGGGCTCACTCGCCAGCCTCAACAATTGCCGCACCATCTGCGCGACCTGGGGCTTGAGCGCCGCGCCCCGGCCCACGATGGCCTTCTTCACTTCTGCGGGGGCGTACTCGCGCACCGGCAGCTCGGCCTGCTCGGCGGCCAGCAGGATGACGCCGCGGGCGTAACTCAGCACCATGGTGGTCCGGGCATTTCTGGCATGGAAGGCGGTCTCGACTGCGACCGCGTCAGGCCGGTGGCGCACGATCAACTCGGCGATTCCATCGTGCAGCATGCGAAGCCGCCGGGGCAGGGGATCTTCGGCGCGGGTACGCAGCACGCCGCACTCCAGCAGCCGGCCGGGACGCCCGTCGGCCGACTCGACCACGCCGTAACCCAGGACCGCTGTCCCCGGGTCCACGCCGAGCACCCTCACCGCCGAGCGCTCCGCACCGGTATCAGCTGGAGACTTCCGCCAGCTGCGACGCGTCGATGTCGAAGTTGGAGAAGACCTTGGAGACGTCGTCCAGTTCTTCCAGCGCTTCAATCAGGCGAATGATTTTCTCCGCGTCGGCCCCTTCGACCTTCACCGAGTTGCGCGGAACCATCGCGATCTCGGAGGACTCGACGCTCATGCCACCGGCTTCCAGCGCGTCACGCACGGCATGAAAGCTGTTGGGAGAAATGGAAACCAGGTACTGGTCACCTTCGCGAGCGAAGTCCTCTGCGCCGGCCTCGAGTGCCTGATCCAGCGCGGCATCCTCGCCGAGGCCGGACGCGTCGATATAGACCTGGCCCTTGCGGTCGAACATCCAGCCCACCGAGCCGGTGGCGCCGAGGTTGCCGCCGTTTCGGCTGAAGGCGTGCCGAATCTCGGCGACGGTGCGGTTGGGATTGTCAGTGGTGGCCTCGATGAAGATCGCTGCCCCGCCGGGTCCGTAGCCTTCATAGGTGAGTTCCTGGTAGGACTCGCCTTCGAGTTCGCCGGTGCCCTTCTTGACCGCGCGCTCGATGTTCTCCTTGGGCATGTTCACGGCCCGGGCGGCATCCATGGCGAGGCGCAGCCGCGGGTTGCCGCCGGGGTCGCCGCCACCGGCGCGCGCGGCGACGGTGATCTCGCGGATCACCTTGGTCCAGGTGGAGGCACGGCGGGAATCGGTGACCGCCTTCTTGCGCTTGATCTGCTTCCATTTACTGTGACCTGCCATGCCTTCAACTCCTTCGGACGCACAAGGTTGCGGCGGCGGCGCGAAGCCCGCTCCGGGGCCCGCGCCGCTGCGCCAAACATAAGCGCCGTCACACCTTGCGGCAAAGGTCGCCGCGCCTTACTCTCCTCGCCCATGCGCCATTTGTCATTCGTCATCACAGTGGTCGTCCTGCTGACTGCCTGCAGGGACCGGGAGCCCGCTCCCACCTTGCCCCAGGTCGGCGAGGCGTTCGCAACTGTCATTACACCGCCGAGTTCCTCGCTGGTGTCGAAGTCGGGAAGTTCTGATGCACTGGAACTCACTTTCCAGAGCGGCGTGGGCGCCGATCGGATCGCCGAGTTCTATCGGGGCCAGTTCAGCCGTGAGGGATGGGCGATCCTCAGCGACCTCGCCGACACCAGTGGCGTGATCGCGATGCACGTGGAATGGGATGCCACCCGGCAGCCGATGTGGGTGCGGATCGAGCCGGTGGGCAATGGCAGCACCATCAATCTGGTCGGCGCGGTGCCCGCTTCGGACAGCGCGTACCAGGCCCGGCGTCAGGCGGGCGCAGACTCGGCCAACACGCTGATGCCACGATGATGTGAAACTGCGGAACCACAACAGCGTGAACGGAACTGAAACTGCGTGAAAGGGGCCTCCCTTTCACGCTTCTGCTTTTCCCGCTCACGCAGTTGCAGTCACGCCTTCAACAGCTTCGCAGCCCTCTCAAGAAGCGCAGCCGCGTCCTGGCCAATGCTCTCACGAACCGGCGCCACCAGCTGGCCCAGCGCCAGCCCCGGGGCTCCGGCGTCGGCCTCCTTGAGCAAAGCCAGGCTGGCGACCAGCGCCCGCCGGAGCGGCGGCGGCAGCGTGAGTGAGGTGAGCCGGCGTTCCAGGTTGGCCACCCGCCGGCGTTCGGCCCGCTCGGTGGCGGGCGTTGCGCTCGCCAGCCCCTCGGCCACCCGTACCACCAGCCAGAGCGCGAATACTCCGTCGCGCCTGGGCCCGCGCGCGGTGCGCGCAAGCAACTCCAGCAGTTCATCGGTGCCCGAAGGCGTGAACGTGACGGCGATTGGGGTCACAAATGGCAACTTACGGCCGGCCGGAAGCGCCTGCCACCGCGTTGCCCCACCCCCGCCGTTGCCCTAACCTTCGATCCATGCCGAGGCCGAAGCGCATTCTCTGGGTGGACGACGAGGTCGAGAGCCTGACATCACAGGTGCTCTTCCTCGAGGCCCAGGGTTTCGCAGTGGAAACCGCCACCAACGGGGATGACGCGCTGGTGCTGATGCAGCGGCAGCCCTACGGCGTGGTGCTGCTGGACGAACAGATGCCGGGGCGCCGGGGACTCGAGCTCTTCAGTGCGATCCGCGCGATGGACCAGGCGATGCCGGTGGTCATGGTGACCAAGAGCGAGGAAGCAGACACCCTGAAGGACGCCATCGGCGCCGAAATTTCGGATTACCTGGTGAAGCCGGTGAACCCCCGGCAGATCCTGTCGGTGGTGACCCGGCTGCTGGAAGGCGATCGCATCCGGCAACAGCGGCTCTCGCGTGACTTCGCCACCCGCTTCCGCGAGCTCGAAGGGCGCAGGGGCGTGGGACTCAGTTGGCGCGACTGGGTCGAGCTGGTGGTCGAGCTGGCCGAATGGGAAGTGCGGCTGGGCAGCGCCGACGAGCCGGGCCTTCAGGAGGCGCTCCGCACGCTGCAGTCGAGCGTGCGCGAGGACTTCGGCAAGTTCCTGGGAAACAATTATGCCGGCTGGCTCAACGATCCCAAAGCCGACCGGCCGCCGTTGTCGGTGGATATCGGCGCCGAGTTTCTGAGGCCGGTGCTGGAACAGCACGGCAAGGTGCTGCTGGTGGTGGTGGATTGCCTGCGGCTGGACCAGTGGGCAGTGATCCGCCCGATCATCAGCCAGCAGTTCGACGTCGAGACCGCGCATTACTTCTCCATCCTGCCGACGGCGACGCCGTTTGCCCGCAATGCGATCTTCAGCGGTCTTTTCCCGGCGGAACTCAAGTCACGACACCCGCAGTGGTGGGCCGACCAGGACGAGGCCAGCCTCAATGCCCACGAGGCCGAGCTGCTGGTAGAGCAGCTCAAGGACCTCACCGGACGGCAGGTTCCGGTACACTACGAGAAGGTGTTTACCGCGGCCGATGGCGAGGTCCTGCTGAAGCGGCTTCCGGCGGCGCTGTCCAAGCCCGGGGTGACGGCGCTGGTGTTCAACTTCATCGACCAGCTGACGCACGGACGAACCGAGAACTCGACCTTGTTCGAGGTGGCGCGCGACACGCCGGCACTGCGCAGCCTGACGCGCACCTGGTTCGAGCGCTCGCCCCTGCTCGACGCCTTGCGCGAGGCAGCTCGGCGGTCGGTGCCGGTGTTGCTCACCACCGACCATGGCTCGATCCACTGCCATACCCCGGCGACGGTCTTCGCCAAGCGCGACACCACCAGCAACCTGCGCTACAAGTTCGGCGAGGACCTCAAGTCCCAGGATCCGGAAGCGGCGATCTCGGTCGACGACCTTTCGACCTTCGGCCTGCCGCGGCGGACGCCCAGCACCCGGCTGCTGCTCGCCACCGGCGACCGGTTCTTCGTCTATCCCACCAAGTTGCGCGAGTACCAGGCGCGCTATCGAGGCGCGTTCCTCCATGGCGGTGTCTCGCCCGAGGAAGTCGTGCTGCCCATCGCCCTGCTCACCCCCCGTCGCGGCTGAGGCCCATGGCCACCTCCCTGTTGCTGGCGCACGAGTTTCCGCCCGCGCGGGGCGGCGTCGCGCGCGTCATGGGCGAGATTGCCCGGCGCTACCCCGCTGGTTCACTGGTGGTATCCACCGGCAGCGAGCGAGCGGGCCCCGCCAGCGTGACGGGTATCGCCGCGACTGTGGACCGGCTCCCGCTCTCGCCCCGGCAGCTGCGCACCCTGCCGGGTCTGCTGCTCTGGTCCCGTCGTGCCACCTCGCTCGCACGCTCGGAGAAGGTGGGCTTCGTGTGGGCCGGCAACCTCAAGCCCACCGGTTACGTGGCGCGGTGGGTGCGAGAGCGACTGGGAACGCCGTATGGCTTGCTGGTGTACGGCGCCGACCTGCTGGCGCTGCGGCACCAGATGCAGCGACTGCCAGGACAGCGCCGAGCGGTGCAGGGGCTGTTTCAGTCGGCGGCAGCACTCGTGGCGGTGAGCGAATGGACCCGCGACCAGTGCCTGGGGCTCATGGGCGAGCTGGAGGTGAATACGTCCGGGGTGCAGGTGCAGGTGGTGCCACTCGGCGCCGACCCCGCGACGTTCCATCCCGGCGCCGACAACGAGGCGCTGCGCCGGCGACTGGGAATGACCGACGGTACCTGGCTCCTGACGGTGGGTGGCAGCGCACCGCACAAGGGAGTGGACACGGTGCTCCGCGCGCTCGCCGCGCTGAAGCAGCGCTACCCGATGCTGCGCTATGCCGTGGCCGGCGCCGGCGCCCATACCGAGGCGCTGCGCCGGCTGGCCGATGCGCACGGCGTCGGCGACCGGGTGACATTCGCGCCCGACATCCCCGACGCCGAGCTGCCTGGCCTCTACACCGCGGCCGACATCTACCTCGGTGTTTCCCGCCGCGAAGGCAGACGGGTGGAAGGATTCGGGATCGCGATCGCCGAAGCAGCAGCCAGCGGTTTGCCGGTGATCGCGGGGCGGAGTGGCGGTATTCCGGAAATGGTGCGCGACGGCGAGACCGGGCTGCTGGTGGATCCGGAGCGGGTGGGGCCGCTGGTGGAGGCGATCGCCGCGCTGGTGGATGATCCAGCGCGGGCCAGGCAGCTGGGAGCGGCCGGCCGAGCCGCGGTAGAGCAGTACTTCAACTGGGACCGCGCGGTGGGGGAGTTGAGGGGGATCGGCGGTAGGGCGGTAGGGCGGTAGGACGGCAGGACGGTAAGATAGATTCCTCCAGACTTACCGCCTTACCGCCTTACCGTCAGAGCCAGCTTCTTGTCCGTTTCGTTCGCCTGCCGGTGGTGCTCAACCCGAAGGTACCCAGTACTCCGCGCGCGATGGCGCGGCCCACCTGGGTGCCGAATGCGCCCAGCACCCGCTTGGTGACGGTTTCCGCGGTGCTCTGCCGGCGTGAAGAGCGCTTCTTCGGGACCTCCTCTGCTTCGTCTTCTCTCGCTTCCACCGCTTCCGCCCGCCTGGCCAGCACCTCGTGGGCGCTCTCACGGTTCAGCGATGTCGCGTACTCCCGCATCAGGTCCGACTGGGACAGCTCCGCCTTGAACTCATCGGGTGTGAGGGTGTCCATCCGGCCGATCGGCGGCACCAGCCGACAGGCGACAACCGGTGCCGGCCTCCCCTTGGGATCCAGCCCGCTCACCACCGCCTCGCCCACACCCAGCATCGTCAACGTCTCTTCCAGATCGTAGAACGCCGTCTTCGGGTAGGTACGCGCAGTGGCGCGGAGCGCGGCCTCGTCATCCGGCGTGTGCGCCCGGAGCGCATGCTGGACCCGATTGGCCAGCTGGGCCAGCACATCGCCGGGCACATCCTTCGGCGTCTGGGTGACGAAGAACACGCCGACGCCCTTCGAGCGAATCAGCCGGATCACCTGCTCAATCTGGTCTCGCAATGCCTTGGGTGCCTGGTCGAAGAGCAGGTGCGCTTCGTCGAAGAAGAACACCAGCTTGGGCTTCGCGAGGTCTCCCTCCTCGGGCAGGTTGTGGTACAGTTCTGCCAGCATCCACATCATGAAGGTCGAGAACAGCGCCGGCTTGTCGCGCACGTCGGCCAGCTCGAGGCAGGTGATGACGCCCTTGCCGTCTTTCGTGGTGACCAGCAGGTCGTTGATGTCGAAGGCGGGCTCGCCGAAGAACTTCTCGGCCCCCTGGGCCTCGAGCTCGATCATCTTGCGCAGCAGCACGCCCACCGTCTGGCGCGACATCGCGCCATACTCCTTGAGTTCGCCCTTCGCCTCGTCCGACGCCAGGAACTGCAGGACGCTGCGGAGATCGGCGAAGTCCAGCAGCAGCAGGCCGCGGTCGTCGCAGTACTTGAACACCATGGTCAGCACGCCCGTCTGGGTGTCGTTCAGGTCCAGCACCCGAGCCAGCAGGAGCGGGCCGAACCCGCTCACCGTGGCTCGGAGCTGCGCACCGAGCGAACCTGAGAGGCTCACGAACTCCACCGGTGACCCGCCCGGGGTCCAGGAATACGCCATCGACTCGGCGCGCGCCTCGAGCTTGTCACTGCTCGCGCCCGGGACCGCCATGCCCTGGAGATCGCCCTTGATGTCGGCCACGAAGACCGGAACGCCCTTCACGGACAGCTGCTCTGCCATCAGCTGGAGCGTGCGGGTCTTGCCGGTCCCGGTGGCCCCGGCCACAAGGCCGTGGCGATTGAGCATCGCCAGTGGAAAGCGCACCAGCGGCTCGGGGTGGAGCACGTCGCCCTCGAGCGCGGCGCCCAGTACCAGCGAGTCGTCGGGGAAGCCGTAACCAGCCTTGAGTGCGTCTTCGAAAGAGGGCATGGAGTGAGTGGGAAGTGGGGAGTGGGGAGTGGGAAGTGGCTATCCCAATATCTCTACTACCTCTTCTACCTCTTCTACGGTATTGAACCAGTGTGGTGCGAAGCGGAGGCTGCCTTCGCGCAGCGAGCAGGTGACACCGGCATCGGCCAGCTTCCGGTACATGGCTTCCGCGTCGGGCGGTGCAATGCAGACTATGGCCGAAGATCTCGGTCCCACGGGCGACGTCACGCGCACGTTCTTTCGCGCGGCCCAGTCCAGCAACGGCACCTGGCACTTCGCGATCTGGGCCGTGATTGCGGGCAGGCTAATCTGCGCCACCAGCTCGAGCGAGACATTCATCGCCGCTATGTCCTGGTATGGCAGCGTGCCCAGCTCGTACTTGCGGGCATCGGGATGGAGCTGGTCAGCGTAGCGGGTGAGCCGGGTGAAGTCCTCGGTGCCTTCATACGCCAGCCACCCGATCATCGCCGGGCGAAGCCGTTGCTGGATCTCGCGGCGCACGTACGTGAAACCACTCCCCCACGGAGACATGAGCCATTTCTGGCCGCCGCATGACAGTACATCCACCGGCGTGGCGCCGACATCCACCGGCATTGCGCCCAGCCCCTGGATCGCGTCTACCAC
This sequence comes from Gemmatimonadales bacterium, assembly GCA_025937755.1. Taxonomy (GTDB): domain Bacteria; phylum Gemmatimonadota; class Gemmatimonadetes; order Gemmatimonadales; family GWC2-71-9; genus CAMLHP01. Next base: position 12,770 of record JAICQR010000019.1, on the reverse strand, counting down.
CAGCAGCGTCCCGCTGGCGCGGGTTGCGGCGGAGAGCCGAGCCAGATCCACCGCATAGCCATTGCTGAACTGCACCAGTGATACCGCCAGCAGCTTGACCCGGGGATCCTGCAGCCGCTCGACCAGGTAGTCCTCGTCGGGCCAGCCTTCGGGCGTGGCCGGCGCCACCTCTGCCAGTACACCCCGCTCCTTGAGCGCGAGCCAGGGATAGGCGTTGGCGGGAAACTCTCTCGCCGAGAAGAGCACCACGTCGCCCCGCTCGAACGGCAAGCCGGCAGCTGCGAGACTCAACCCGAAGGAGGTGTTGGTGGTGACCGCCATCTCGTCGGGCGAGGCGCCGATCAATGCGGCAGAGCGCTCCCGCGCCGTGGCCATGGTCTCGAACTGCTCGGCGTCGGAAATTTCCCAGGGCCGGCCCCGGCGATCGTTCCAGCGCTCGAGTTCGCGCAATGAGCGAAGCGGCAGCGGTCCCACGCTGGCGCTGTTGAGGTAGATGCGGGACGCGAGGCCGGGGAACTCCTGGCGGCGTAGAGAAGGAAGGTCCATTGCCGGAGTGTAGAAGTGTGGGAGTGTGCGAGTATGGGAGTGTAACATACTCCTACACTCGCACACTCTCACACTTCCACACTCCCCTCAGTCTCTTTCCTTAAGCCGTGGATCGTACACCTCACGCAGCACCTCGCCCACCACGTTGAACCCCAATACCGCGAGGCCGATGGCGATGCCGGGTGCAAATGACACCCACGGGGCGGTGCGGAGGAGGTCGCGTCCGTCGGCGACCATGGCGCCCCAGCTGGGGGTCGGCGGCTGGGCACCGAGCCCGACAAACGAGAGTGCCGCCTCGGCCATGATGGCGCTGCCGATGCCAAGCGTGGCGGCGATGATCACCTGGGCCCGGACGTTGGGCAGCAGGTGGCGTGCGAGGATCCTGGTGCCACGCGCGCCCAGTGCCTCGGCGGCAGTCACGAACTCGGTGTGCTTGAGTGCCAGCACCTGGCTGCGGACGATGCGCGCCATCGCGGCCCAGCCTACCGCGCCGATGACGAGAAAGATCACCGGCAGCGACGGCTTCACGGCGGCCGCGACTGCGATCAGCAGCAGCAGGGTGGGGAAGGCGAGGGTGATATCGGCCAGCCGCATCACCAGGGTGTCCACCCAGCGCCCGTAGTAACCCGCGACCAGTCCAAGTGTGACGCCCAGCAGCACCGCGACGGTCTGGCTGATGAGGCCGACCGCAACCGAGATGCGCGCGCCGTAGAGGACCCGGCTCAGTACGTCGCGCCCCTGGGTATCGGTGCCCAGCAGGTAGGTGCCATCCGGGCTCGCCAGATAGGCGTTGGCGAGGTCGCCGGTGTAGGGGTCGTGCGGGGCCAGCCAGGGCGCGAGCAGCGCCGCCAGCACGACCACGGCCACGAGTGCGAGACCGAGCTGAAAGAAGCGATCGCGGGCGAGCCGGGAAGCGAGCGGGGAGGCCATTCCGGATTAGCTTACCCGCATGTCCTCACATACCACAAGCGGGCTGCGCGTCACGCTGGTTCTCGGCGGTGGCGGGCTCAAGGGCCTGGCCCATATCGGAGTCTTTCGCGCGCTGGAGGAACGCGGTGTGTCGGCGGCGCTCACCATCGGCACCAGCATGGGTGCGCTTATCGCGGGAGCGTGGGCCAGCGGGATGCCGATTCGCGAGATGGAAGCGCGTGCGCGGATGGTTCGCCGGAAGCACGTGTTCCAGGTGGCGCATGTGGACATGGCGCTCAGGCGGATGAACAGCCCGGCGATCTACCGGCGCGAGCCGCTCGATCAACTGATTGCCAGCCTCATCGGCGAGGTTCGCTTCGATGACCTCTGGCGCCCCCTGCTGGTGAACACGGTGGACCTGCACGCGGGGCGGCAGGTGTTCTGGGGGATGGTCGGGCGTCGCGATGCCCGGGTGCGGGATGCGGTCTATGCCTCATGCGCGCTGCCGGGGATGTTCCCGCCCATGACGATCGGCGACAGGACCTATGTGGACGGCGCGGTGATCGAGAACCTGGCCGTGCGCCTGGCCGGTGTGCTCAGCCCCGATCCGGTCATTGCCGTGAATCTCACCGCCATGGGAACAGTCCGGACCGCGGCGGAGACCACAGGCTTCGCCGCGACCTACGCGCGCGGCCTCGAGATCGTGATGCAGTCGCAGATCGAGGGCAATCTTCGGGGATGGCACGGGCCGCCGCTGCTGCTGGTCGAGCCCAAGGTCTCGGGCGTGCCGATGTTCGCGTTCAACCGGACGGCGTCACTTGTGGCGGAGGGCCACCGGGCCACACTCGAGGCGCTGGACTCGCTCACGACACCACTGGACCAGCTGGGTGGCGGGCTGCACCCCCGCCGCAACGTCAAAGTGCGGGTGGACCCGGAGCTCTGCATCGGCTGCCGGCTCTGCGCCACCCGCGCCCCGGCGGTCTTCCGCATGGAAGGCGACAAGGCGGTGGTGATCCAGGCGTCGCACGAGTGGGGGCCGGTGCCGGCGCCCTATGTGAGTGACTGTCCGACGGCGGCGATCAAAGTGGAGACGGATAGACGGATAGACGGATCTACCGGTCAATGATCCGCAGCGCCCTCACGCGCTTCGTCTCCACTCCGGATTCCAGGTCGGTCAGCGTCACCGTCAGCCGATGCGGACCATCGTCCAGTTGCTCCAGGCCGATGCCACGCCGGAAGTGCTGCGCTGTGGACACCGTTGTCTCCGTGAACGTCAGCGTCACGCCGTCATCGTCCTCGTCGTCGCTGGCCGCGAGGGTGAGCGTGGTCTGGTAGCGGCGGCCTGGTATCAGGTTGTACGCCTCGTAGTACACCAGCGCATCGCCGCCCTCCTCATAGGCATCCAGCGGGTTGAGCTCCACCCGGTCGCCGCCGTTCTGCCAGGTGAGTCCGTTGGACTCGCGGGCGAGAATCAAGTCGCTCAGGCCGGGCGCGCTGGCGGTGGCGCCGAACGTGACGCCCTTCCATTCGCGGAACCCGCCGGCAGCCGCATCTGGCGTCATCAACGCCGCGCGGACGTCGTACGTGCCGGCCGGCATGGGAAGTTCCATCAGCCAGGTGACGAACTGGCCATCGAACGGCGCTACCGGTGCCACCAGGGTACGCAGGGTATCGAGCGCCAGCACGACCTCACCCGCATCACTGACTGCCGTCAGCCGAAGCCTGAGGTCGTAGCGCTTGCCGCCATCAGCCTGCCGGGCCGTGAGCCGCGAGGTCGGCACCGCGAACACCAGCAGGAGCCGGCCTGTGCTCCTGGCGGGATCGCCGACCGCTCCGGCCTGGAGTACTGCCTCCAGCGAGGCCGCGAAAGTCAGCGAGTAGCTGTCACTATGTGCGCCTTCAACCGCGTCCTGCTCCACCTGGATCGCGAGTCGGGAATAGGTGGGGCTGCAGGATGGCGGCACTGCTGGTTGCCATGGCTGATTCGCCTGCGAGGCACTCATCCGCGCCGCCCGTGCGAACACGGGATCGAGCGATGCAAGTGCCATGAGCACATCGGGCGAGCCGGGTGGCGTGGTCTTCAGCACGCGGCCGCCATGGCGGCTGAGGTGAAACGGCGTGCGAATGCTCGGCGCAAACGTGAAAACCCGGGGCCGTCCCTCGAACCAGTAGACCCAGGTCGCGTACATGGCGTCAGATGCCGCCTGGGCGTCGACGGCGGTGGAATCGGACCCGGTTGCTGGCTGGAGCACGAGCGCGCCAAGGGTGTCGAGGCCGAGCTGATCGACAACAAGGACGGCTGATGGACGTCCATGACGCATGTAGATCACTGCGCGATGATCCAGCACCGCCTCCGATTCCCGGGCGTCATGGCGGCGGGATGGGTCAAATGCGATCGTCTGCTGGTTGATGTCGTCGGGAATCGAGCGGCTGCAAGGCGCGATCGGGGCGCCGTAGATCCGGACATATTGCGAGTAGAGTCCCGGATTGGGCACCCGGAAATGGCGATGCACATAGTCCCATCGCCGGAGGTGCTCCCGCAGCCGCTCGCCGGGAAGCCGGATCGCTTCGGCATCGCGCAGCTGGAAGAACCGCCTGATCCAGTCGGCACGCCGCTCGGCCGGCACCGAATCGTACGGCGCCAGCTCTTCGTCACTGGCGACCCACTTGAGGTCATTACGGTAGAAGAGACGGGTGGGGTCGCCCGGCTGCGCGGCACCATCGAGGTGCAACTCGGCGGCGCCCTCCAGCCGGCCGAGGCCGGCGAGGGTGCGGGCGGCTTCGAGCCGGGCCACCCCCGGATCTCCGCCTGCATCCTCATAACGCATGAAGGCGGAGAAGGCGCTGTCGTAACTGCCGGCGGTGCGGTACCCGCGGCCCAGCACCAGATGGGTGATGGGTGGCGCCAAAGATGTGCGGGCGTAGCGCGCCAGTGCGGCGAGCAGGATGGGCGATTGTTCCCTGTCGCCCTGGCGAGCGAGAAACTCGGGAAGGAAATCCAGCGCCGGCTGGTACATGCTGTCGAGCGCGAAGACGCCCTCGAGGTCCCGGACGAACCCGGCGTAGTAGGCTTCGCCCGAGATCATGCCGCCCACGCCGGGCCTTGAGAAAGCTCCCTGCTTGTGCAGCTCCAGCCGAGCCATCGCGCGCTCGAAGCGGGCCTCGGGATTACCCGGCTCGCTGCCGACCTGATAGTGAGTGTGGAGGAGTGCGGCGTAGGCCGCGGCACGGTCGACTGCGGGGCCCTGTGCGACCGCGCTCGGCGCGTTCGCCGCGAAGGCTGCGACGGCCATGGGTACCAACAACCGGCGTCCGGGCATGGGGTAACCGCCAGACGGTGATGGGATGACTGGTCGGCCAGCTGCCGAGCCGCCGAGCCGCCGAGCCGACTAGCCGCTGAGCCGACTAGCCGTCAATCACGAGCATCACGTAATTCTTCTTCCCCTTGCGCAGCAGCACGAAGCGCTCCTGCCTCAGGTCGGCGACCGACAGCCGGCGAGCGACGTCGCCCTCCTGCTGGTCGTTGACCGAGAAGCCCCGGCCCTGCAGACCGCGGCGCGCCTCACTCTTGGACGACGCGAGTCCGGCGTGGACCAGCACATCCACCAGCGCTGGCTCCGCCTGAAGCTCCTCACGCGACAGCCGGGCGTTGGGCATGGTGCCGGCCAGCTCGGCATAGTCTGTCTCGATGTCGGCGCCGCCGAAGACGGCGAGGCTGGTCCGGGCTGCGCGATCGGCCTCGTCCTCGCCATGCACCAACGCGGTCACTTCCCAGGCGAGCGTCCGCTGGGCAGCGCGGCGGCCCGGGTCGTTGGCATGCTCGGCGAGAGCGACCGCGATCTGCTCCTCTGGGAGGAACGTGAAGATCCGGAGCCACCGCTCGGCGTCCTGATCCTCGGCGTTGAGCCAGAACTGATAGAACTGGTATGGGCTGGTGCGGGCAGGGTCCAGCCAGACGTTGCCCGCTTCGCTCTTTCCGAACTTGTGGCCCGATGCGGTGACCAGCAAGGGCGCGACCACGGCGTGCGCCTGCTTCTGCTCCTTGCGCGCGATCAGTTCGACGCCGGCAGTGATGTTGCCCCACTGGTCGCTCCCGCCCATCTGCAGCTCGACCCCGGCGGTGGTGAAGAGGTGCCAGTAGTCGTAAGCCTGCACCAGCATGTAGCTGAACTCGGTGAAGGAGATCCCCGTCTCCATCCGGCTCTTCACCGATTCCTTCTGCAGCATGTAGTTGACGGTGAAATGCTTGCCGGTCTCGCGCAGGAACTCCATCAGCGGCAGCCGAGCCAGCCAGTCGGCGTTGTTGACCATGCGCGCGGCGTTGGACCCCTCGAAGCTGAGAAACCGGCCCAGCTGGGTAGCCAGCGCCTCGGCATTGGCAGCGACGTCTTCGACCGCGAGCATCGGTCGCTCGGCGCGCTTGCCACTGGGGTCGCCCACGAGGCCGGTACCCCCGCCGACCAGCGCGATGGGCGTGCCGCCGCTGCGCTGCAGCCAGGCCAGGCACATGACCGGCACCAGGTTGCCGACATGCAACGCGGAAGCGGTGGGGTCGAAGCCGACATAGGCCGTGACCGGGCCCGCGTTGAGGCGCTCGGCTGCACCGGGAGTGGCGTCCTGCACCAGGCCGCGGCGGGAGAGTTGCTCGAAGAAACCGGACATGAAAGCCAAGAGTAGGGGCGCGCTGGTGACGCGGCAAGCGGCCCGCTAGCTTCCACCCATGGTCCCTCCGGTCGACTCCGCTCCCGGTTCGCCCTCCTCAGCACGCCACCCGCGACGGCGATGGTTCACGCCTGGGGTGAGGCGCGCCCTCGCGCTGGGGATTGGCGGGCTCTTCGTGCTCGGTATTGCGGTGATACTCGCCGCCTGGCTGACGGTATGCATGGGCGACGCCTGCCCGTCGGTGGAGCACCTCGACAGCTATGACCCGGTGCAGGCTGCCAAGGTCTATGCCGCCGACGGCCGGCTCATCAGCGACCTGGGACTCGAGCGCCGCACGGTGGTGCCGATCTCCGAAATCTCGCCCGCAGTGCTCGCGGCGTTCATCAGCACCGAGGACAAGCGGTTCTATTCGCATGGCGGGGTGGACTGGATCCGGGTCTTCGGCGCGATCAAGGACATGATCGTGGAGCGCGAAATCGCCGGCGGCGCGTCCACCATCACCATGCAGCTGGCCGGCAACATCTTCTCCGATGCCATCGACCGGCGCGACATCTCGCTGAGCCGCAAGATCCGCGAGGCGAAGGTGGCAATGGAGATCGAGCGGCTGTATCCGAAGGACAAGATTCTCGAGCTGTATCTCAACCAGATCAACCTGGGCAACCGCGCGTACGGGGTGGAGGCGGCCTCCCAGCGCTACTTCGGCAAGTCGGTGCGCGAGCTGAATGTGGCGGAAGCGGCCACGCTCGCCGCCATTCCCAAGGCTCCGGAGCGCTACAACCCGCGGCGTCACCCCAGCAACAGCATCCAGCGGCGCAATCTCGTCATCAGCCTGATGGAGGACAACGGCCGCATCACCGCTGAAGAGGCGGAGCGGTGGAAGGCCTACCCGCTGACGCTCTCTACCCAGTCGGACTTCTCGGGTGACGCGCAGTACTTCGTGGAGCACGTCCGGCAGATCCTCCAGGCCCGCTTCGGTGCGGACCTGTATCGCGAGGGATACCGGGTCTACACCACGCTCGACCTCGACGTCCAGCTCGCTGCCGAGCGGGCCCTGGAGGAGCAGCTCCGGGCGGTGGAGGCGATGCCGGGCTTCCGCCATACCACGTACGCCGAGTACCTCGAGGAGCAGGGCCAGGGAGCCGAAGGCGGCGACGACAACGCTCCCAACTCGCCCTACCTGCAGGGGATGATGGTGACGGTGGAGGCGGGCACCGGGGCAGTGCGGGCGCTGGTGGGCGGCCGTGACTTCGGTGACAGCAAGTGGAACCGCGCCACCCAGGCCCAGCGCCAGCCGGGGTCGACCTTCAAGCCGTTCGTCTATTCAGCCGCGCTGCGGGCCGGGATTCCGCTCTCGCACGTGGTAGTGGACGAGCCGTTCAGCCTCCAGGTACCGGGCCAGGACCTGTGGACGCCGCAGAACTACGATCTTGAGTTCAGCGGTCCCCACACGCTGCGATACCACCTCTACCAGTCGCGCAACATTCCGGCGGTCAAGCTGGGCATGGAGTTGGGGCTCGAGAACGTGGTCAGCGAGGCGCGGCGCTATGGCATCACCGCCCGGATCCTGCCGGTACCGGCGATCAGCATCGGTTCCGCCGACGTGGTGCCGCTGGAGATGGTCGCGGCCTACACCGCCTTTTCCAACATGGGCGACCGTGCGGTGCCGTATTTCATCGAGCGGGTAGAAGACCGCGAGGGGACGATCGTGTGGCAGCCGCGTCCCCGGCTGGAGCCGGTGATGAGCCGGGAGCAGGCCTGGCTGATGGTCGACGTGCTGCGCGATGTGGTGCGGCGGGGAACGGCGGCGGGCTCGGTCGGCTCGAAGATCCGGTTCCCCGCCGGCGGCAAGACCGGCACCACCAACGACTACAATGACGTCTGGTTCGTCGGTTTCACTCCCGACATGGTGACGGGGGTCTGGATGGGCTTCGACCAGCCCACTCGCATCATGAATAACGCGCAGGGTGGGCGGCTGGCCGCGCCGGCGTGGACCACGCTGATGAATGAAATCTACGCACGGCGGGATGCTCCGGCCGCGTGGCGCAGGCCGGCCGACCTCGCGGCCGCCGAAGTGGACAACACGACTGGTTTCCTGGCTACGGCGTTCTGCCCCACCGACGTGCACCTGATCGAGTCATTCATTCCCGGCACCGAGCCGACCCAGTACTGCCCGGTGCATACGCAGGGGATCCTCAATCCCTTCGGCATTGGCGGCGGGATGTTCCCCCAGGGAGCTCCGGGGGCCCAGCCTTTGCAGCAGACCGATTCGGCGGGGGCCGATTCCAGCCCCTGAACCACGCTTGCTGGCATGGTCGCTGTCTTGTTAGCGTACAGGGACCGCGGTAAGCACACGTGACCCTGGACCGGAGAAGAATTGTGCGCTGTCTCGCGCTCAATGCCTCCTTCGAACCGCTGACCATGGTGCCCATGCGTCGGGCGCTACGGCTGGTCATCGAAGGGAAGGCAGAGATCGTCGAGTCGCTCCACGGCGACCTCGTGCGAAGTGCGCGCTCGGTATATCCGAGACCCGCCATCATCCGCCTCGTCAAGTTCGTCCACGTACCCCGCCGGTTCCGTCGCCAGGTCACCAACACGTTCCTCTTCGCCCGCGACGACTACCGCTGCCAGTACTGCCACCGCACTGCGCACGACCTGCGGCACCGCGAGTGTCTCACCCGCGACCACATGGTACCGTTGTCGCGAGGCGGCGGGAACGACTGGGCCAACGTGGTTACTGCCTGCAGCAGCTGCAACACCCGCAAGGGCAACCGTCTGCCATCGGAGTGCGGGATGTTCCCGCTGCACCCGCCGATGGAACCCCACTTCGTGCACCTGGCCTGGGCGGTCCGCCGGCTCACGCCGATCCAGGCCAAGTACATCCGGCTGTTCTACGGTGAGGACGCACTGCGCGCCCTCGGCGGCGGCTCGGAGCTGGCTTTGGAGGCATGATGAGCTGGGCTAGTCAGCACGAAGACGCGAAGGAAGCGAAGAAATCGCATTAAACACGGAGCGCACGGAGATACACGGAGGGATCGAGTTCTTGTATTTGTGAGTTGTTTTTCTCCGTGGCTTTTCTCCGTGTTCTCGGTGTGCTCTGTGGTTAATACGGTGCCTTCGCGTCCTTCGTGCCTTCGTGGTGAAGCCCAGCTAGCCCGAGCGCCCGGCCAACCAGAAACGCCGTACCGCAGCAGATCCACGCAGGAATCCCGTCACTCTGCAGCCCGAACAGCCACGTACTGAGGTTGATGCCGAGCGCCAGCACCGCCACGCCGAGCCCGACGTGCCAGGCGGTGGATAGCCGGGCGCGGCCCAGCCAGAAGGCGAAGGGCAGGAGCGTCAGCGCCAGCCAGATGGCCGACGGCCACAACCCCATGTGATCGAGCGGGTAGTTGAAGGGGAGCAGCAGGGCCCAGCCCAGGCCGGGCGTGAGCGCCCGCTGATGTACATGGGTCGAGTCCGCGACGGTCACTTCCACAGTGAGCACCGCATTCTCCAGCATCCCGCTGAAGTCTGCTGGAATCGATCCTGTCATGGGGATGGCGCGATGCACCCTCACTTCCGGCGTCATGAGCCGGAACCGCGTGCTGTTGAGCCGCACCGCGAAGGTGCCCTTCTGCCCCAGTTGGGCCAGCCGGGCCCAGACCGTGGAGTCGGGATATGCCAGCTCGACCAGCGGTGCCACACGCTCGGTGAGCGCGCCGGTCACGACCCTGGCGTTGAGGCGGAGGGGTTGCGAATCGACGGCGACGCCCAGCACTCGGCCGGCGAACGCCTCGACCAGTGGGCGGTCGGGGGCCACCAGCACAATGGGTTGGCTGGGGATCGGGACGGGCAGCACCAGCCAGCCGGTGACGATGGTCAGGAGGAGCCAACCCAGGCCCGCAGCGGTCGCCAGGCGTCGCGCGCGAGTGATGGACGGGTACCACAGACCCGGAAGGGCCAGCAACAAGGAAGCGCCCGCCAGCGCCCCCAAGCCATTGGCTACGACATCCCCAAACGCAGGGTCCCGGCCGGCCACTAAAGTGGCCTGTGCCAACTCGATAGCCAGCGACAGCGCGGTGCCGAGCGCGAGCGCTTTCGACCGTCCGGCACCGAGCCACACCACGGCGGCGCCCAGTGGCACGAAGAGAGCGATGTTGAGCAGGAAGTCGGCGCTACCCTGAGTCCCGCAGAACAGGCAGTTCCAGGGGCTGAGCTGAGTCGCCTCGGCCTGTGCCGGAAGCGGCTCGAGGGTGAGCCAGAGGATGGCCCCGAGTGCAAGAAGGAGCAATGCTGGCGGACCGGCGCGAAGGCGCATGTTCTTCCGTGGTGCGGACTTGGCGCCACAACTGCTGCGTGGTTGTGACTGCGAAGGGCCCGGTTGAGAAGTCCCGGGGTGTCAAGTAAATTGTTGTCCTGGAACTAGATAGTCCCCACGGTGCTGGCGCGCAATTTTCGGCCCGACACCTGCATCTGTCTACTCACCGTATTGCCATATCGAGGGCCCATGGATGCGCCGCGCATTCTGGTGCGGGACGAACAGGCTGGCAAGAGGACCTGGCTTCCCGCAGCGCCCGATTTCGGGTGGCGGTTGCTGGGATTCGTAGGTGCGGTGCTGTTCATATCGGGACTGCTCGACTTGGCCATTGCGGCGTATCCGCTCCATTTCGGCAGCCCCGACTGGGAGTTCGGCACCATCGGCTCACTGCTGAACGCTCTGCCCGTACCGATGCTCGGGCTGGCGTTGCTGGCTGGCGCGGCAGCAGCGCGGGGCTGGACCATGGGGCTCCGGATCTGGTCTATCGTGGCGATCGTCGCCGCCATCGTGATCCTGGGTGTCACGCTGATCTGGGCCCTCAACCTGCCGCTGGCGTTCCGGACGGTTCAGGAGCCGCTGGCCAGGCTGGGGCTCAAGAAGTCGGTGTTGAAGACCGTTGTTCAGGCCGTGCTGTACCCGGTCGCGTTCGGCTGGCTGGGATTTGTTGGGCTGCGGCACATTCGCAGGAGCAGGTAGCTGTAGTGTGGTTCCATTCCCCTGAACCGAGGAGCAGGACAGAGATGAAGCACATCATCCGCGGAGTTGGTGCCGCCGCCGCGCTACTGGCCGTTACGGCCGGCAATGCCATGGCGTTTGGCCCCTTCACTAACAACGAGGTCTGCGGCGGCACGATGTTCCAGACGTGCGCCACGCTGACCACCCAGTACGTTGACAATCTCGATGGCACCAGCACGCTGACCATCTTCATTGCCAACACGTCGACCAATGGTGACACGTTCACCGCGTTCGGCATTCGTGACATCACGGCCACCGCCAACTCGATCGACGCCGGCCTCACCGGCTGGGCGTTCACCGACGAAGTCAACTCGCTGGGCGGCGACCCGGACGGGGCCAACCCGAAGTACTCGGGCTTCGAGACCAACGGCATCACCGATGGCATCAGCAACGACGGCAACACCTACCAGTTCTCGCTGACGTTTGCCACGGCAGATCTGGCGAGCCTGGAGTTCGCGCTCCACTCGCAGGGTGGCCCGAACGGCTGCTCCACCAAGCTGTTCATCGACGGCACCGACGCCGAGATCGACACGGTTGATCCGACCTGCGACCCGACCACGGTCGTGCCGGAGCCGATCACCATGACGCTGCTCGCGACCGGCCTGGCCGGGATGGGCGGCGCTGGGGTGATTCGTCGTCGCAAGCAGGCGTAGTCGGCAAGCGCAGCACAGGTGCAGTATTGAAGCGCCCCGGTCTCCGGGGCGCTTTCATTTTGCAACGTGACTGGGTCGTGACGCGCAAGATGTGGCGTTCCTCACACCAAGCCCCCATCTTGTCTGTTACACTGTTCTCTGGTGCGTAGCGGCCCCCGCGCCACTCAGCAGTGCGGTCACCCCCTGGGGCCGGAGTTCGCGAGGCAGGTATGATCCATTCCACCTGGATGAGAGCCCTTGGCCTGACGACGGCGCTGGCCGTCGGCAGCGCCGCGAGCGCACATGCGTTCGGACCGTGGACCAATACACAGGTTTGCGGCGGGCTCAGTTTCTATACGTGTGCCACATTCACCACCGAGTACGAGCCAACCACCAACGTGCTGACGCTCACTGTCACCAATGACGGCGCATTCCCGCTGGGCAGCATCGGCGTTGGTGGCGCAGTTCCCACCGCCGGCACCGGCGCGACCGGCTACGGCGCATTCGGAATACAGAACGAGCTCAGCGGTGCAGGTGACCTGGGGCTGACGTACTACGGCTTCACCGCCGACAATACGCCGAGCGCGCTGGGACTGGGCGAGACCGGCGTGTTCACGTTTACCTTCGACGCCGCGTTCGACGACAATATCGGCGCGCTGGCACTGGGCCTCCATTTCCGTGATGGCCCGGCCAACTGTACGTCGTCCAAGACCTTCATCGACGCGAACAACAACGCCAGCGGCCCGTCGGGTGGCGTATACCTGGAGGGCTGCGGCCCGACCACGGTCGTCCCGGAGCCGATCACCATGGCGCTGCTCGCCACCGGCCTGGCAGGAATGGGCGGGGCAGGTCTGTTCCGTAGGCGGAAGCAGTTGTAACAGTGGGAAGTGGGAAGTGGGGAGTGGGAAGTAGCAGCGGATAAGCGAACAGGGCTCCCATCATCTGGGGGCCCCTTTCTTTTTCCCACCTCCCACTTCCCACTTCCCACT
>JAICQR010000040.1 GCA_025937755.1 Gemmatimonadales bacterium | reverse complement strand
GTCCCAGCAGCACCACCAGCAGGCCGGTGGCGAACGGGTCCAGCGTGCCGGTGTGGCCCGCCCGCTTCTCGCCCAGGGCCCGGCGCACCAGCGCGACCACGTCGTGCGACGTCGGGCCGGGTGCCTTGTCCACCAGCACGGCGCCCGTCAGCCGTCAGCCTCGCCCTTGAGATCGGCCAGCAGCTGGTTGATCCGGGCCGCGTGCTGCATTCCCTTGTCGAGCTCGATGTGCAACTCGGGAACGGTCCGCGTGGTCAGGACCTTCGCTACCAGGCCGCGCAGGAAGCCCGCGGCGCTCTGGAGGCCCTCCATGGCGCGCTCGCGTTCGTCCTCTTCGCCCTGCGGGCTGATGTATACCCGTGCGTGTGAGAGGTCGCCCGACACGTCCACCCTCGTGACCGTGACAAGGCCGACGCGCGGATCCCGGACTTCGCCCCGGGCCAGCGCGTCGGCCACCACCTGCCGGATGGTTTCGGCGACCTGCTCCGGCCGCCGGGATGATCCCTTCATCGGTACACCGTCATCGTATCCATGATGCGCATCCCATCGGACTCGTCCACCAGACGGTCCGCCGCGCGCAGAGTTTCCTCGATTACCCGCCGGTCGCTGCCCACGGCCGCGCAGGCGAGTTCAGCCCGCTGCCACGCATCCTGGTGGCCCGTTTCAGCCACCGACACGTTGAGCTTCTGCCGCAACCGCGCCAGCACCGGAGTGATGATGCTGCGCTTTTCCTTGAGCGAGTGGCAGCCGTGCAACTCCAGCTCCCACGCCGTCATTCCCACCAGCATCTCAGGCCGCTCCGGCGGCCCCCGCCGACTCCAGCGTGCGCTTCACCGATTCGAGCAGGAACGCCTCGATCCGGTCGCCCACCTTGATGTCGTTGAAATTCTCGACCCCGATGCCGCACTCCTGGCCCTCACGGACCTCGCGCGCGTCGTCCTTGAAGCGCTTGAGGCTGGAGATCTGGCCGGTGTACACCGCGACACTGTCACGGATGACGCGCACCTTGGCGTTGCGGGTAATCACGCCGCTCTGCACCATGCAGCCGGCGATGGTGCCCACCTTGCTGACCTTGAAGAGCTGGAGCACCTCGGCCTCGCCCAGGATGGTCTCCTTCTCCTCCGGCTTGAGCAGGCCCTCGAGGCCCTTGCGCACGTCTTCTACCGCCTCGTAGATGACGCGGTAGGTACGAACGTCGACTTGCTCGCGCTCGGCCGCGGCGCGGGCATTGGCGTCCGGTCGCACGTGGAAGCCAAGAATGATGGCCCCCGACGCCCGGGCCAGCAGCACGTCGCTCTCGGTGATGGCACCGACGCCGCGCAGCACCACATCCACCCGCACCTCGGGCGTGCTGAGCTGGGCCAGCGCGTCGGCGAGCGCCTCGGCCGGACCACCCTGGTCCGCCTTGATGATGATGGGCAGGGTCGAGACCGCGCCTTCCTTGAGCGCCCGGCTGAAGTCCTCGAGGCTGGTGCCCCGCTGGCTGCGCCGGCTCTGCGCCTCGCGCTCCAGTCGCTGGCGCTTCTGCGCGATTTCGCGAGCCTCGCTGGCGTCGGCCACCGAGAGGAAACTGTCGCCCGCCGACGGCACGCCGTCGAAGCCGAGGATCTGCACCGGAATGGAGGGCCCCGCCGACTTCACCGTATTGCCGCGCTCGTCGAACATGGCGCGAACCCGGCCGCTGTAGAGGCCGCAGATGAAGTTGTCACCCGTGGTGAGCGTGCCGCGCTGCACCAGCACCGTGGCGAGCGGTCCCTTGCCCGGGTCGAGTGTGGCCTCGAGCACGGTGCCCTGCATCCGGGCGTCGGCGTTGGCCTTGAGGTCCTGGATCTCGGCCTGCAGGAGCACCTGCTCCATCAGCGCATCGATGCCAGTGCCCTTCTTGGCGCTGATCTCGGCCGAGAGCACGTTGCCACCGAATTCCTCGAGCACCACGCTGTGCTGCAGCAGATCCTGCTTGACTTTCGGCACGTTGGCCGAGGGCAGGTCGATCTTGTTGATGGCCACGACCATCGGCACGCCCGCGTTCTTCGCGTGTGAGATGGCCTCGATGGTCTGGGGCATGACCTGGTCGTCGGCCGCCACCACCAGCACCACGATGTCGGTGACCTGGGCACCACGTGCGCGCATGGCGGTGAACGCCTGGTGACCCGGGGTATCGAGGAAGGTGATGGCCTTGCTGCCCGGCAACTCGACGTGGTAGGCGCCGATATGCTGGGTGATGCCACCGGCCTCACCTGCCACGATGTTGGCCTTGCGGATGTGGTCGAGCAGCGAGGTCTTGCCGTGGTCCACGTGACCCATGATGGTGACCACCGGCGGACGGGGCGTCA
The DNA here is from genome assembly GCA_025937755.1 of Gemmatimonadales bacterium. GTDB lineage: Bacteria > Gemmatimonadota > Gemmatimonadetes > Gemmatimonadales > GWC2-71-9 > CAMLHP01. The sequence continues at coordinate 13,701 of JAICQR010000040.1, read as the reverse complement.
GGTCGCCCGGCTCGTCGGCCACTTCCGGCTCGGCGGCTTCTGCGCTGTACTCCTCTTCCTTCACCGCCTCGAAGCCGAATTCGCTGGCAATCAATTCGATCTGGTCGAAGTCGAGCCGCTGGTTCACGGTCACCATCAGTCCCAGTTCCTTGAACGCGAACTGCACGATCTGGGTGGCCGGGATTTTCATGGCGGCGGCGAGTTCGCTCACCGAAATGAATTCGTTGACCCGGATCCGGGTCTTCTCCTTCTCGCGCTCCTCGGCCGCACGCCCCGCCATGACATCGCGGTAGCTGGGCTCGTCGCTGCGCCGGCCCTTGCGGCCGGGCGTGCCTTTCATTCCCTGCAGCGTCTTGGCGATGCTCTCCTGTACCGCGTCCTGGTCCACGTGGCCGCGGCGTCCCTTCTTGCCCTTCTTGCCTCTGGGAGGCAGGGCGCTCGCGCCCTTCTTGGCGTCGGGGCCGAAGCTGCGTGCCGCCGGCGGCCGCTCGCGCGAGCCGGAGCCAGGCGTGCTGGTGGAGAATACCGGCCGGGGTCCGCCACCGGGCCGGCCGCCCGCCTGCTGCCGCGGCACTCGCGGCGGGATGAACGGAGCCCGCGCCGGAGGTGCACCACTGGCGGCCGGCGCCGGCGGGGCAGCAGACGTCGGGGCTGCAGGCGCCGATTCGGCGGCGACTGGCGCGGCTGGTTCTGCCGCCGCTTCAGCCGGGGCTTCAGGCGTCGCTGGCTCTGCGGACTCGGCGGCGGCAGGTGCTGCGGGTTCCACTTCGCCGGGCGGCGGGAGGTCCTTGAACAACTTCTTTGCACGCTCGGCGAGGCTTTGCCGCGGCGCGGGCTCGGGCACTTCGACACGAGGCAGCTCGAGCTCGATCGACGGAGGCTCTGCGGCATCGCGCTCGGCCTGGGCCTGGGCTTCGGCCTCGGCCACTTCGGCAGCGGTACGGCGCCGGCGAACCGGCTTGGCGGCTTCGACCGGTGCCGCGGCCTCCGCCACCTTGGCCGCCTTGCGGCGGCCCTTCTTCGGCGCCGCCGCCTCGCCCGACTTCCGCTTTTCGCGTTCCCAGCGGACGCGCACAGCGGACACCTGGTCGGATTCGAGCGCCGACAGGTGATTGCGGACGAAAATGTCCATGTCCTTGAGCAGCTGCATGAGCTGCTCGGGGGCGACGCCGAATTCGGCGGCGAGATCGTGCACGCGGGTCTTGACCACTCACTCCTCCATCATCGGCGTCCACGCGCCGGCTGCAGCATGCCGCTGGCCAGCGCGCGATCACGGACGCCCACCGCCATCACGGGCGGCTTGCCTAGACGCAGGCCGATGATCTCGGCCTCGGGCCCGGTAATGAGCGGCACACTGCGCGCCGTTGCCAACCGGGCCACCTTTTCCTGCGCGCGCGGGCTCAGGTCCCGCGCCACCACCACGCAAGCCAGCTTCCCGGCCTGCAATTCCCGCCGTACTGCGTCCACCCCGACCGCCAGCGCACCGGCCCGGCGTCCCAGCCCGAGCAGCGCGAGCAGGTCGCTCATGCCTTGGCCGGGGACTCCTCGCCTTCCTCGTCGCTCAGTTCCGACAGGAAGGCATTGAGCGCATCTGCCTGCTCGGGCGTGAGCCCGGGAATGCGCAGCAGTTCCTCACGCTCGAGATCGAGCACGTCGTCCAGCACGGCATAGCCGGCGTTGGCCAGCAATGCCACCAGCTCCGGGGCCAGGCCCTCGAGTTCGTTGAGCGGAACCCGGGCAGCGGCGGCCTCCTCCTGCGGCAGGGGCGCGAACAGGCCGCCCTCGCCTCCTCGTTCCATCCACTCGCGGCTGGAATAGAGGTCAATCTTCCATCCGGTCAGCTCCGAGGCCAGCCGGACGTTCTGGCCATTGCGGCCGATCGCCAGCGACAGCTGGTCCTCGTCCACCACCGCCTGAATCAGCTTGGCGTCGGGATCGGAGAAGACGCGCGCCACCCGCGCCGGCGCCAGCGCCAGCTTGGCAAATCGCTCAGGGTCGGGCGACCAGGGCACGATGTCGATCCGCTCACCGCCCAGCTCGTTGACCACGGCCTGCACCCGGGAACCCTTGAGGCCGACGCAGGCACCCACCGGGTCAATGGCGTCATCGCGGGAAATGACCGCCACCTTGGTGCGGCTTCCCACTTCGCGCGCCAGTGCCCGGATCTCGACGATGCCCTGCTGCATCTCGGGGACTTCCAGCCGGAACAGCGCCTGGACGAACATCGCGTCGGCCCGGCTCAGGATCAGCCGAGGTCCCTTGGGCGTTTCCTCCAGCCGCTTGAGTACCGCGCGGATGGTGTCGCCCTGATGAAAATGCTCCCGATGGTTCTGCTCGCGGTAGGGCATGATCGCCTCCGCTTCACGAAACTTGTTGAGCATCAGGACCAGCTTCCCGCGCTCGATCTGCTGGATCTCGCCTGAGAGCAACTCGCCGACCTTGTCGGCAAACTCGTCGCGGATCCGGGTGCGCTCGCCTTCACGCACCCGCTGGATGATGCGCTGCTTGGCCGCCTGCACCGCCAGCCGGCCGAATTCCTGGAACGGGACTTCCTCCTCCAGCATGTCACCGACCTGGAAGTCCTCGTCGATGAAGCGCGCTTCCTCGACCGATACCTGGGCGCTCGCATCCTCCACCTCGGCGACGACCTGCCGGAGGCGGACGATCTCGATCGACCCGTTCATCTCATCCACGTTCAGCTCGAAGCGCACATTGGGGCCGTACTTGCGCACCAGCGCGGCGTGAATGCCGTCGCGCAGGAGATCGAGCAGGTCAGAGCGCTCGAGCTGCTTGGTATTGGCCAGCTCGCGGAACGCGGCCAGCATTTCAGCGGATCCCGCCATCGGTTTTTCTCTCCACCTGTCCACGGCCACCGACCTGCGCCATCTGGCGTCAGTTCGATCGGCCCAGCGTCTTCCAGTCCACGGCCAGCACGGCATCACGCACATCCGCCAGCCGAATTTCTCCTTCGCGCTCCCCGTCGGAGAAGCGAACCCGCACCCGCTCGTCGTCCGGCACGTCCAGGATCTCGACCTCGGTCCGGCCAGCCAATCCGGTGGCCCGTACCCGTGCCCTCCGGCCAATGAATCTGCGCCAGTGGGCCGCCGTCACCAGGGGCCGTTCGATCCCGGGTGAGGAAACCTCGAGCACATACCGCGGGCCCACACTGCCAGCGGACTCGAGGGAGCGCTCCAGCGCCCGGCTGACGGTGGCACAATCATCCGCCGTCACACCGTGACCGGGCGCGCTGTCGGCGCGATCGATCCGAACCTGCAGGATGGGCCGTTCACGCGTCCCGGTCCGCCGGAGGTCGACCAGCTCGAAGCCGAGACCGTCCACCAGTTCGCGTATCTGGTCGAGCAGCGTGTCGAGAGGCATGGCGGGCAAAAAAAATGCGGGGGAACTCCCCCACATCCACATCACAGGCAAAGTGCCACTGGCAATACGCAGCCCTGGAAGGCGTGCGGGGACAGCACCGGAATTCTAAGGTGCTGCCCGCCAGCCGTCAACCAGCAGGATAGCCCAGAAATGCCGCCATGCGGCCATCCGATCCACCGGAGGCGCGATGGCTGTGGAACAACGGACGGTGATGCGCGGTGCACCATGCCGAGGTGGTAATCTCCTTGATGCCCAGCTGCTCGCCCTGCTCCACCAGCCGCTCCCGCAAGTCCAGCTTCCAGGGACCCCTGCCGTCGCCCCGCAACCCGAAGGCTTCCAGGACTTCAGAACCTACTTCATAACACTCGCCACAAATGCCTGCACCACAATGCATTACAATATCGGATGCCGTGGCATTCGCTCGCTCTCGCAGGCGGCTCACGCCCTGCGCCAGGATCCCGCCCGCCGTGCCTCGCCATCCCGAGTGCAGCAGCGCGATGGCCCCTGACCTCGGCGCGACCAGGTAGACCGGGATGCAGTCAGCGACCGTGACCGCGAGCAGCGCACCCTTGAGCGCGGTCGCGTGGCCATCGGTCTCCTGCAGCGGAGTCCACCCGTCTCCCTGCTGCTGATGCCATTCGACCCGGGTCCCGTGCACCTGCCCGCCCCGGATGAATCCAGCAAAACCCGGTTCTGCGGTGCGCAGTTCCTCCCAGCGCGCGCGGGGAGCCTGCCCGGCCTCACCGGGACGAAAGGCGAGATCAAAGCCGAGCCCCGGTTCATCTCCCCGCCCCGTGATTCCGGCCACGAGACCGAATCGCTCGCGCCACTCCTGCAGTTCGAACCGCGGCACGCCACCGACGCAAGCGCGTTCACGCAGTACGGAAGGGCGCGTCTCACCCGTCATGGCGCTCGATATCTGCTCCCAGGTCGCGCAGGCGCTGGTCGATCGCCTCATACCCGCGCTCGATCTGGCCAATGTTGTGAATCTGGCTGGTGCCTTCTGCGGCCAGGGCCGCGAGCAGCATCGCCATGCCGGCCCGAATGTCAGGGGACTCCACGATGCCGCCCTTGAGGGGCGACGGTCCCGAGATCACCGCGCGGTGCGGATCGCAGAGCACGATCCGGGCGCCCATGCCGATGAGCTTGTCGACGAAGAACAGCCGGGACTCGAACATCTTCTCAAACACCAGCAGCATGCCGGTGCACTGGGTTGCCGACACGATGGTGGTGGACATCACATCGGCCGGGAAGGCCGGCCACGGACCGTCCTCCAGCTTGGGCACATGGCCGCCGAGGTCGGGACGTACCCGTCGCTCCTGCCCAGGAGTGATGTGCAAGGTTCCCCGCTCAACGGTGGGCCGGATGCCAAGGCGGTCGAACGCCAGCAGTGTGCTGCGGAGGTCATCGCCCCGCACCGGGTCGATGGTAATGTCGCCATTGGTGACGGCCGCGAGCCCGATGAAGCTGCCGATCTCGATGTGGTCCGGTCCGATGGCGTAGGTTGCCGCGCCCAGCGGCTGGCCGCCCTCCACCGTGTACACATTGGACCCGATACCTTCGATTCGGGCGCCCATCGCCACGAGGCAGCGCGCGAGATCCTGGACGTGAGGCTCGGCGGCGGCGTTGCGCAGTACGGTGCGACCCCGGGCAGCGACCGAAGCCATCAGCGCGTTCTCGGTGCCGGTAACGCTTGGCTCGTCGAGAAAGACGTCGGCCCCGACCAGACCCTTGGGCGCGCTGAGCTCATAGCGCTCGCCCACCTCCACGCTGGCTCCGAGCGCCTCGAGCGCCAGGAAGTGGGTGTCCACCCGGCGACGCCCGATCACGTCGCCGCCTGGTGGCGGGAGGACGCACTCGCCGAACCGGGCCACGAGCGGGCCGGCCAGCAGGATGGAGGCGCGGATCCGGGCGCAAAGCGCCGGGTCCAGCGGCTTGGGCCTGGCGCCGCGCGTATCCACCCGCAACTGGTTGGGTCCGACCCATGAGATGTCGCTGCCGAGATCGGCCAGCAACGCGAGCATGGTGTCGACGTCGCGGATCCGGGGAATGTTATCGAGCTCGACCGCACCATCGGCGAGGAGGGTGGCGGCCAGAATGGGCAGGGCGGCGTTCTTGTTGCCGGAGGGGCGAATGGTGCCCTTCAACTGGCGTCCGCCGCGGACGATGAAGTGGGGAGGCATGGCGAAAGCTTGCGAGCGCGCCGGAACAGGTCAAGCGTTATGTTTCGGGAAAGGAGGCGTTGCGCATGTTTCTGCTCCAGTCGCAGTCCATCACCGTCACCGCCCCGGCGTGGGTTGGCCCGGTCATGGCCATCTCGCTCGCGCTGATCGCGCTCTCCATTTTAGTGGTAGCAGGCGGCATCGTGCTCATGTGGGGCAAGCTCATGAGCGAGATCGACGAGAGGAAGCTCCTGATCAACCAGGTCGCGACCGACGCCCGGGACACCATGGCGAGCGTGCGCGAACTGGTCGAGGACGGCGAGCAGATCGTGGGCACGGTGCGCCACGAGGCTGAGGCCTTTGCCAGGACCGGCAGGGTGCTGCGAAACAAGCTCAAGCGTGGAGTCGGGCGGGTGGAATCGCGGCTGATCGACCTGGAATCCCTCTATGACGTGGTTCATTCGGAAGTCGAGGACACCGCACTCGACGTGGCCGCCGGCCTGCGCCAGTTCCGTCGAGGCCGGCCAACCGGCCTGGTTGGGCGGATGACCCGGGCCCTCCTTCCGAGCCGGCGCCGCTGATGCGGCTGCTCGTCGCGCTGCTGGCGGTGGGCGCGGTCATGGCCTGCCTGCCCGATCAACTGTATGCCTGGACCCCCGGCACCCACGTCTATCTCGCAGAAACCGTCCTGGCCAACCTGCAGCTGGTGCCCGCTCACGTGGCCGACCTGCTGCGGGTCTTTCCCTACGACTTCCTCTACGGCAACATCGCCGCCGACTCTTCCATCGCCAAGAAGTACGCGCCGGTGGGACGGCACTGTCATTACTGGCACGTGGGGCAGGAGATCTTCGACCTGGCGGGCGAAGATGCCATTCGAGCATTCGGCCTCGGGTACCTCTGTCACCTCGCCGCCGATACCGTGGCGCACAACTATTTCGTGCCTCGGCAGCTGGTTCTCACGAGCAGCACGTCGTCGGTGGGGCACTCGTACTGGGAATCCCGCATCGACACCCAGCTGGGAGAGGCCTACCCTCGTTCGGCTCGCGACCTGATCCGGATGGACCACAGCGCATCGGACTCACATCTCGACCGGATCATTTCGCCCACGATCTTCAGTGTGCGCACCAACCGCCGGTTGTTCCGGGGCATGGTGCACCTGACCGACATGCCGGGCTGGCAGATGGGAATGCAGGCGGCGCGGACGCGCAGCCGCTGGGACCTGACTGACGATGTGGTCGGGAATTACCTGGCCCGTTCACTCGACTACATGCTCGAATTGCTGGGGGAAGGCACGTCGGCAGCGCGAGCGCTGGATCCGTCCGGCGAGCGCCCGCTCAAGGTGGCCAAGGAAATCCGGCGCCGCACCATTCGTGAAGTTGGCCGGGTGGATCAGGGCCCGCTGCTGGAGGTGGCGGAGGAGCATTACGGCCTGCCGCAGGCTGAGTTGCAGTTCTGGCCCCAGCTGGCCAAGCGGCTGCCCTGGCGCGCGGGCGGCACCGGCAGCATCGCGAGCTGATCCGGACTTACTCCCGCGCCACTTCGCGTACGCCGTCCACCAGCCGGTCGACCTCATCGGCCAAGGTATACGCTGCCGCTCCGGCCCGAACCAGTCCCTGCTCCGCCAGGCCCAGCCGCTCCACCACCGTGCTCGCATAGAAATTTCCGCTTGACACAAACAGGCCGCGCCTGGCCAGCGACCCCGCGACGTCGTCCGATGCCATCCCGCCCACGGTGAACGCCACGGTCGGCGTGCGGAACTCACCGGGATTCCGGCCGTAGAGGCGCACGCCATCGATGGCCGCCAGTCCTTCCCACATCCGCGCCAGCAACGCTCCGCCCTCCCGGTGCAGTCGGGCATAGGCAGTGCGCAATCGTTCGCGCCGACTGCCGGCCGCGCCCCCGAGGCCGGCGATGAAGTCCACGGCGGCGGTGACGCCGGCGATGCCCTCGTGGTTCAGTGTGCCGGTTTCCAGGCGCTCGGGCACTTCATCCGGCGCGGGCCGGAGCCTGGGGATATCGAGTCGCGCCGCCAGTGCTGGCTCCATCCACAGCAGCCCCACGTGCGGGCCGTAAAACTTGTAGGCCGAGCAGGCGAGCGCGTCGCAGCCGAGCGCGGCGACGTCCGCGAGCTGGTGGGGCACGTAATGCACCGCGTCCACGTAGACCAGCGCCCCGGCCCGGTGGGCCATTGCCGTAAGCCGGGCGACGTCGGAGATGGTGCCGATCGCGTTGGATGCCGCGCCCAGTGCCACCAGCCGGGTGCGAGGTGAGAGCAGGCGGACAAACGCGTCCACATCCAGCCCATGCAGATCCGCGTCGAGCGGCACCCGGTGCAGGGTCAGCCGCCGGTCCTGCGCCACCGCTTCCCACGGCGCGATGTTGGCGTGGTGATCGAGGTCGGTGACGATGATCTCGTCGCCCTCGTTCCAGTCTCGCGCCAGCCCGCGCGCGGCGTGGAAGGTGAGGGTCGACATGTTGGCGCCGAATGCGACCTGGTCATGAGCGGCGCCAAGCAAGTCGGCGGCTGCCGCGCGCGCGCCGGCGATGATCGCATCGGTCTCGACGCTGGTGGGATACGCCCAATGCGTATTGGCGTTGTGATGCAGGAGGTAATCGCGCACCGCCTCGGCCACCGCCACCGGTACCTGGGTACCACCCGGTGCATCGAAGTAGGCTACCTCTGCCCCGCCCTCGCGTCGCTGCAGCGCCGGAAACAGACTCCGCACCGCCGTGAGATTTGCCCCCGATGCAGTCGGCTCGCTCACTTGAGACGCTCCAGCAGCACCGGCTGGACGCCCTTGGGATCTGCCTGGCCCTTGCTGCGTTTCATGACCTGGCCCACGAAGAAGCCCAGCAGCTTGGTTTCGCCGCCACGATAACGCTCCACTTCGCCCGGAAACGCCTCCACCACTTCGTCCACCCATCCCGCCAGCGCATCGGTGTCCCGCACCTGCAGCAGGCCCAGTCGCTCAGCGATCGCACGCGGCTCTCCGGCGGCTTCCCGCAGTTCCGCAAACACCCGCCTGGCCGCCTGGAGGCTCACCACGCCATCACGCTCGAGGCCAACGAGTGCCACCAGCCGGTCCGCCGCCACCGGAAACCCGCCCGTCTCATTCCATGCCGTCATCACGTCTCCAGTGGTCCAGCTTGCCGCCGCCCGCGCATCCATCCCGCCGGCGAGCAACGCCTCGAAGTAATCGGCGATGGCGCGCTCGCTGGCGATCACGCCGGCATGATAGGGCGTGAGGCCGAGCGCGAGTTCGAAACGGGCGCGCCTGGCCTCAGGCAGCTCGGGCAGTTCGTCCCGCCGTTCCGAGATCCACTCGGGCGTGAGTTGCAGCGGCGGAAGGTCCGGCTCCGGGAAGTACCGGTAGTCGTGGCTCTCTTCCTTGGACCGTGTGGGACGCACCTCACCCGTTCCCGCATCGTACAGCAGGGTCACCTGCCGCACGGGCTTCCCGTTCTCCAGCAGCGCCACCTGCCGCTCGCGCTCGGCATTGAGGGCCCGCTCGACGTTGGCGAAGCTGTTCATGTTCTTCACCTCTGTCTTGGTGCCCAGTTTCGCATCGCCGGCTTGCCGAATGGACAGGTTGGCATCCACCCGGAGGCTGCCCAGCTCCATGCTGCAATCGCTGGCTTCGGTGTAGAGCAGCAACTGGCGAAGGTTGCCGAGAAACGCCCGCGCCTCGGCCGGGCTTCGGAGGTCGGGCTGGGTCACGATTTCGGCCAGTGGAACTCCCGCCCGGTTGAGGTCGACCGCGGTGCGGCCGGGAATCCGGTCGTGGAGTGACTTGCCGGCGTCCTCCTCGACATGCAGCCGGGTAATTCCCACGCTCACCCGCCCGCGCTCGGCCGATTCGAACGCCACCGACCCGCCGGTCGAGAGCGGCCGGTCGAACTGCGAGATCTGGTAGCCCTTGGGCAGGTCGGGATAGAAATAATTCTTCCGGGCGAAGATGCTCACGTCGTGTATGGTCCCACCCAGCGCGAGAGCTGCACGCGTGGCAAGCCGGATGGCTTCCGCATTGGGCACCGGGAGCGCGCCGGGCAGGCCGAGGCACACCGGGCAGACGTTGGTGTTGGGCGGGTCGCCGAACGCTGTCGAGCAGCCGCAGAACATCTTGCTGACGGTACGGAGCTGCAGATGCACCTCGAGCCCGATCACCGTTTCCCAGGCCATCACCGCACCTCCGCCTGTCGGTCCAGCCCTGCCTCGACCGTCATCGCCAGCTCGAGCAAGTCGGCATCCTTGCGATACGGCGCCAGCAACTGGATGCCCACCGGCAGCCCTCCGCTGCGACCGGCGGGAACACTGATGGCCGGCACGCCGGCTAGGTTGGCGGGGCAGACGAAGATGTCCGCCTGGTACATCGCCACCGGATCTTCCGTCTTCTCACCCGCCCGGAACGCCGGTGTGGGCGTGGTGGGCGCGAGCAGGAAGTCGACCTGCTGGAATGCGTCATGGAAGTCGGCGGCAATCAGCGCCCGCACCTGCTGGGCCTTGCGATAGTAGGCGTCGTAATACCCCGCGCTCAGCACGTAGCTGCCCACCAGGATCCGGCGGCGGACCTCCGCGCCGAATCCCTCGCCCCGGGTCGCGGCGTAGAGGGCTGCGACATCACCTTGCTCCGCTGCGCGGTGCCCATAGCGAACGCCATCGAATCGGGCGAGGTTGGACGACGCCTCGGCTGGCGCGACGATGTAATACGCCGGCACCGCATAGCGGGTGTGCGGCAGCGACACGTCCACCAGTTCGGCGCCGCTGCTCCGAAGCAGGTCCGCAGTTCTCTCGACTGCCGCCCGGACGCCCGGATCGAGATCGGCCGGCAGATACTCGGCCGGCAGGCCGATTCGCACGCCGGCGAGCGACCCGCGCGCCGGGCCCACCGTGACCGGCGGCTCCAGTAGCGACGTCGCATCGAGCGGATCGTGGCCGCTGATGACCTGGAGCACGCGCGCCGCGTTGCTGGTGGTTCCACTGAACACGGAGATCGCATCCAGCGACGAGGCAAATGCCACCAGGCCGTAACGGCTGACGCGGCCATAGCTGGGCTTGAAGCCGACAACACCGCAGAAGGCAGCCGGCTGGCGCACCGACCCTCCGGTTTCCGAGCCCAGCGCCACCGGCACCACACCGGCCGCCACCAGTGCGGCCGACCCGCCGGAGGACCCGCCGGGCACCCGGTCCGGAAACTCGGGATGCATTACCCGGCCGAACGCCGAGTGCTCGGTGGACGAACCCATGGCGAATTCGTCGAGGTTGCTCTTGCAGGCAACCATCGCGCCGGCCGCACGCAGGCGCTCGACCGCCGTGGCGGTGAAGGGCGAGGTGTACCCCTCCAGAATCTTCGATGCGCAGGTGGTTGGCTGCTCCACCGTCACAATGTTGTCCTTCACAGCCACCGGCGTGGCGTAGAGCGCCGGATCCGAGCCGCGAGCGGCCCGGGTAGCGTCAGCCCGGGCCGCCTCGGCTCGAAGCAGCTCGGGAGACCAGTGCAACGTGGCATTGAGCCCGGCCGATCGTTCCAGCGCTTCCGCAGTACGTAACGCTGCTTCGGCTGCGGCGCTCACGATTCCTCCAGCGTGTTGCGGACCGGCACCGTGAAGAAGCCCGCGATGAACGCCGGCGCCATCGCCTCCGGCGCATGTGCCAGCGGGACCGGTGCGACCACGTCTTCCCGGAGCGCCAGCGATCCCGGCCCCATCACGGCACCATCGGCGTGCTCCTCGCCGGGCACCTCGGCCAGCTGCTCGACGTAGCCCATGATCCGGTCGAGCTGCCGAACCACGACCGGCAGCTCCTGCTCCCTGATGTCGAGTGCCGCTAGCCGCGCCACCCGAATCACATCCTCGGTCCTGATGCTCATGCACTCTCCCATTCACGCTCGAGGCCGGCATACGCCACCAGCAGCTGTTTCACGCCGACTTCTTCCTCGTCGAATGCCACGCTGACCTTGAGATCGCGGCCGGCGCCCATCAGGCCCTGAATGGTGCCGGACCCGAAACGCCGATGGCGGACCCGCTCACCCTTCACGTACCGGGGCGCATCCTGGGACGCTTCCTCGGGTGGTTCAGCCGTGGCGCGCGCCAGGCTCCGCGCTCCGGCCGATCCACCGGTGCCGCTGGCCCAGCGAGATGCCGCCGATGGCGGGCGCCCATATCTCCCTGATGATGCACTGCCCCAGTCCGGCGCCCAGAGCGCGGACGTCCGCTGCTCATCCACCAGGTCGGGCGGCAGCGCGCGGAGGAAGCGCGACGCCATGCCCGGCCGCAGCTCCCCACCGCGGCGGCGTGCTCGTGCCCAGGACAGGTACAGCTTGTCCTTGGCGCGCGTGAGTCCCACGTACGCCAGCCGGCGCTCCTCCTCGATTCCGTCGGGCTGCTCGGCCGCGCGGCCCAGCGGGAACAGGCCGTCCTCCATCCCGGCGAGAACGACCACCGGCCATTCCAGGCCCTTGGCGGTGTGAAGTGTCATGAGCGTGACGCCGCGTTCGTCACCTGAGTCCTTGTCGTTGGCCGACAAGAGCGCGGCCTCTGTCAGAAACCGCGAAACCGGCGGCGCATCGCTGTCTGCCGGAGCCGCCACCTCGGACCAGTTGGCCGCACTGGCAAGGAGCTCACGCACGTTCTCCCACCGTTCGGCACCTTCGGGCCCTTCCTCGAGGAGGTGCGACTCGAAGGCCGTTTCACGGAGAATCTCCTCGAGCAGTACCGCCGGCGAGGCATCGGTGGCCATCGCGGACAGCCGGGTGATGAGCCCATGGAACCCGCGCAGTGCCGAGCGCACGTTGGGACGCAGCTCGGGGATTCCGTCCGCCCGCCCAGCCGTGTCCAGCAGCGGACGCTTCCAGGTCGCGGCAGCGTCTGCGAGAATCGCGAGGCTTGACTGCCCCAGCCCGCGACGGGGCGTGTTGATGGAGCGCAGGAAGGCTTCGTCGTCCGCGGGATTGGCCACCAACCGGAGGTAGGCGAGTACATCCCGCACTTCGCGGCGGTCGTAGAAACTGATCGCACCGATCAGCCGATAGGGCAGTCCGGCCCGGCGGAATGCCTCCTCGAACGCGCGCGACTGGGCATTTGTGCGATAGAGCACTGCCATGTCTTCCAGCGCCCAGTCCCCCGCCGCCCGGCGTCGTTCCAGCTCCTTCACGATCCACTCGGCCTCGTCGCGTTCATCGGCGGCTGCCACCAGCGTCAGCGATTCCCCTCCGCTGCGGCGGGTATGGAGCGTCTTTCCGATGCGTCCGCTGTTCTCGGCGATGACTGCGTTGGCGGCAGAAAGTACCGCGCTGGTCGATCGGTAGTTCTCCTCCAGACGCACCAGCCGCGTTTCAGGGAAGTCCCGCTGGAAGTCGCGCATGTTGCGAACGTCCGCGCCGCGCCAGCCGTAGATGCTCTGGTCGTCGTCACCCACCGCCGTGACGTTGCCGTGGCTCCCCATCAGGCGCACCAGCTCGTACTGGGCCCTGTTGGTGTCCTGGAACTCGTCCACCAGCAGGAACTGGAACTTGTTGCTGTAGTACGCCAGGCGATCGGGGTGCTGGCGGAACAGCGTCAGCGGGTGCAGCAGCAGGTCGTCGAAGTCCATGGCATTCGCCGCCTGCAGCGCGGGCCCCAGCGCTTCGTAGATCTCGGCGGCCACTTGCGACACCCGGTCGAACACTGCTGCCGCGCGCAGGGCGTCGGGGCTCTGCATCCGGTTCTTCGCGGACGAGATGATGCCTTGGATGATGCGCGGCGCGAATAGCTTGGGCGGGTGACCTCGCTGTTCCAGCAGCCGCTTCACCAGCGCCTGCGAATCATCCTGGTCGTAAATGGTGAAGCGCGAGGTGAAGCCGAGCAGGGGCGCTTCCCGGCGAAGCATGCGGGCGCCGAGCGAATGGAACGTGCCGATCCAGAGGCCCGAAGGATCACGCCGCAGCAGGCGACCGATCCGTTCCTTCATTTCACCGGCGGCCTTGTTGGTGAATGTCACGGCGAAGATCCGGTCGGGCGGCACGCCGTGCCGCTCGATCAGGCTTGCGATTCGGGTCGTCAGCACCCGGGTCTTGCCTGAACCGGCGCCCGCCAGCACCAGCAGGGGCCCGTGGACGTGCTCCACCGCTTCGCGCTGGGGTGCATTCAGCGATCCGAGCCAGTCGGCGTCGTGCTCGCTCACGCG
>JAICQR010000085.1 GCA_025937755.1 Gemmatimonadales bacterium | reverse complement strand
GCGTGGGCGGCCGCGGCCGCCAGCTCATTGGACTTGCCGATGACGAACTGGGCGAATCCGTAGCGCTCGTTGAGCGGTTGGGTACTGGGATTGACCGGCACGGCGGGCGGCGCCACCGCGGGAGACGGCGCCACGAAGAAGTCCATCTGCGGGCGCCGCTGGCGGTCCTCCTGGACCCGGAAGACCAGCGTCACCGGCTCGCCCAGTACTTCCTGTGCAATGCGGGCGAGCACGGGGGCGTGCTTGGTCTCGTTCCATTCAACCGCGAATTGATCGGGCGCGGCGACGACCAGGCGGCCGTCGTCGTACTCGATGGCTTCCGTAGGTTCGAGCCAGGTGCGGATCGTGTGATCGGGTAGATCGCGCTTGGCGGAATCGAGAATACGCTTCCACGCGTCCCGGGCGGACTGCTGCATCTACACTCGAAAAAGCTGAGGGTTGTTCCAAGGGCGAGGGATGTTACGGGTCGTGTGTGGAAAAGTCAAATACCAAAACCGCGGGAACAGCAACTGCGTGAACGGAAAGGAAAAAGCGTGAAAGGGAGGCCACCTTTTCACGCGATTGCTGCTCCCGTTCACGCTAAGGGCTTGCCCAAACTTCAGTCCCCATATAGCTTTCCGGGCTCACTGGAGGAAGTGTTTCATGAAGCCGTCGTACCGTCCGCGCAACAAGCGCCGGATTGCCAAGCATGGATTCCGCGCCCGCATGGCCACCCGATGGGGCCGTGACGTGCTCTCGCGCCGCCGCAAGAAGGGCCGCAAGCGGCTGACCGTCTCGATTCCGTCGAAGCACGGGAGCGCCTGACGGGCGGCGAGCGTCTCGAGCGGGCCAACCGGCTCGCGCGGGCCGCTGATGTCCGCCGCTGTCTCGCTCGGGGGCGGCGCCGGCGGTCGGAACATCTGGAAATGATCTGGGCTGACAACTTGACGGGCCACCCGCGCATGGGTCTCATCGTTCCGAAATACGGAACCAGCGCGGTGGCCCGCAATCGTTTACGGCGGCAACTCAGGGAGATTTGGCGCCGGGACGTGATGCCCCAGTCGCCGGCCTGGGACCTGGTCATCCGGGCCCGGCGCGAGGCCTACGGCCAGCCCTTCGGTGAGTTGCGTCGGCAGGTAGTGGCCTGGCGCGACGCCGTGACGCCGGCACGGTGACGCGCCGTGCCACAGCTGTCCCAGTTGCCGCGCCGCGCCCTGATGCTCCTCATTCGAGGCTATCAGGTGACCATCTCGGCAGCGCTGCCTGCTTCCTGCCGCTTCTACCCCACGTGCTCGCACTATGCAGTCGAGGCGCTGAGCCGGTACGGGGTTTTCAAGGGAGGCTGGCTCGCCGTTCGACGGCTGGCCCGGTGCCATCCGTGGAATCCCGGCGGGCCTGATCCCGTTCCCTGAACCTGTGACCTGACGCCCCCATGGACCGACGCTTTGCCTGGGCGATCATGCTGATCATGGTGATCGCACTCGCCCCGACATTCCTGTTCAAGCGCCCGCCCGCCCGGAACGCCCCCGCCGACACTGCGGCGGCAGTCCCGACCGCACCCACGGCGCAGCAGCCCACGGTTCAGGCGGTCCCGCGCGACTCGGGACTGGTGACTCGTGACTCGCTCGCGTCTCGGGACTCGGGCCTCGCCACTCCCAACACGCAGCCAGCGGCGCAACTGGTCAGCGTCAGCGCCCCGCTCTACACCTGGCAGGTCAGCACCCGGGGCGCCCGGCTGGTCTCCGCCGAACTCCACGATTATCGCACCCTGGCGAAAGGCGACTCGGGCAATGCCCAGCTGATCCGACCGGGCGATGGGCTGTTCGGGATGGTGCTGGCCAATGGACGGGACACGATCGACTTCCGGGACTGGACCTTCACACCCAGCGCCACGGCACTCACCGTCAACGGGCCCACGCCTCTCACGCTCTCGGCCCAGCGCGGCAACACCTCGGTTCAGCTGACCTACACCTTTCATCCCGACTATCAGGTCGACGTCGCCGGCACGGTTACCGGGGTTGCCCCGCAGGGCGCGTCGCTGCTGGTGTCGCTCGGCAGCGGACTCCACAACGCCGAGACCGATTCCGCCCTCAACTACCGGTCGTACGCCATCGTCACCAAGTCCGGCGGCGTGGACCGGACCGACTTCAGGTCGTTCGACCCGGGCGAGAGCAAGATCCTCAACGGCCCGTTCGCGTGGACCGCGGTCAAGTCCATGTATTTCGTGGCCAGTCTGTTCGCGGTGGATTCGGCGGGTCAGTCGCCCCGGATCAGCGGGGTGACGGCGACGGCACCTGTGATGGCGGGCAAGAACCCGAGCGTCGTGGTCACCTCGGCGGTGATGCCGGTGCCGGCCAGCGGCACTTTTTCCTGGACCAGCTACATCGGCCCCATGGAATACGACCGGCTGACCAGGCTGGGTCACGAGTTCGACGACGTGAATCCCTACGGCTGGCCCGGGTTCCGGACCCTGGTCCGGTTCTTTGCGGTGCCGGTGCGGTGGCTGCTGGTGCAGATGCATGAGCAACTCAACATCGCGTACGGCGTGGTGCTGGTGCTGTTCGGGATCCTGGTGCGACTGCTTCTGTGGCCGCTCAACCAGAAGGCCATGCGCGCAAACATGAAGATGCAGGAGATCCAGCCGCAGCTGAAGGCGGCGCAGGAGCGGTACAAGGAACAGCCGGCGCTGCTGCAGCAGGAGATGTTCCGGCTGTACAAGGAGCACGGCGCCAACCCGCTGAGCGGATGCTGGCCGATGCTGTTGCCGATGCCGGTGCTGTTCGCGCTCTTCTTCGTATTCCAGAACGCGATCGAACTCCGGGGCCAGCCATTCCTCTGGCTGCCCGACCTCGCCCGCCCCGATCCGCTGTACATCATTCCGGTGGTGATGGGACTCTCGATGTACGTGCTGAGCAAGGTGGGGCAGCTCGGTATGGAGCCCAATCCCCAGATGAAGATGATGCTGTACATCATGCCGGTCATGATGACGGTGCTCTTCCTCAACTTCGCGTCGGGGCTCAACCTGTATTACGCGGTCAGCAACATCGCGAGCATTCCCCAGCAATGGCTGCTGTCGCGCGAGCGCCGGAAGAGGGTAGCGTCGGCCATCGTCAACGTGAAAACCAGGTCCGGGAAGTAGCCGGGGACTCGTGTTCGGGGACGCGATCGCCGCGCTCGCCACACCGCCGGGGCGCTCGGCGCTGGCGATCGTGCGGCTGGCGGGTCCCGGAGCGTTCGACATAGCCGCGAAGGTGGTGCAGGCGTTCCGGGTAGGGCCTCGGGTTGCCCAGCTTGCGACTTTCCACGATGCCGACGGCCGGCCGATCGACCGCGGGCTGTACACCACCTTTCCTGCACCGGCCAGCTACTCCGGCGAAGACACCGTCGAGTTCTCGTGCCATGGTGGTCTGGTGGCACCGGAACGGCTGCTGGCGGCGCTCATCGCCGCCGGCGCCCGCCAGGCCACGGCGGGGGAGTTCACCCGCCGAGCGGTGCTCAACGGCCGCATGGATCTGGTCCAGGCCGAGGCGGTGGGAGACCTGATCGATGCAACTGCGCCGGCTCAGGCGCGCGCGGCACTGGCTCAGCTCGAGGGCAATCTCTCCCGCCGTATCCTTGAACTCCGCAGCTCACTGCTCGACCTGCTCGGTCTGCTCAGCTACGAAATCGACTTTCCCGACGAAGACGATGGGCCCGTTGCGCCAGAACGGCTGCAGGGTCAACTGGATCAGACCCGCGCCAGAATTGACGCGCTGCTGAGCACCGCTCCCGAGGGCACCCGACTACGCGAAGGGGCGCTGGTGGTACTGGCCGGTCGACCAAATGCGGGCAAGTCATCGCTCTTCAATGCACTGCTGGGGTCGGAACGGGCCATAGTGACCGAGGTGCCCGGTACTACCAGGGATGCGATCGAAGCCCACGTGACGTTTCTGGGCTGGCCGGTCCGTCTGGTTGATACGGCAGGGATTCGCGACACCAGTGACCGGATCGAGGCTCTGGGAGTGGCGGTGAGTCGACGGTGGCTGGATAGTGCCGACTTGATCGTGGTTTGCGAGGATCGCGGTGCCGACAGTGGGAAGTGGGAAGTGGGAAGTGGGGCGGCATCGAAGCGACTTGTGGTGTCTACTAAAGTCGACCTGACCAATCGGTCAGACGGGGTTTCGGTGGTGACGGGCCAGGGGCTGGCGGAGCTGCGGCAGGAGATTGCCCAGCGGCTCTTTGGGAGTCGGGTCCAGCTGGCGGATCTGGAGCCGATGCTGACCCGAACCCGCCACCGGGTGGCGCTGGAGCGCGCGCGTGAGGAACTGGGGGAGGCGCGCGCTCAACTCTCGGCGCCGATGGGCGACGCCGTGCTGAGTGCCCATCATGTTCGCCAGGCGGCGCTGGCGCTGGATGAGTTGATCGGGGTGGTGGATGTCGAGGAAGTGCTGGGGCGGGTGTTCAGCGAGTTCTGCGTCGGCAAGTAGCTGCAGCCGAGGCCGCGGATTCGTCAGCCCGCGGCCATCTCCCGCGATCGCGATTCCCAGGCGCAGACGTCCTGCGCCGAAGCCCGCAGCGATTCGCGAATACCGCGTGCGCTCACCATCGGTTCCGCCATTCTCCATCCCAGGTAGTAGCCGCCTCGCTCGGGCACGACCCGTCCCTGCACCAGACGGGCTGCCGGGCTCATGCCTCCCGTGAGATAGCGCAAACGGAGACCAAGGCCCGCGAGATCGAGTTCGTGCTCGGTGGACCGGCGAAGGAACGACTCCATTTCCCGGAGCCGCTGGTACTGGCGGCGGGGATAGCCGAAGTAGTCCGCTTCGCGGCAGCCAGGCGCCACCGCCTGCGACGCATGCACTGCCAATCCTTCGTTGACTATCAGTTCGCGCAGCGTAGCGCGGCTTCCGGTGAGCCAGAAGTCGTAGTAACCCGCATTTTCGGCTACCAGCCGGTGCAGCTCGCTCTGGCTGCCGGGCGAGGTGTAGCGCACCGTGTGCGCCAGCTCGTGTGCCACCCAGAGGGGAATCCGCTCGGGCGAGAGGCCCATGCCGTAGCTCTGGGGGTTGGGCCGGCCGGTGAAGTGCTCGACGCAGATGAACGCGGCGCCCCGGCCGTTGATGACCAGTTCGCCAGCGTTGGCGGCCCCCATTCCCACCATCAGGTACACGTCGGTCGGCTGGTCGATGCCGAGCACGTCAGTGGCGCGCGCGATGGTCTCCTCAACCAGCCGTGGCAAGTTGAGCCCGGCCACGACGGCACGAAGATCGGTGCGGTCGGCGCTCAGCGACGCCCGAACCACCTCTTCTGCCTGGAAGGAATCGGGGTCGAGGACGTAATTGCGCCAGTAGGCATCAAGAACTGCACGATGCTCGTCGCGGTAGCGCGCATAAGCGCGCTCAGGATCGGCGGCGCTGGTTACGGAGAGAAATTCGGGAACCAGATTGATGAGCACGCGACATGATATGGAACGCGTGCCAACGGTGCAAGAGTAGCGCGGCCGCTACGACTTTCCGCGACGCGCAAATTCGTCGAGAAATCTGCGCTCGGTGGGTGTGAGGCTCGCCATGCCGCTGGCGCTGATCTTGTCGAGCAGGCGATCCATCTCGGCGCTGGCGCCCGCGCGCGCGTCCGGTGTCGTACGCTTGCTTGGCTCGGATGCAGGCGAAGGCCGCCGCCGTGCAGCGGTTTCCCGCGGGACGCGGGCGGTGCGCACCAGCCGCTCGGGCGGCCGGCGTTGTGGCACCCGCGCCGGCGCGAAGCCCTGCAGGCGGAAGTAGAGGAAGCCGGCCAGCGCACCGCCGACATGTGCCAGATGGGCAATCCCATCCTGCCGAGACAGCAGTGCGAAGAAGAGATCCAGCGCCACGAGGGCGATGACCAGCGTCCTGGCGCTGATCGGCACCGGGATCGGGAAGACGATGAGCTTGGCGTCGGGCCAGAAGAGCGCAAAGGCCACGGCCAGCCCCAGTACCGCGCCGGAGGCGCCGACGAATGGCGTGATCGGCATGGCGAGGCTCAGGAGCCAGCAGAAGATGGCCGCGCCGATACCGCAGTAGAGATAGAAGAGGAGAAAGTTGCGCGACCCGAGCCGCTGTTCGACCGGCCCGCCGAACACGAAGAGGCCGATGGAATTGAAAAGCAGGTGCAGCAGCCCGCCGTGCACGAACATGTACGACAGGAACGTCCACGGCCGAGTGAGCACCGCGTCGGGATTGAAGGCCAGAGCGGACCGGATCTCGGGCGACGTGAACAGCGTCTCCAGGAGGAGCAGCACCACCGCATTGGCTGCGATGAGCCGGCCCACCCAGGGCGTCACACGTGGCACAGGCAGATAGCTCATCCGGCGGTCACTCCCGGCCGGCCAGAACGCCGGCAGCCAATCCGCTCACGCGCGCTGCGCGATGCGGCAGATCTGTTCGCAGAGCTCGGGAAAGGTGATCCCGACGGCCGCGGCGGACTGGGGCATCAAGCTGGTCGCCGTCATGCCGGGCAGAGTATTCACCTCTAAACAGAAGAGCTTTCCATCGGGTGTCAAGCGAAAATCCACCCGGGAGTAGCCCCCCAGTTTCAGGGCCTCATGGGCAAGGACACCCAGCCTGCCACACTCTCTGGCAACCTCGTCGGGGAGGTCGGCGGGGAAGATCTCCTCCGACATGCCCGGGGTGTACTTGCACTCATAATCGAAAGTTTCGTGCCGGGGGATGATTTCGCCCACAGCCAGCGACCTGCCCTCAAGGATTCCCACGGTCAGTTCGCGGCCCGGCACAAACTGCTCAACCATCACTTCGTCATCAAACTGTCCCGCCAGTGCGACAGCGGCCTCGAACTGGTCCGGCTGCTTCACGATCGTCAACCCGACCGTAGACCCCTGTTTCGAGGGCTTTACCACCACCGGCCAGCCAAATTCGCGCTCCACCCGGGCCAGCGGCACCGGGGCCATGTACCAGCCGGCCGTGGGCACACCGGCCTGGAGGAAGAGACGCTTGGAAATGTCCTTGTCCATGGCCATGGCGCTGCCCAGTCTGCCGCTGCCGGTGTAGGGCACATCCACCATTTCCAGCAGGGTCTGCAGCGTGCCGTCCTCACCGCTGCCGCCGTGCAACGCCAGAAACAGCACGTCTGCTTCCTTGACGGCGCGAAGTTCGGCCAGGCCCTTGAGCAGGAGACCCCGCTCGAGCGCCCGGAGCTTCTCGATGGATGGTGGCTCGGCGCGCACGGCATCTGCCAGCAATCGTTCTTCGTCCTCACGAGAGACGTAGCCCAGCGCGGTGTCGATGACCTCGACTTCATGCCCGCGGCTGCGAAGCGCGCCTACGATCTGGTGGCCCGAAGCCAGCGCGACGTCGCGTTCGGAGGAGGTGCCGCCGGTGAGCAGGGTAATCCGCATCTACGCCCCAATGAGCCTTTTCAAGAGATCATATCGGCTGACGATGCCGATCAACTTGCCGTCGCGGGTCACCAGTGCGGCCGGGCTCTCGCGTGTGAGTGCCGGCGCAAGCCGGTCCACCGGGAACGCGGCATCGACCTCGGGGAAGGGCGCTTCCATTACCTCGCGCACCGGGCGGTCCAGCATGGCGGGCTGGGCCAGCGCGCGGGCCATAAGCTGGCCCTCGATGAGTCCTCCCACGGAGGTCCCGTTGTCGATGACGGGAATCTGGCTCACGCCCCATGAACTCATCAGGTTGAGCGCCTGGCGGACCGCTGCCGCTGGTGCCACGCTCACCAGCTCGGGTGCGCCTCCGTCGCGCTCGGCGAGGAGCTGCGCAACCGTGACCGGGGCGCGGTCGAGCATCTGGTTCTCTTCCATCCAGGCGTCGTTGAATACCTTCGACAGATAGCGCTCGCCGGTGTCACAGAGAATGGTGACCACGCACGCGGTGGGGTCATCCACCTCGCGCGCCACGTCGAGGGCGAGCTGGACATTGAGCCCGGCGGAGCCGCCGACCAGGATGCCTTCCTCGCGGGCGATCCGGCGAGCCATGTTCATCGAGGTCTTGTCGGGCAGCTGCCGCCACTCATCGATCACGTCGAACCAGACCGTGGTGGGAATCTTGTCGCCCCCGATGCCCTCCACCTTGTAGGGGTGGCCCTCACCCATCGTCTTCGTGGCAGCGTAGCCGGCATAGAGTGATCCGACCGGATCGCCGGCGATGACCCGGATCTTCGGGTTCTTCTCCTTCAGGAACTTCCCCGCGCCGCTGATGGTGCCGCCGGTACCGGCGCCTGCCACCAGGTGGGTCACCTTGCCCTGGGTCTGTTCCCAGATCTCGGGGCCGGTGGTGGCGTAGTGCGCCTCCG
>JAICQR010000125.1 GCA_025937755.1 Gemmatimonadales bacterium | reverse complement strand
GGTGCTGCTGGCGGGATTCGCGGTGCTGCTGCTGGTGCTGTGCTTCGCCGAGGCGGCGAGCCACTTCGACCAGCCGGGGAGCGGCTACCTCTATACCCGCGAGGTGTTCGGCGACTTCGTGGGCTTCGAGGTGGGTTGGATGACGTGGCTGGCGCGCGTGGCGTCGGTGGCGTCACTGGCCAACGGTTTCGCACAGGCACTGACATTCATCTGGCCCGGTGCCAATGATGGCTTCATGCGGGTGCTCGTCATCGGCGTCCCGCTCGCCATCCTCACCTGGATCAACATCATCGGCGTGAAGCACGGCGCGCGGGTGGCGGTCGGCTTCACCATTGCCAAGCTGCTGCCGCTGGTGGTGCTGATTCTCGCGGGGGTGTTTGCCATCGACTGGACGCTGCTTGCGCCGAAGCAGGGTCTCGAGTGGGGCAACCTGGGCGAGGCGGCCCTGCTGCTGCTGTTCGCGTACGCCGGATTCGAGAACACCGCGGCGGCGGCGGGCGAATACAAGGATCCCAAGCGGGACGTGCCCTTCGCCCTGATCGCGATGATCCTGATCGTGACAGCGGTCTACACCCTGATCCAGCTGGTGGCGCTGGGGACGCTGCCGGACCTGGCCCAGAAAGTGGATGGGGCGCCGCTGGCGGACGCTGCGATGGTGGTGCTGGGAACGGGTGCGGGGCTGATGATGACGGCAGGTGCGGTGATCTCGATCGGCGGCAACATCGGGAGCACCATGCTGGCGGGGCCGCGCTATCTCTACGCGCTGGCGCGCGACGGCTATGGTCCCAAGTTCCTGGCCAACGTCCATCCGCGCTACGAGACACCGGCGTCCGCCATCGCAGTGCAGGCGGTGATTGCACTGGTGCTGGCGCTGTCGGGCTCGTTCGTGCAGCTGGCGATGCTGTCGATCATGGCCCGGCTCTCGACCTACATCGGAACGGCGGCGGCGGTGCCGTTCCTGCGCAAGAAGTTCCCGCGCACCGAGACCACGGTCGTGCTGCCGGGCGGGCCACTCATCCCGATCCTTGCGCTGGCACTTTCGCTCGGCCTCCTGGCGAGCGCCACGGCGGGGAACCTGCTGGCGGGGCTGGCAGGCCTGGTGATCGGCGCGGTGCTGTACGCATTTCGGCGCAAAGGTCAGGCATAAGGGATTGGGGATCAGGGTTCGATTCCGCGGTCCCCATTGACAGATAATGTTATAACACGTATCTTCGTTCCCATGTCACCCTCTCTTCGTACCGAGATCAAGCAGCGCAAGCCATTTGGCAGCCTGGAACAGGAGGCGTACCTGAACCTGGCGCGGACCGTGGCGTGCCTGGAGCACGAGATCGCCGAGGTGCTCAAGCCGTACGGATTGACGCAGACGCAGTACAACGCGCTGCGGGTGCTGCGCGGGGCGGGAGACGCCGGGCTCTCGCGCAACGAGATCCAGGACCGCTTGGTGGCGCGGGTGCCGGACTGCACTCGGCTCCTCGACCGCCTGATGGCGATGGGCTTCGCCACGCGGACCCGTGAGGAAGACGACCGGCGGGTGGTGACCACCAGAATCACACCGGCCGGATTGAAGGCGATCGAGCCGCTGGACGAGGTTATCCTGCAGGCACACCGTGGGCAGTTGAGTCATCTGGGGCCTGAGAAGCTCAAGAGCCTGATCGGGCTGCTGGAGACGGTGAGAGAGAAGTGATGACAAATCCAACGATTTCGCCGGCGCGGTTGAATGCCGGCCTGACGATTCTGCGGCTGATCGTAGGAAGCATCTTCATCGTACACGGCGCGCAGAAGCTGTTCACCATCGGCCTGGGGAACATCGGCGGCATGATGGCCCAGTCCGGTATTCCCATGGGTGAGGTGGTGGGCCCGCTGGTGGCGCTTACCGAGTTCGTGGGCGGGATCGCGCTGGTGCTGGGGCTGTTCACCCGGCTGTCGGCGCTGGGACTGGCGCTGGTCATGGCGGGCGCGGTTTTCCTGGTGCACTTTCCGGCAGGATTCTTCAATCCCAAGGGCTTTGAGTTTCCGCTCGCGCTGCTGGGCGCCACTATCGCAATCGCGCTGATGGGGCCGGGAAACATTTCCATGGATCGAGCCATGAAAGTGAGAAGTGAGAAGTGAGAAGTGAGAAGGAACCGGCATACAGGCTGCCGGCGGCGACGCGGGTCGGTGGTGTAACGCTGCAGGTCGCCGACCTGGAGCGGTCGATCGCGTACTACCAGCAGGTGCTGGGCATGCGGGTCGTCTCGCGCAACGATGGCGGCGCGACATTGGGCCCGCAGCGTGCTGACACGATCCTGCTGACGCTGCGCGAGAAGCCGGGTGCGACACCCATGTCTCGCCGGGGGCGACTGGGGCTGTATCACTTCGCGATCCTGCTTCCGGACCGGCCGGCGCTGGGCCGATTCATCCAGCACCTCTCGGATCTCGGTCTCAGCGCCGGGATGTCAGACCATCTGGTGAGCGAAGCGGTGTACCTCACCGACCCCGATGGACTGGGAATCGAGGTGTACCGCGACCGGTCCCGCAGCGAGTGGACCTACGATGATGGTCAGCTGGCGATGGCCACTGACCCGCTGGACGCGGCTGATGTGGTCCGTTCGGCCGGCGGCGAGCCGTGGACCGGAATGCCTCCAGGCACCACGATTGGGCATGTGCATCTGTTTGTCGGCGATCTGGAACAGGCATCCGTGTTCTATCACGAGGGGCTGGGGCTGGACCGCATGGTCTGGAGCTACCCCGGCGCACTGTTCCTGGCAGCCGGCGGGTATCACCACCACCTCGGCGTCAATACCTGGGCTGTGGGCGCAGAACCCGCGAGCGAGAACGACGCGCGGCTGCTGGAGTGGGAGGTGCTGGTTCCGGGTTCGACGGACGTGGAGAGGGCCGCGTCCAGCATCGAGGCGGGCGGCGGCGCGGTCGTGCGCGACAATGGCACCGCTGTGGCCACGGATCCGTGGGGGACCACACTGCGAGTGAGAAGTGAGAAGTGAGAAGTAAGAAGTGGGAAGTGGGAAGTGGGAAGTGGTAGCGGGCGTTGCGGTTCCCGGTACCTGACATACCTTCTCCTGTGCGACATGAATTACACAGGAGGTGCCTATGCATGTCGACTCACTGCGCAAACTGCTGGCGCATGAACTGCAGGACCTGCACTCTGCAGAGCAGCAGATCATCGAGCTGCTGCCGGAGATGGTCTCGGCGGCGCACGATTCCGACCTGAAGCAAGCCTTCACCGATCATCTTTCCCAGAGCCGTACCCACCTGAAGCGCCTCGAGCAGGTATGCGACAAGCTGGGTATTTCGCCGGAGGGGGAGCCCTGCCGAGGCATGGAGGGGCTGATCGAGGAAGGCCGGATGATGATCAAGGACAGCGAAGCGTCGGCGGTACGGGATGCCGCGCTGATCAGCTCGGCCCAGCGGATCGAGCACTATGAGATCGCCGCCTATGGTGTCGCCCGCACCTTTGCCGAGAAGCTGGACCAGATCGCAGCGGCGGACCTGCTGCAGGAGACGCTGAACGAGGAAGGGATGACAGATCAGCACCTGACTCGGCTGGCACTTCGCAAGATCAATGCTGAGGCAGTGGCGGTATGAGATCAGGGGCGCCCGGAACGGCGCCCGCTGATGAGTCGATCATCGAGAGTCACGAGTCACGAGGCGCGAGTCACGTGACTTGTGGCTCGCGCTAGCCCCGCAGCGTCCGCACGATCCTTCCGAACTGACCCGCGATGATCATCACCGCCGCCAGCCAGGCGAGCGCACCGATGCGGGCGACAGCGCCATCGCCGGCGAGGACGCCTGCCGCGAAGGTGACCAGCCCCAGTTGTGCCATCACCAGTGAAACCCGGCTGGCGCCCTGATGCAGCAGGGCGTTGGCGTCTGGCGGGGGTGATCCGCTCACCGGACGATAGAGATGCAGCCGCCCGATGTGGGGCATGAGTTTCTGCAGCATTCCCAGAATCAGCAACACCAGGAATCCCACCAGCCCGGTCACGACATACACGATCCAGAGCCTCGGCTGGAAGCCGGGCAGCACCAGAAGCATCGCGCCCAGGCCGACGGCGATGGCGAGATTGATGAACGCCATCCGGGCGTGGGCCAGCGCGCCATCGAGGTGCCGGCGCAGGCGCTTGCCGAAGTACGCGCGCACCAGCATGAGATGCGCCACCACCCCCGCCGCCATGAACGAAGCGCCGGTCCACGTGAGCACCGCACCAGCACCCAGCACTCCAGTCCCGAACAGCAGCAATCCCGCACCGATGAGCGGCCCGATCCACTTGATGGGCCACGTGGGCGCACCATGCGAGACCAGGAACATCGGCACCATCCGCGACCCCACACCTACCACGGTCAACAGGCCAAAGCCGAGTGCGGCGAGGTGATAGTGCGCGGCGATGATGCCGAGGCGTGATACGGTCCAGAGTCCGAGGACCTCGCCGATGCGGGCGCCCGCGAGGAGGATCGCAATGCCGAGAGCGGCGTGTCCGGCGCTGACGTAGAGACCGACGGCACCGGCGTGAGGACTGCGGCGCCTGCCGGACAGGATGTTCCACGCGAGCGCGCCCATTGCGACACTGAGCAGGGTCCAGCCGATGGCGAGCAGCGCCGGGGTCCACGTGCCAAAGCCGATGACCACCGTCAGCATGCCGGTGATGAGCGATGCGGCACCGATCCATGCGACGCGGACGCTCCGCATCGGCACCGCGATCGCCATGGGGTAGAACTGGTGGAGCACGCCGAAGATGGCGGTGACCAGTACACCGAGGGTGAACAGGTGCACCGTGGCCAGCACCGAAGGCGCGAGGAAGTCTCCTCGTGCAAGACGCGGAGCAACCACCACCAGACCGACACTGCCAGCGACGGCACTGGCCACGACGGTGACGAAGTGAGCCGCCAGCAGGCGAAAGGGCGGTGGTGACGCGGCGGCCTGGGGGAGCGGACGGGACGGAGTGATGGGCTTGGCGGAAACGGCAGTCATGTCGGAGAGTAGGGGAGTGTGGGAGTATGTAGTGTGAGGGAAGTATGAAGGAAGGTTCATGAATATCGTCGCCGGGTCGGCAGGATTGCTTCGCCGCCGAACGGGCAGCTCGCAATGACCCAAGGTCCCCTATATTTCCCTTCATGACGACCCCCGAGGCGCCGGTCATCGTAGGTACCGGCATTGCCGGGTTGTGGACCGCCTGGCGGCTGGCCGTGGCAGGGCGGCGTTCGGTGGTGGTGACCAAGGGGCTGTTGCGCGACAGCGCATCAGCCTGGGCCCAGGGCGGGATCGCGGTGGCGCTGGCGCCCGGGGACAGTCCCACCCAGCACGCGGCCGACACCATGGCGGCAGGGCACGGGCTTTCGGATCCCGCTGCCGTGGATATCCTGGTGACCGAAGGCCCCGACCGGATCCGGGAGCTGCTGGCACTGGGCGCGCGTTTCGATCGGGGCACTGATGGCCAGCTGCGGTTCGGGCTGGAGGCGGCGCACAACCGAGCGCGGATCATTCACGCCGGGGGCGACCGCACCGGCGCCGTGCTGGTGAGCACGCTGGCCGAGATC
>JAICQR010000212.1 GCA_025937755.1 Gemmatimonadales bacterium | reverse complement strand
TCAGGGATCCCTAACGGCGAAGGCGCCAGGGAAGAGCGCCGACAGCGCGGGGAGCGCCGCGCGGGCGCCGTTCCGGGTGGGCCAGCCGCCAGCGCGCACCTTGTGGTAGCCACCTTCCTCCACCACGCGTCCGTCGTAGCCATTGGCCCTGAGCTTCTCGACCGCGACAGCGGCATCGGCCGCGTTGCTCGCCGCAACCACCTGGATCCGGTAGAGCCGAGGACCCGGTTCCGGTGGAGCCGGCGCTGGCGGAGTCGGCGCGGGCGGCGCAGCCCTGGTTGTGGTGTCCAGGCGCGCGATGATCACGCCGGGGTCACGGCGCAGCGAATCGTGTGGCGGCGGCTGCAGGACCACGGTGCTATCGCGCGCCGCCGGACTCGGCGCCGGGTCCATGGTGGGCCGGCCCGGATCGGGCGTCGTACTCAGAGCGATCGTGTCGGCCGGCGGAAGTGGCGGCAGCTGGGCGCTCCCCGCTGCTAACGCAGTGGAAGGACAGCGCCGGGCAAAGAACTCGAGCTGGGGAGCGATGTCGGCCGGTGCGCGCGCAATGCGGGCCAGTCCCATGCCCACCCATTCGCACGCCGCGCTCTCCTTGCGGGTATCGAAGTAGGCCCGCGCCGCCCAGAACGCAGCGGCGGACAGCAAGGGTGACGAGATATAGTCACTCCGGAAGCGCTCGAGCGTTCGCGTGGTGGCGGGAATGTTGCCACTGGCGTATTCCAGTTCGGCCAGCGCCAGCAGCGCGTCATCCGCCCACGGCGACAGCGCGTGCTCGACAGTGATCTGCTGCAGCTGGCGGCGCATCGTATCGGCCGACTCGGCCAGCCGGGCACGGGCCAGCAGGGCCTCGACATGCAGCGGATCGGTGGATGGCACCGAGCTCAGCACCTGCTGTACGATGGCGCGCGCAGAATCGCCGTGGCCTTCCTGGGCCAATGCCACGGCACCGGCCAGGCGGGCATCGGTCTGGGCCAGAGCCGTGCGGGACGATCCGGCAACCAGACTGACGACAGCAGACAGGAAAACCAGCGAGGAATAGAGCGATTTCATCGCGCGGCCATCACCTCGGTCGGAGCCAGCTGGAAGATCAAGTCAGTGAGCACGCCCACCTCGCCCGACAGCGTCGTGGACTTGAGAGCGGTGTCAGCAGCCAGCGTATGCGAGACGGCTTGCTGCAGCCGGTGCTCGGGCCACGAAGCGGCCCAGCGGGCAAAGCGGCTGGCTTCGTCGCTCCACACGCCAAGGCCGAAGGGACGCGCCGCTTTCATACTCTCCATTGCAAGCCCGGTGAGAGCGCCGCCTCGGCTGCCGCGATCATATCCGGCGCGAGCGACGCCCACACAGGCCAGTGTCGTGCTCAGCAGGTTGACCAGCTTCACGCCACTCATGCCGGATTGGCCCAGCACCGGTTCGAGCAGCCCCACCGCGCGGGCAGGATCGCCGTCCATGATGGCGTTGCGCCAGTCGAGGCTGGTCTCGCCGTGGCGCACGCCGATGAGGTCTCCCACCAACTCGAGCGTCATCGTGGTACCTTCGGGCAGTGCTGCGAGCTTCTGCAGTTCGAGCGCAGCTCCGGTCAGGGTGCCGGTTGCCTGGACCAGGTGCCCCAGCACGTCGTCATCGAATACCACGCCCTGCGCTGCCGCAGTACGGCGCACCCAGCTTTCCCGGGCCCGGGTGTTTTCGGGAGTGCAGTTGACGGTAGTGACCTGCTTTGCGAGGTCCTTGTCGGGCGCGTCATCGCCGGCGTGGAGCAGGACCACCACCGTGGAGTCGGAAGGCCGGTCGAGATAGCGGAGAAAGGCCGACTTGGCCTTGGCCCGCCGCTTCCAGGCATCGAGATCGCGGATCACGACCACCCTGCGGTCCGCCATCATCGGCAGGGTGTTGCAGAGTGACTCCACGGCCTCGTCGTCCAGCGCTGCCGCGGAGACCTGGTCGAGGTTGAAATCCCGGGTGGACGGATCGAGGGCCTGCTCCATGATCACCCGCGCCATTTCGTCCTTCAGGATCTCTTCGGAGCCGTGGAGGAGATAGGCGGGGGCAAACGCGCCCTTCCGGACATCAACGGAGACTTGCTTCATGGTGCGGGACGGCATTGGGGAATCTTACCGCCCTGCGGGGCATCCAGAAAGCTTCGGCGGCGCAGCGATTATCGGCGAAATGCCTG
>JAICQR010000207.1 GCA_025937755.1 Gemmatimonadales bacterium | reverse complement strand
GCATCATGCGGGAGACCGCCGATGCGCTCTCCGCCGCCCACGCGGTCTCGATCATCCATCGCGACATCAAGCCCGATAACATCCTGCTCGAGGGCACCCGTGGCCGAGTGATGGTCACCGACTTCGGCATAGCCAAGGCGCTGTCGGCCACCTCGGGCGCCACGCTCACCGGTGCCGGCGTGGCCATCGGCACGCCCCAGTTCATGAGCCCCGAACAGGCCGCCGGCGAGCGCGAGATCGACGGCCGCTCCGACCTCTATTCCCTCGGCATCGTCACTTACCAGATGCTGACAGGCGAACTGCCATTCACCGCCCCGACGGTGGCCGGCATCCTGATGAAGCAGATCACCGAGCCGGCGCCCGACCTGCGCCACCGGCGGGTGGAAGTGCCGGAGGACCTGTCGCTGGCGGTGGCGCGCTGCCTGGAGAAGGATCCGGAGAACCGCTGGCCCACCGCCGACGCACTCCGCCGGGCACTCGAGAGCCGCACCGTCACCGGTTATACCCCAACCGGCCTGGGATGGCGCGCATCCAAGCCACCCACTGCCCAGCGACCGGGCACCGCGCCCAGGGCGCTCAGCCGCTCTTCCGCACGTCCGCTCGGCTCGACCGGGCGGGCAGGCCCGCCGGCCCCGCTGGCTCCCCGCCCGGCTTCACCCCGCCAATGGGACCGCAACTGGGAACGCCGCCCCAGCCGCCATCGCCGGGATCAGTTGGAGATCCCCGACACCGGTGAGCCGAAGATCGTCCAGCAGGTGCGGGCCCGCTTCGCCAGCTGGGCAGCCGTTTCGCTCGGATGCTTTGGCATCAACATCGTGGCCCCCGGTCTCGATGCCCCGTGGTTCCTGTTCCCCACGTTCGGTATGGGGATCGGGCTGCTCAAGCAGTACGCAACGCTCTGGCAGATGGGCTACAGCTGGCGCGACGTATTGAGCCCGCCCCCGGCGCCGGGCTCCAAGGGTGTCGGTGGCCAACTGAGTGCTGGCGGCAAGCTGCCACGCCAGGTGCCGCTGCCGATGCCGAATGAATTCGGTGAGTACTACCTGGTGCTGAAGCAACTGCGCGACGACCGCAGCCATATCCTGCGGCTGGTGGAACGATTGCCGGCGGAGACCAGGAAAGACCTGGCGGACATCCAGGAGACGGTGGACGGGCTCTACACCCGCGCCACCGATCTGGCACGGTCACTGTCGATCATGAAGCAGGACATGACCGACGAAAATGCGCTCAGCCGGATCGACGGCAGGATTGCCGAACTGGCCAGCCTGCCCGAAGCCGATGAGCGCGCGCGCCAGACCGAGCTGCTTCAGCGCCAGCGGGGAGCGCTGGCGGAACTGCTCTCCCGCCGCCAGCAGCTGGCCACCAATCTCGAGTCCTGCCGGCTGGCAATGCAGAACCTGCGGTATGACATGCTTCGGCTCACCACATCGGACCTGGGGTCATCCGTGGGAGAACTCTCCCAGGTGACCCAGCAGGCCCGCGCGGTGAGCCGGAATGTGGACCACGCCCTCGCGGCCGCGGCCGAGGTAAAAGAAGCCCTCCGCTGAAGGGGCGCACCGAGTGCGCCCGCTGACAATCCGACTCTAATATCCCATGATTTCCGTCATCGCCGCCCGGATCGATTCCACCTGCGGCAGGATGACATCCTCGAGTTCCGGTGCGTATGCCACGAACGTGTCGGTGGCCGCGACCCGCCTCACCGGCGCATCCAGCCAGGCAAACGCCTCGTCCGCAATCCGCGCCGCGATCTCGGCGCCGTAGCCCCAGCTCAGCGAATCTTCGTAGGCCACGATCACCCTGCTGGTCTTCTTCACCGACGCGAAGATCGTTTCCCAGTCCACTGGTGACAGGGTGCGGAGGTCGATCACCTCCACGCTCACGCCGTGGTGCTCCTCCATCTCCTTGGCGGCCACCAGGGTCCGCTGCACCACGGCGCCGTACGTCACCACCGTCAGGTCGGTCCCTTCACGCACCACCCGGGCCTTGCCCATCGGGATCATGAAATTGGGACCGGGATTGGGCGCCTTGTTGTAGGTCTGGCGGTAGAGGTGCTTGTGCTCGAGGAACAGCACCGGGTCGTCGCTGCGAATGGCGGTGCGAAGCAGGCCGTTGGCATCGAGTGCGGTGCTGGGGCAGATCACCCGAAGACCCGGTACCGCGGTGAAGATCGAGGCGCCGGTCTGCGAGTGATACACCGCACCGCCCTTGAGGTACCCACCATAGGTGGTCCGCACCACCACCGGGGCACTGAAGGTGTTGTTGGAACGCCAGCGGAGCAGCGCCAGCTCGTTGCGCATCTGCATGTACGCCGGCCAGAGGTAGTCGAAGAATTGAATCTCGACCACCGGCTTGAGCCCGCGCGTCGCCAGGCCGATGGCCCGGCCGACGAT
>JAICQR010000011.1 GCA_025937755.1 Gemmatimonadales bacterium | reverse complement strand
GACCTCGCTCCGCTGGGACGCATGCTCGCGATCGGGGCACCGATCGGAATTCACATGCAGCTGGAGTTCGGGGTCTTCGGTGGCGTCGGCCTGCTGATGGGTCAGTTCGGCACGCCGGCCGTAGCGGCGCACCAGATCGCGCTCAACCTCGCGTCGCTCACGTTCATGGTGCCGCTGGGTGTGGGTGTTGCCGCCTCGGTGCTGGTCGGCCGCGCGATAGGCGAGGGCGCCATGGAGCGCGCCCGCCGCTCAGCAAACTCGGCGCTGTTCGTCGGCGTCGGCTTCATGGTATCCACCGCGATGCTGTTCACGTTCATCCCCGGCCTGTTCGCCCGGGTGTACACCACCGACCCGGCAGTGCTCGCGCTGGCGGTGACGCTGCTTCCGCTGGCGGGTGTGTTCCAGGTGTTCGACGGCCTGCAGGTAGTGTCGTCGGGAATCCTGCGCGGCATGGCCGACACCCGTTTCCCCATGGTGATGGGGCTGGTGGGTTTCTGGCTGGTGGGGTTGCCTATCAGTCTCTACCTGGGATTCCGCACCGAGCTGGGCCCGCGCGGTCTCTGGTGGGGCTTGGTGGTGGGGCTGGTGGTGGTCGGACTGCTGCTGCTGGCGCGAGCGCGGAATCGGCTACGGCGGGAAATCCAGCGGGTGGTGATAGAACGGTAAGGCGGTAGGGCGGTAGGGCGGTACGTGTGCGTAACGGGTATCGCTGCATTGCGCCTCGATCTTCGTCCCACAGGCTCACCGCCTTACCGCCTTACCGCCTTACCGCCTCACCGCGCCGTCGGCAGCGCCTCCGGCTCCACCGCCGCACGCACGGGCGACAGTGTCGGCCGTCCCGCGGGATCGTTGACCGGCTCGCCGGCCTGCAGCCGGATCCGATCACGCTGGGCGCGCCAGGCGGCGGCGCGGGCCGGGTCCCCGAACACCAGCGTCTCGCCCTGGATGCCCCAGCCCTCTTCGGTGGCGGTCAGGATCGCCAGCAGACTGTCGGCATCGGCCAGGAGCGACTCGGCGAGGTTGGCTGAAGCATAGGGCTCGCGAACCACTGGGCGGTTGTCCCAGCGTTCGATTGCCTGCCGGCTCCAGCCCGCGCGTTCGGTCTGGAAGCGGGCCGAGTCCTCATATGCCTGCTCGATCATGACCTCTCGCCGGCGGAACTGACCAATCACGTTCAGCGACGCCGCGATATTGCGCCGGGCCGCCTGAGCGCCATCGGGCGAGGTGTATGATCGGACGTTCAGAATGGTGGCAAGGCCGGCTTCGTCGAGCATGTTGCGGAGATTGGCCCGGGCAGCCTCGAAGGCGTTCGCCCTCCGGTCGATGAGCGCTTCGACTCCCACCGGTGCGGTGGGATCGACGCCTTGGGCCTGGGGGCGATCGGGCACCGGCCCCCGCAGGTTGGGCACCCGGACCGGCGCAGTCGCGTCGTCCGCCGGAACCACTTCGGTCGGCCCGCCCGGCAGCAGCAACTTCTGGCCAATCAGCAACCCCACGGCCGATCCCAGGATCACGATGAGCAGGATCCACATGCCGGTCCGTCGCCCGCGAGGCGGTGACACCGACAGCGGTTCGGCTGAAGCTGTGTAGTCGCGCGCCGTCCGGCCTCGGCGGCGCCGGGGCTCGGGTTCGGTTGGCGGTGCCGCCGGCAACGGCTCCACCTTCATCGGAGTCGGTGCGATCGGCTCGTGTACCAGCCTGGGGGGCTCCGACCGAGGTGGAATCGGCCCGAGCGGGGCGATGCGCGAGGGCGGTTCGGGTCGAATGACCGGCTCGACCACCGGCGGCGTGAAATCCGGCTTGATGGGCCGGGGCGGCATCGGGCCGATGGTCGAGATCCGGGGCTCGGGCTGGGCCGGCGGCCGGGGTGGTTCGGGTGGAGCGGCCGGGGCAGGCGGAGCGGCCGACGACTGGTCGGTCTCGGTGGACCAGGGATCGGCTGCGCTGTCTTCCGGGGGCTTCTTGTCGCTGTCAGCCGCGTCGGATGACGCGTAGGCGAAGTAGGGGTGACTCTCGAGCGGCAACCACTGGCCGGTGCGCCGGTGGAAGATCGAGGCGTCACGACCCACGGCCCCCTGCCGCACCGCGTCGGCGAGTTCCTGGATCGAGGTGTAGATCTGTTCGGTACCGGAAGGGAGGCGAATTCGGTACATGTCCGAAACTACACAATCTCCCCTTTCGCCGCGCCGGTCCATCCGATAAGATGCGGGCGATTCAGCCCGTGTTTCCCGTTTCGGAGGCCCATGCGACTGCAACCTTTTCGGGCGGTACGGCCGGCGCCCGAGATGGCGGCCGATGTCGCAGCCGTGCCGTACGACGTAGTGAGCCGAGCCGAAGCCGCCGAGCTGGCCCGCGGCAACCCCCGCAGCTTTCTCCACGTCGGCCGATCCGACATCGACCTCCCGGACGACACCGACCCACACGATCCGCGAGTCTACGCGGGTGCCCGCGAAGCGCTCGACCGCCTCATGCGCGAGGGCGTGCTGGTACAGGACGAGGAGCCATCGCTGTTCCTGTATCGCCTGATCATGGGTGACCAGGTCCAGACCGGCCTGGTCGCCTGCGTGCACGTGGATGATTACGACAACAATGTCATCCTCAAGCACGAGAAGACCCGGCCAGACAAGGAAGACGACCGGACCCGGCATGTGCTGACGCTCAATGCCCACGCCGAGCCGGTCATCCTGACCTACCGGGGGCGGCCGGAGATCGATCGCCTGACGGACCAGATTACCCGCCAGGATCCGGTATACGATTTCACGGCCAGTGACGAAGTGCGGCACACGGTGTGGCGGGTGATGGACACCCATCCGTGGAGCCAGCACTTCGGCACCGTCCCGGTGAGCTATGTTGCGGATGGTCATCATCGCTGTGCCAGCGCGTCGCGGGCGGCCAGGGAGCGGCGCGAGGCCAACCCGGGCCATCACGGCGGCGAGGAGTACAACTGGTTCCTGGCGGTGCTGTTTCCTTCCGACCAGCTGCGCATTCTTCCCTACAACCGCCTGGTGCGGGACCTCAATGGCCAAACGGCGGCCGAGGTGCTGGCACGGCTGGCGGACGTGGGTGAACTCTCCGAGACCAGGCAGCCGGAGCCGCCGGGTCCCGGCAGCGTCTGCGTCTTCCTCGATGGAAAGTGGCACCGGCTGACGTTCGACCTTGCGTCGATCGACGACACGGATGTGATCGGTTCGCTGGACGTGAGCCTGCTGCAGGACCGGGTGTTGACGCCGATCCTGGGCGTGGGCGATCCCCGCACCGATCCGCGGATCGAGTTCGTGGGCGGCATTCGCGGCACGGCCGAGCTTGAGCGCCGGGTGAAATCGGGCGACCACGCGATCGGCTTCTCGATGCACCCGACCAGCCTGGATCAGCTGCTGGCGGTATCCGATGCCGGCGAAGTGATGCCGCCGAAGAGCACGTGGTTCGAGCCGAAGCTGAGGTCGGGCCTGTTTGTGCATTTACTTGAGTGAGATAGGCCCATGAAAGTCCTGCTCGCAGACAAGTTCGAGAAAGTCGGCATCGACGCCCTGAAGGAACTGGGCTGCACGGTGATCGAACGGCCCTCGCTCAGCGCCGACGAGATACCCGATGCCTTGAAGGAAGTGGATCCCGGTATCCTGATCGTGCGGGGCACCAAGGTGACGGCTGACGCGCTCCGGAACGGCGCGAGCCTCGGCCTGGTGATCCGGGCCGGAGCCGGCATCGACAGCATCGACGTGAAGGCGGCGTCGGCACTGGGCATTTTCGTGTCGAACTGCCCCGGCAAGAACTCGGTAGCGGTGGCAGAACTGGTAATGGGGCTGCTGCTGTCACTGGACCGGAGGATTCCGGATCAGGTGGCCGACGCCCGCGCGGGCCAGTGGAAGAAGGGTGAGTACGCCAAGGCGCGCGGCCTGCACGGCCGGACCCTGGGCATCGTGGGACTGGGCCAGATCGGCCGGGAGCTGGCGGCACGGGCGCGGGTCTTCGGTATGCACGTGGCGGCGTGGTCGCGGAAGCTGACGATTCAGGAGGCGGAGGACCTGGGGCTCACCTGGTGTGAGACGCCGATCGAAGTGGCACGAGTGAGCGACGCCGTGAGCATCAACGTGGCTGCGACTGCGGAGACCGCGTCGCTGGTCAACGCCGAGTTCCTGGCCGCGATGCGGCCGGGATCGTATCTCATCAATACCGCCCGGGGCTCGGTGGTGGACGAGGCCGCGCTGCTGGAGGCGGTGCGGACCCGCGGAATCCGGGTGGGCATGGACGTCTTCCAGGGTGAGCCGGCCGGCGCCACCGGCGAGATCGACAGCGCACTGGTGCGGGAGCCGGGTGTGTACACCACCCATCACGTGGGCGCGTCCACCGAGCAGGCGCAGGTGGCGATCGCGCATGAGGCAGTGCGGATCGTCCAGGAGTACATGGACCGCGGCAATGTGCCCAATTGCGTCAACCGGCTGGCCAAGAGCACGGCGACCCACGTGCTGTCGATCCGGCATCACAACAGGCCGGGCGTGCTGGCGCACGTGTTCCGCGAACTGGCCGATCGCAACATCAATGTCGAAGAAGTCGAGAACATCATCTATCACGGTGCGCAGGCGACGCTGGCCCGGGTCCACGTGGACAAGGCGCCGGACGCCGTCGCGCTGACCGCCATCCAGGGCGGCAACTCCCATATCATCAAGGTGGACCTGAGCCGGCTGGACGGGGCTCCGTCCTGACGCACCATCGCAGAGAGGAATCATGAGCGAACGCATCTTCAACTTCAGCGCGGGCCCCGCGGTCCTGCCCGAGAGCGTCATCAAGTCGGCCCAGCGCGACATCTGGAACGTGGCCGACAGCGGTATCGGCGTGATGGAGCACAGCCACCGGGGCAAGGTGTTCGACCGGATCCTCAAGGAGGCGGAAGCCAACTGCCGCGAGCTGGCAGGGATCCCTGACACCCATCACGTACTGTTCCTGCAGGGCGGCGCGTCGCAGCAGTTCGCCATGGTGCCGATGAACTTCCTGCCGAAGGACGGCACCGCGGATTATCTGGTGAGTGGTGTCTGGTCGGAGAAGGCGGTGAAAGAAGCGAAGGCGCTGGGGAAGGTGCACGAGGCGTCGTCGAGCAAGGACCGGAACCACTGCTACATCCCCACCAACGTGTCGTGGTCGTCATCGCCGAGCTACGCGCATTTCACGTCCAACAACACGATTTACGGCACCCAGTGGCGGCAGGATCCCACGCCGCCGGCGGGCGTGCCGCTCATCTGCGATGCGTCGAGCGACATCTTCTCGCGCCCGATTGACGTGCGGAAGTACGGCATGATCTACGCCGGCGCGCAGAAGAACCTGGGCCCGGCCGGTGCGGTGCTGGTGATCGTGCGGAAGGACATGGTCGATGCGGCGGCCTCCGATCTCCCCACCATCTTCCAGTACCGGACCCACGCGAAGGAGCCGTCGGTGTTCAATACGCCGCCCAGCTTCGCGATCTACGTGGTGGGCGAGGTGTTCAAGTGGATCCAGGCCGGCGGCGGGCTCAAGGCCATGGAAGGGAAGAACCAGGAGAAAGCGGCGCTGCTGTACGACTACCTGGACCAGAGCGATTTCTTCCGCGGCACCGCTGACGCCGACAGCCGTTCGCTCATGAACGTCTGTTTCCGGGCGCCGTCCGAGGAGTTGGAGGCAGCGTTCATCGCCGAGGCAACGAAGCGCGGCATGTCGGGCCTCAAGGGCCACCGGTCGGTGGGTGGCATGCGGGCGAGCATCTACAACGCAATGCCGCGCGCCGGGGTCGAAGCGCTGGTGGCGTTCATGAAGGAGTTCGAGCGCGCCAACCGCGCGGTTCATGCCTGACCCTGCAGTCGCACCCCTGGTCTCCACTGCGTGGCTCGCCGAGCGTCTGGGCGAGCCACGTTTGCGTGTGGTGGATGCGTCGTGGCACATGCCGGCCTCGGGCCGCGACGCGAACGCCGAGTTCCGTGGCTCCCATATCCCCGGCGCCGTGTTCTTCGACCTCGATGCCAACTCGGCGCAGGACACCTCGCTGCCTCACATGCTGCCGACTGCCGAGGCGTTTGGCCGGAGCATGGCGGCACTGGGCCTGTCGACTGGCGACACGATCGTGGTCTACGACACCAGTGGAGTGAACCTGAGCGCGCCGAGGGCGTGGTGGATGTTCCGCGCGATGGGGCACCAGGCGGTGGCGGTGCTGGACGGCGGCTTTGGGAAGTGGATGGCCGAGGGGCGGCCGGTGGAGCAGGGGGTGGTGACTCCGGAGCCCGGAAAGTTCGTGGCACAGCTCGACGCCGCGCGGGTGGCCAGCATGGCGCAGGTGAATGCTATTGGCCCGGATGGCGAGGTGCAGGTGGTGGACGCCCGCTCGCCGGGGCGGTTCGCCGGCACCGAGCCCGAGCCGAGGCCGGGCGTCCGTTCGGGGCACATCGCTGGCAGCCGCAACGTGCACTTCCGGTCGCTGGTACGTGAGGATGGGACACTCAAGCCGGCGGCGGAACTGCGGCAGCTATTCGAGGCCGCGGAGGTGGACATCGCGCGGCCAGTGGTGGCGTCCTGCGGATCGGGGGTGACGGCGTGCACGATCGTCCATGCGCTGGAGGTGCTGGGACAGCGGGATACGAAGGTGTATGACGGGAGTTGGAGCGAATACGGGTCCGCCTCTAATAGCGATGGAAGAAGCTGAACCTGCTATTTGGGCGGGAGCAAGCCTTTGCTGAGTTTGGCCTGATCCAACGACGTTAGCCTATTCTCAGGCCATCGGTGAAATCGCAGTTCCCCAATCTGCGTCATCTGCGCGTCAGCATCTGCGCAATCCGCAGTTGAATCACTCTCCGCACTGTCGAAGCGCCTGTTTGGGCGCGCGATGGTTGGGCATCAGCTCGGCAGCGCGCGCGGCGTGTACGCGGACCTCGGCACAGGTCGCGTCGCCCGGGATTCCCGCCAGCCGGAGCTGCAGCCGGAAGCTCCCCGGATCAATCGCCGACGCCACCCGCAGCCTTCGCCGGTTCTCGCCGTCGCCCGCCACTGCGATGCTCAGCGTCTCCGCCGCACTGCGTGAAATCCACACCGCTGCACCACAGAGCAGTGCCCATCGCACCGTCCTTCGCATCCACGGCCGGTCAAGGCTGACCGCCACTCTCGGCGCCGGCTGCAGCGCGCCCAGCGCGGTCCAGAACAGCAGCGTCGGCGCCGCCAGCAGCAGCACGGCGTCGAACGCCGCCACGATTCCGGTCACCAGCAGCAGCGACACCATCGCGAGCCCCGCGAGCCCTTCGGGGCTCGCTCCGTGTCGCCGCGACCGGCGCCATCCCACAAATGCCAGCGACCCCAGCACCGCCAGCAGGCACGCCATCGCGGGCCACCCACGCTCGGCCAGCAGCCCGACCCAGTCGCTGCTGGGCCACGGATTGGTGGGGATCGGGTCGTTCCAGGCAAAGGACGGATCGTTCGGGGTAGTGTAATTGGGGTAGTCGATCATCCAGTTGCCGGGGCCGACGCCCACAATTCGATGGTCCGCTGACATCTGCAGGGTGTTGTTCCACTGCACCATCCGGCCTCGGCCGCTGCCCTCCTGAAAATCGGCGATGCTGGTCAGCGATTCGAGATAGGGATTGTCCGATCGCCAGTCGAGGCCGTTGGGAATCGCCAGGGCCAGCACCAAGCCCGCTACGGCTCCGCCCACTGCCATGGCCAGCCGCCGACGCACAGCGGCATCGCGCCAGAGTCCGCTGACCAGCACCCCCTCGACCACCAGGAACGTCGCGCCCGCCAGCACCGCCAGCCACGCCGCACGCGAGCGCGACAGCACCAGCGCCGCTGCGGCCAGCGTGACGCCGATGCCACCGATCCATGCGCCGGCACGGGACCTGGTGGTGAGAGTGAGATAGAGAATGATCGGCAGGCCGATGGCGGTGAGGTGCGCCATGAAGTTCCGGTTGCCGAGCAGGCCACCCGGTGCCCGGCGCTCCGAGACCAGCGGAAGGAGGATTCCGTATGCCTGAAGCAGCGCCGTGACCGCTGCGAGTATGGCTGCCATGGCGAGTGCCGCCAGCAGCGGACGTTCCATCTCGTTGCGGGCAATGGCACGGGCGGTCCAGTAGCAGGCGAGTCCAGCCGCGCTCACACCCAGCGCCCGGACCGAGAGCCAGCCGTTGGCGGCGAGCAGCGCTGACAGGAGCGACAGGCCGAGCCAGGCCAGGAGTCCGATGTCCGGAAGGGAGAGCACTGATCGCTCCGAGGCCCGGAGCGCGGCAGCCGCGGCGCCGAACGCCGCGAGGTGGAGCACCAGTTCCTTGGGCGCAAGGAAGCGATCCAGCTCGAACAAGTCACCGCCCACCACGGCGAGCACCACGCCCAGGGCCCCCAGCTGCAAGAGTCGCCGAGCGGTGCGCACCGCTCAGTGGCCGCGATAGTTGGAGGGCATGGGACGAACATAGCGGGTGAGGCTGCTAGATTTCATCCTGCCGGAGCAGCGCGCGGTTGCTGGTCCGGCGCTTGCATTTCCCAACGCCGTTCCAAGCTGCGATGATCGATCCCGGATCTGGAGAATCGAATGAATCGGTTCGTTCTGATATTGCTGGCGGTGACCTTCGGTGCAGGGTGCGACGGGGCGTCCAAGGGGGACGTGGCCGACGGAATTCGTGCCGTCGCCACACTCGACTCGGTGCCCCCCTTCGCGAAGGGTGTCTCGTGGGAGGCGCTCCAGGCCATCTACGCTGAACGCGACTACGAGGCGCTCTGGGTGGACGGCGAGCGCCCGAGTTCGCGGGCGCGGGCGCTGGTGAGCGCCATCGCCAAGGCGGACGCGGAAGGACTCCGGATGCGGGATTACCCGCTCACCGCGTTGCGCGACGCGC
This sequence comes from Gemmatimonadales bacterium, assembly GCA_025937755.1. GTDB lineage: Bacteria > Gemmatimonadota > Gemmatimonadetes > Gemmatimonadales > GWC2-71-9 > CAMLHP01. The sequence continues at coordinate 26,254 of JAICQR010000011.1, read as the reverse complement.
TGCTCCGCGCCTACGAGCACAAGGACACCCGGCCCTCCGAGATCGCCGACGTGGACCTCCGGCTTACGGCCCTGTACCTGGCCTATGGCAGCGACATGCTGATCGGCCGAATGGATCCCGATCTGGTCGATGGCAGCTGGCACATCGAGCGCCGCTCGTCCCAGGCGGATTCGGTGCTGCGCGAGGCGGTGCAGGAAGAGGACTTTGACGCGATGCTGGCCCGGCTCCGCCCGCACCATGAGCAGTACACCCTGTTGCTGGATGAGCTCAACCGGCTGCGGGAGGTGGCGGAGTCGGGCGGATGGGAGGCGCTGGGCAGCGGTGCCATCCGGCCTGCCGCCACCGGTGAGCGCGTCGCGGCGCTCCGCCATCGGCTGGTGGCAGCGGGTGACCTCGATTCCAGCCACGTCGAGGGTGACCGGTTCGATGACAAACTGTCGGCGGCGGTCGCGAGCTTCCGGGAGCGGCACAACCTGCCGGAGGGCGAGGGTGTCGACGCCGCGATGCTGCGCGAGCTGGACGTGCCAGTGGAAGACCGGATCCACCAGATCGAGATCAACCTGGACCGGATGCGGTGGCTGCCGCCGGCGTTCCAGGACCGGTACGTGATCGTCAACATTCCCGATTTCCGGCTCTTTGCCTTCGATGCCGGCAAGGAAGTGCTGAGCATGCGGGTGGTGGTGGGCGAAGAGTATGAGGGTGCCACGCCGGTCTTCGCCGACACGCTCAGCATGGTGGTCTTCCGTCCGGAGTGGAACGTGCCTCGCAGCATCACCGTCAACGAGATTATCCCGAAGGTGCGCAACAACGACGACTGGCTCGCCGCCAACAACTACGAAGTGGTGGACGAAAGCGGCAAGGTGGTGGAGGCCGACGATGTGGACTGGGATGCGGACTCGGCGGACTTCACATGGCGGGTCCGGCAGAAACCGGGCGCAGGCAACGCGCTCGGTGGCGTCAAGTTCCTGTTCCCCAACCGGTTCTCGATCTACATGCACGACACGCCGACCCAGGCGACGTTCGACGCCAACCGGCGCGCAGCGTCGCACGGTTGCATCCGGCTGCAGCACCCGGCGCAGTTTGCCGAGTACGTGCTGGGCCCGAGCGGAGACTGGGATGCCGCCCGCATCCGCGAGGCGATGTCAGCGCCGGAGTCAAAGACGGTGAAGGTGGAGCCGACGGTGCCGGTGTTCATCCTGTACCTCACCGCCTTCGAGCGCGACGGCAAGATCCAGTTCCGGGAGGACCTCTACGGCAACGACCGGAAGGCACTGCAGAAACTCAGCTCGCCCGACACGTCGGGCACGCTGGAGCAGGTCAGTTCGGCGCTGGAGCAGCTGATGCAGGCGTGACGGCCTGGCCTGGCCGCCAGCGCCGGGCCTTGAGATCGCGGAGCAGGTCCAGCACCTGGCCCCGTTCTTCGTGGGTGAGCAGCAACAGGAGGTCTCCCTCCCTGGCCCAGCCGAGGGCCGACTCCGCGGCCTCGGCTTCGGTGTCCACCGAGACCACCATGTCGGGCGCCGCGCCGGCCTGCTCGAGTGCGTCGGCGAGGATGCGGCGAACTTCGCCCGGCTCCCGGCCGCGGCGGTAGTGACCCATTTCCTTGAGGATGATGCGGGACGGGTCGAGCCGCAACGCGGCGCGGGCGAGCGCGCGGAGCGCGTCGTCGGTTCGGTCTCCCGCCTGGCCCAGCACCACCAGCCGCCGTTCCGACGGTATTGCCCCCGCCATCTGCACCAGTGCCTCGAGACCAGCCGGATTGTGGGCATAGTCGATGAGGACGTGCACGCCGCCCAGCTCGATCAGGTTGCCGCGTCCGGGATTGTCGTCGATGCTGCCACGGACGCCTTCCAGCGCGGCGCGCATCGCGCCCATCGAAACGAGCGACTTCCCGTCCCGGCGCAGTGAAGCCGCGGCCAGCATGGCTCCCAGTGCATTGCTGATGTTGTAGCGGGCCCGGCCATCGAGCGTGAGCGGCACGCTGGTCACGTCCATCAGGCGGCTGGTATCGGCACCGCGTCGCAGCATGAGTGCGGTGCCATCGAGCCACGCCGCTGCCCGGCCCTGCGCCAGTTCGGGGACATCGGGCCGGAGGGAGTACCAGCAGACCCGGGCTCCCAGTTCCGCGCCTCGCTCGCGAAGGATCGGATCGTCGGCGTTGAGGCAGATGGCGCCATCCTCGGGGACGATCCTGGTGGTGACGAGCTTGGCTTCGGCCAGTGCCGCAAGCGAATTGACGCCCCAGTCACCGAAATGATCCTCGGAGATATTGGTGAGCAGCGAGGCGTCGGCCCGGCGCACGGCCAGGCCCCGCCGGAGAATGCCACCGCGCGCGGTCTCGAGTACCGCCACCTGCACGGTGGGATGACGCAGCACCCGGCGGGCGCCCATGGGGCCGCTGTAGTCGTCGGCTTCGAGCAGGGCGCCGCCCACGGTGATGCCGTCGGTGTTGGCGACGCCTGCCACGAGGCCGGCGTGCGCGGCCATCGCCGCCACCAATCGCACCGATGTGGTCTTGCCGTTGGACCCGGTCACCAGGATCAGCGGGACATCGTGCACTCGATGCCAGTCGACATCGGCCACTTCGGGCACGGCATCAAGCGGAAACACCAGCGCGCCGACGCCGGTGCCCACCGACACACCCTCGTCGTCGAGCAGGAAGGTCACGTTGCGGCGAGTGGCTTCGGCTTCCAGCGCGCGAATGTGGTGTCGTCGTTCCTGCTGGATGGCGTCCAGCAATCGGTCGGCTGCGGCGGGGTCGGGCTTCTCGCCCCTGAATCGCGCGGAGGCGGCAGCCCACGCTGCCTCGGCCACTTCGGTGGCGCTGTAGAGCGTATCGATGGGCGCCGTCAGCACCAGGCTCGCGCCGCCCTCGAATCGCCGGACGTGGGTGCGCTCGCCGGCCCAGCCCACCGCGGTGAGCAGCCGACGCGCCTCCGCTTCCCAGAGGTCGAGCAGGCGCTCGTCTCCCTCGGTGATGGGCACATCGAGTGCCGCGCCCTGCCGATCATCGAGCAGGTGCGGGCCGGTGAGGCGGCGCGCCTCGAGTTCGGCGGTCAATCCTCGCCCTCGGTCTCACGCGCCAGGCGCACGCCCCGAGTGTCACGCACGAAGGGCCGGGGAGCGGCCGACCCGTCGGGTGCAACAGTGGCGCCTGGTCCTTCGATCGGACGCCGCACGGTACGGCGCTCGACATCGATCGGATGAAAGTTGACGATCTGCTCCCAGCAGCGGGTGATGTTGTCGCCGAAGAAGAGCAGCAGGTCGCCGGCTCGGCACTCGGTGAGCGCCACATGCAGCGATTCGCGCTCGTCGGGGATGACCTCGATGTCATCGGGCGGAACGCCCTCCTCGATCAACGCGGTGCGCAGCAGCTGGGGTACTTCGTCCGGGCCCCGCCCTCGCGGGTTGTCGTCGCGGCGGCAGATGTAGCGGTCGAAGTACCCGGCTACCATGCGGGCAGACTGGGCGATGTCCTCGTCGCGCCGGTCGCCGGGCGCGGACAACACCACCACGCGCCGGCCCGCGGTGCCGAGCCGCTCGACAAACCGGACCATGGCTTGCACCGCCGCGGCGTTGTGGCCGTAGTCGAGGATCACCTTGAACGGATGGTCGTCGAACACATTGCCGCGTCCGGGCGCCTGGAAGAACGTGGTGTCGAAGGTCTGCAGGCCGTGGCGGATGGATTCCAGCTTCATGCCCATGCTGAAGGCCATCGCGGCGGCGAACATCGCGTTGCTCACGTTGTGCATCGCCCGGCCGTCGAGAGTCGCCGGAATGAGGTGGGCCGGCAGCAACGGGATGTGGGCGCCGTGGTCGTACAGCGTGATCATCTGCCCGGTCATGCCTGACTCCAGCACGCATCCCCTGCCGCCAGCCTGGATGTGCTCGCGCACCAGTTCGTGCGACGGGTTCATCGTCACGTAGCACACGTGCCTGGCCGAGGTGTGGTCCGCCATGGCGAGGCAGAGCGGATCATCGGCGTTGAGCACCGCGGTGTCGCGGGCCACTTCGACCACGACCCGCTTCACCTTGGCGAGATCCTTGAGGGAGTTGACGCCACCGAGACCAAGGTGGTCCTCCTGCACATTGAGCACCGCGCCCACGTCCACGTGGCGGACGCCCAGGCCGGCGCGCAGCAGGCCGCCGCGCGCCACCTCGAGTACCGCCACATCCACGAACGGGTCGGCCAGCACCATCCGGGTCGCCACCGGGCCGGTCATGTCGCCCGCCACGGTGCGCTGGCCGTCGATGTACACCCCGTCGGTGGTGGTGAGCCCGACATGGTGCCCGGTGATCTTGAGCAGGTGCGCCAGCATCCGCGCCGTGGTGGTCTTGCCGTTGGTCCCGGTGACCGCCGCGATGGGGATGGCACTGGGCGAGCCGGAAGGGAAGAGCATGTCCACCACCGGGCCGGCCACATCGCGCGGTTTCCCCTCGCTGGGTGCCATGTGCATCCGGAATCCGGGCGCGGCATTCACTTCGACGATTCCGCCGCCGACTTCCTTGTAGGACCGGGTGATGTCGGGCGAGAGAAAGTCCACGCCGCCCACATCCAGCCCGACTGCCTGCACCGCGCGCACCGCCATCTCCACGTTGTCGGGATGGACCACGTCGGTCATGTCGGTCGCGGTGCCGCCGGTCGACAGGTTGCCGGTGGAGCGGAGGAACACCAGCTGGCCCGGCTGGGGCACCGAGTCGGGCGTCAGCTCCGAGCGGGCCAGCATGGACGACGCCTGCGGGTCCAGTTCCAGCCGGGTCAGCACCTTCTCATGACCGATGCCGCGTCGCGGGTCTGCGTTCACCAGCTCGACAAGCTGTGCCACCGTATGCCTGCCGTCGCCTACCACATTGCCCGGCAGCCGCTGGGACACCGCGACCAGCGCTCCGTTGATCACCAGCATCCGGTGGTCGAGCCCGGTCACGAACTGCTCGATGATGACGCTGCGGCTGTGCTCGCGCGCGACATGAAACGCCGAGCGCACCTGCCCCTCATCGGTCATGTGGATCGAAATGCCGCGGCCGTGGTTGGCATTGTACGGCTTCACCACCACCGGATACCCGATCTCACCCGCTGCCTCGGCGGCGCCATCCTCGGTCGTCACCAGCTCCTGTTGCGGTACCGGGAGTCCAAGGCTGGCGAGAATCTTGTTGGTCTCTTCCTTGTCGCTGGCGAGCTCCACCGCGATATGGGAGGTCTGGCTGGTGACGGTGGCCTGCACCCGTCGCTGATAGCGGCCGTGCCCCAGCTGGATCAGGCTGTTGGTGCCCATGCGGAGCCAGGGAATTCCGCGTTCGGTGGCGGCCTGCACCAGCGCCGCGGTGCTGGGCCCCAGGGCGTGGCGCTGGGTAAAGCGGATGAAGTCGTCGCGCTCGGCGGCAAAATCGAAATCGGGAGGGACGCTCTGCGGGGTGCGCAGGTCGGGCGGCAGCAGGCTTTCGAGCAGCGTCAGGCCGAGCGCACCCGCCTCGAGCCCCACCTCGCGCTGCTCATACTGGTACACGATCCAGTAGTGCCCGCGGGGGCCGAGCGAGCGGGTCTTGCCGAACGTGATGTGATGCCCCGCGATGTTCTGGAGCTCGATGGCCACATGTTCGAGGATGTGGCCCATCCAGGTGCCCTCGCCCTCGCGCAGGCGGCGCACCAGCCCGCCCGGCTCGCCGAAGGAACAGCCATGTTCGTTGAGGCCGGGAAGGGCGTCGAGCAGCGCGTCGATGAATCCCTCCCCCAGGCGGGCGGAGGGCCAGTCTTCCAGCTCGCCCAGATCGACGTCCAGTCGTATGACGGGGAAGTGGGCATAGAGGCTGGGTCCGACATATACCGCACGATCAAGAATCTTCATGGCCACTCCGCACTGTCAGGGGCGCTCCGCCAGTTCCATCGCGGGGAGGGCCTTGCGGGTATGCAAGTCGAAGGTCGAGCCGTGATCCAGCACATGCAGGCGAATCCCGATCAGGCAGACGGGGTCGTTGCGCCGGACCCGCGCCATGGAGCTGAACTCGAGCTCGCTGGGGTCCACCACGGTGATCGCTCCGCTCCCGACGACTTCAATCACGTTGTCGGGGCCGATGAAGGCCGCCGTGTTCTCGTCCAGCCCGATGCCGATGGCGAACGGGTTGTAGGCCAGCGCGGTCAGCAGCCGGCCGAGGCGGTCGCGCTGGCGGAAGTGCTGATCGATGATGACCGAGTTGCTGAGTCCCAGGCCGGGGGCGAGCGTCACTGCGCCGGCCAGGGGAGATGATCCTTCCTCGCCGAAAGCGATCATGTGCTCGCAGAGAAAGGATGCGCCGGCGGAGGTACCGGCCACGTGCACCCCGGCGGCGTGCCGCAGCCGGATGGTGCGCGACATGTCGGTGCCGCCGATCATGGTCGAGAGCCGCAGCTGGTTCCCGCCGGTGAGAAAGATGCCGGACACGTCGTCCAGCGCATGCACATAATCCTCCCGGCCGGCATCGGCCCGCGACACAATCGGAAGGATGGTGGTCCTCGCCGCGCCGAAGTCCTGGAACAGCCGGGCGTAGCGGTCGCCGGTGTCGCTCACCTCGGAAGCGGTCGGGATGATGGCGATGTTGGCCTTCTCGCCGCCACACAGCGCCATGAAGCGGCGGAGGATCACACTGGGGCCCGCCTTCTCCTCGGCGCCGCCGACCGGAATGGCGAACCCGGCGCCGTTCTTACGGCGGTTCTCCGGCACGACAATGCTGGCGTCGGAGCGGTCGTGTCCCGAAACGCGGGTGCTGGTCATGCGGCCCCTTCGAGCGCGCCCTTCACCACCACCTTGCCATCGCGCACATGCCAACGGCCCCGCGCCATCACTGCGTGCGCGCCCATGCGTTCATCCAGCACCACGAGATCGGCGTCCATGCCGGCCGCGATGCGCCCCTTGCGTTCGAGCATCAGGTGTCTCGCCACATTGGAGGTAAAGGGTGGAAGCGCCCGCTCGAGCGGCACGCCTCGCGAGGTGATGCCGGCGAGAGTACAGGACATGGTGCCTGGATGACCCACCCCCATGCCGGTGACCCGGCCGGCGTCGTCGAACCTGGGAAGACAGCCGCCGGCATCGCTGCTCACCGTGAGGCGATCCGGCGAAGCTCCCGCGTCGAGATAGCGCAGCACGCTATCGGTGGCCGACCAGGCATCCTCGTCCGGGCTCACTGGAAAGGCGGTGACATCGACCGTGACCCCTTCCCCCGTCAGCTCCAGCGCTTCGTCGAACAGCGCGCGCCTCCGGTTCACGTGGGTCGGGTGGTACACCGCAGCCGGCACTTCGCCCTGGGCAAGGGCTTCGCGAATGAGCTCGAGCCCGCGGGGACCGTCGCCCACGTGCAGGTGGACCACACCGGCCTTGCCCGACATGAGCCCGCCCACATGGGCATCGGCTGCCACCCGCAGCAGCTCAGGCAGGGTCGGCTGGCTCGACCGATGATCGCTGATGGCCAGCTCGCCCACGCCGACAATGCACTCCACCAGGGCGAGGTCGCCCCGCACGCTGCCGGTTACCGTGGCGGGGGGCAGGTGGTATCCGCCGGTGTAGCACCAGGCGGAAAGCCCGGAGGCCCGAAGGCCGAGTGCGGTGACCACCACTTCCGCCGGAGTGCGGACGACGTCGTCAGTGCCCAGCAGCCCGATCACGGTGGTGACACCATTGCGGGTGAACTGGCTGGGCGCGATGGGGGCGACACGGGTGTCGTGGCCGGCCTCGCCTCCACCGCCAGTGATGTGGACATGACCGTCGATCAGCCCCGGAATGACCTTCCGGCCTTCGAGGTCGGTGACCTCGACCCCGACCGACGCGGGGAGATCGGGCCGGTCGGTTCCGATCCAGGCGATCCGGTCTGCGGCGACGAGTACATGCCGGTGGCCCTGCGACTCCGGAGTGTACAGGTCCGCGTTGAGCAGGAGATGGAGCATGGTCAGGAAGTTACCGTGCGCTGGTGCCGTACGTAACGGATGAGGTCGCGTGTGGTGGACACCACAATCACGTCGGGCAGCGCAAGCGCGTCCAGACGCACGTGGCCCGTGAGGTCGAGATGGGGCCAGTCGGGATTTCCAAGCTGGAGGGCGGCCGTCGGGGCGCCAATCCGGCGCCGGAAGTCCTCGAGTTCGCCGATGTCGTTGGTGGTAGACACGACGTGGGACCAGCCGGGCGCGAGGAGGTTCTCGCGGTCGATCACGATCACGCGCCGGCCAGAATGAAGTCCCGTGTCTCGCGCAGTACCGCTGGATCGTGGAGCACCTTGCGATGGCCCAGTCCGGTGGTGGCCATGAGTCGCGCACCGGGCCACGCCGCTGCCACCGCTTCGGCGCCGGAGAAGGGCACGTCGCGATCGCCGGTGTCGTGCACCAGCAGCGCCGGTGTGCGGAGTCCCGCCGCCAGCGTCGGAATGTGGAGTCCGGCGAAGGTGAACTGTAGCCGGGCCTCGAGGTTCTGTTCCATCCTGGAGCGGACCGCCACAGGCAGGGCCAGCGTCTCGGCAAAGCGGTCGGTGAACTCCCGGGCGTTGGATGGTGCCGCAATCAGCACCGCGCGGCCGGCGTCGAATCCCATGCTGAGCGCGAGCGCGGTGGCGGCACCGCCCAGCGAGTGGCCCACGGCGGCGCGCGGCGCCGCACCGAGATGCGCGCGAACGGCCAGGAGGGCGCGGGCAAACTCGGGCATGGACGCGGTGTTGCCGGAGGAGCGGCCATGCGCCGGCGCATCGAACGCCACTGCGGACAGTCCCGACTCGAGCAACAGCGGGATCAGCGAGGACCAGCGCCCAGCCCGGCTGCCCCAGCCGTGGGTGAGCATGACCAGCGGTCCCGTGCCCCAGCGCCAGCAGGCGAGCTCGATGCCATTGGCCCGAACGGTGAAGCGTTCGCCGGTCGCGAGGTAGGCTTCTTCCTGGGGCCGCACCGTCGGCCTCGGCGGGCGGCAGAAGATCCGCTCGGCCACACGGGCTGCGGTGCGGGGCGCGATGGGCCCAACGGTGCGGAAGGCGGAGCGAAGCGCCCGAATCGCCGGGCTTCCGCCGGGAGAGGATTCCATCCAGCAAAGATAGCATTAGACTTTCGCGCTCATCCCCAGCGAGGTCCCCGATCTCCGCCCCAACGCCGCGTGTCCTCGCGCACCTGCTCCTGTGCGCACTGCTCCTTCCTGTTTCCCTGACGGCACAGGAGAACAGCACCACCGCTGCGGCGTTCCGCCGCTTCGCCGAGCGGGTGGTCAAGGTCGAGATCGCCGAGCACGGGGCCGCGGCCAAGGCGAGCCTCGGCTCCGGCTTCTTCGTGGACGGCCAGGGGCTGCTGGTCACCAACTATCACGTGGTGGCCGAGGTGGTGCGGGAGCCGGGACGTTACGCGCCTCGGGTGGTGAACGCCGCGGGCGACACGCTGGTGGCGGAACTGCTGGGGATCGACGTCGTGCACGACCTCGCGCTGCTGCGGGCAGCGTGGACCCCGCCATCCTGGTTCGCGCTGTCGAACGTCGAGCCCGACCAGGGCGACCGGGTGCTCTCGCTGGGCCATCCGCGTGATCTCGGGTTGAGCATCGTCGAGGGTACCTGGAACGGCCTGCTGCGCCACACGCTGTATCCCAAGATCCATTTCTCCGGCTCGCTGAATCCGGGCGTGAGCGGGGGGCCCGCGATCCTGCCCGACGGCCGGGTGGTGGGCGTCAACGTCTCCACCGAAGGCAACGAGATCAGTTTCCTGGTGCCAGTGGACCGGGTCATCGAGCTGGTGGACCGGATCACGGCGCAGGACTACGTCCGGCCTGACTCGCTGCTGACCGATGCTGCCAGCCAGATCCGCGCCTATCAGGACGTCTACTTGAATGGGCTGTTCGAGCCGGATGTACCGAGCGTGACCATCGGCCGCTATCGAGTGCCGACCCGTCCGGCGGCGTGGTTCAAGTGCTGGGGGGACGCGTCGCGCGAGCCGGACGAGCCCTACGAGCGGGTCACCCACTACTGCGGCACCGACGACTACCTCTACCTCTCGGAAGGGCAGTGGACCGGCGTGGTCGAGGTGACCCACGAGGTGCTCTCGACCGACGAGCTCAACCGGTTCCGGTTCTACACGCTCTATGAGAGCCACTTCGGTGATGGCTCGCCGGCCACCTGGGCCAGCGAACGCGAAGTGACCGAGTTCCGCTGCACCACCCGCAACCTCGAGCGCGAGGGCTCGCGCCTGCGCACGGCGATCTGCGCCCGCAGGTTCCGGAAGCTGCCCGGATTGTATGACGTGATCGTGCGCGCTGCGGCGCTGGGCGCCCCACGCGACGGGCTGGTGACATCACTGCAGCTCTCGGGGGTCACGTGGGAGAATGCGACGCGGGTGGCCCGCAACTTCCTGGAGCGGATCTCGTGGAGCCAGTGATCTTCGTGGAAGTACTCGACCGGCGCAATCAGGCGTCGGCCCGCACCCGGATCGCCGTGTTCCCGGCCAGCATCGGCCGGGCCTACGAAAACGACGTGCTGCTGGATGACCGCTATGTCGATCCGGTCCACGCGCGGCTGGTGCAGCAGGAAGACGGCACGGTCGTGCTCGAGGATGCCGGCAGCAGGAACGGAATCCGCGACGCCGGCACCGGCGATGTCATCGGCAGCGTGGCCGTCCGGTCGGGGATGGTGGTGCGGCTGGGAGAAACCCGGCTTCGGCTGGTCGAGCCGGGGCATCCGGTGCCGGCCGCCCTGCGTGAACCTCGAACGGGAAGCCTGGCCTTGGCACTGCGGCAGCCCAAGCTGGCGTGGTCGGTGGTGCTGGCAGGCGTGGTGGTGATGGGCATCAGCGGCTGGCTGGGCAGCGTCGGCGCCGAGTGGGCCAGCGAAGTGGCGGGAGGCGTGGGCGCGGTGGTGCTGTTGCTGGCGCTCTGGGCCGGCGCCTGGGCCTTTGCGTCTCGGATCTTCACCGGGCATGCCCACTTCACAGCGCATTTCGCGGTGTCGGTCGGGACGCTGCTGGTGCTTTCGCTGGCAGGGGTCGTGATGGGATTCTTCCGCTTCCTGTGGCCCGGCGCGTCCATCTGGTCGCTGCTTGGGTTCGTGGCCACCGCGGCGTTACTCACCGTCATGTTCCACACCCACCTCTCGCTGACCGGCGCACTGGGCGCCCGCGCGCGACGGCTCACCGCGGGCGCAGTGGCGCTGCTGATCACGAGCGTGAGCTTCGCCAACATCCTCGACGACCTGGGCGCGTTCGGCGGCAGGCTGGAATACGACGCGAATCTCAGCCCGGCAGGAACGTCGCTCGCGGCGACGGTGTCACTGGATGAATTGCTCGACGCCGCGAGTGAGGTGCGGGAGGACGTGGATTCGCTGGCGGCTGAAGAGCAGTAGGAGTAGAGGAGGTAGAAGAGGTAGAAGCGGTACCTCTTCCACTTCCTCTACTTCCTCTACCGTTCCAGCCCGCTCGGCACCCCGTTCGGGTACAACTCGGCAACTGCTGTCTCGATGTGCGAGATACGGTTCTCCGGATTGGGATGGGTGCTGAAGAACTCCGGCTGCCGGCCACCACCGCCGGCCTCGGCCAGGATCTGCATCACTTCCACCATCGCGCGGGGATCGTAGCCCGCCTCACCGGTGAAGCTCACGCCCAGCCGGTCGGATTCCAGTTCGTCGTCCCGCCCGAACTTCATGTTGACCAGCTGCCCGATCATCGCCACCACCGCGGCGTTGCGCTGCGACGATGGGTTGTTGGGATCGTAGGTGGCCAGCACCGCGGCGCCGGTGAGCCCCTGCGTAAGCTGGGCCTTGGCGATGTGCTCAGCGCCGTGCCGGCCCACCACGTGGCCAATCTCGTGGCCCAGCACGCCCGCGAGCTGGCCAGTGGTCTGGAGCCGGTTCATGAGCGCCTCGGTGATGAACACCTGACCACCAGGCAGCGCGAAGGCGTTGATGGTGTTCTGGTCGGCCAGCAGATGGCAATCGAACCGGTAATACTCGGTGGCCTCACGGGCCTGGCTGCGTGAGAGCAGCCGGGCGCAGACATCCTTGACCATCTGGGTGGCTTGGGCGTCCTGACTCAGTCCGCCAAACTGCTGCGCCATCTCCGGCGCGGCCTGCAACCCGAGCGCCACTTCCTGTTCATGCGTGATGTCGCCCACATGCTGGCTTTCGCCAGTCACGGGGTTCTCGGAACTCTTGCCGAAGTACATGTAGAGCGAAATCGCAGCGATGACCAGCGCGATGATGATGCGTCCCTTTCCTCTCACAAAACCCCCTTGGCGCGCGTTCGCGCGTCACCCTCAGTTGAGCCTGAACCCTCCCACGGCACCGGTGAGTTTCTCGGCCGCGTCGGCCAGATGGCCGGCGGACGAAGATATCTCCTGGGTCGATGCATTGAGCTCCTGCGCCGCGGCAGCGATCTGTTCCGCAGCCGCCGCGTAGTCCTCGGTGCCGGCGGATACTTCCCGCATCCGGCCGGCGATGCCCTCGATCAGGTTGCGCACTTCATCGGCCGACGCCGATATCCTGCGAGTCCACTCGTCATTGCCCTCGGCGTCGCGCGCGACATCGGCCAGGCCCTCGGCGGCCGCGTGGGCGGTGTTCCGGGCCGCGAGGCCGCCCTCACCCAGCCGCAGCAACCGCTCGCGCGCAGTCTGGACCCGCTCCTGCACCTGCTGCACCATCTCGCTGGTGGAAGTGGCCGAGCGCGCCGCCTGGGCGGCGAGCTTGCGGACCTCCTCTGCCACGACGCTGAACCCCTTGCCTTCCTCGCCCGCGCGGGCCGCCTCGATGGAGGCGTTGAGCGCGAGCATGTGGGTCTGGCGGGCGATGGCCTTGGTCTGGATCACGAACTTCTCGATCTCGGCCGACGCCGCCGCCAGGGCATCGGCCTCCGCGGCGCCACGCTCGACCTCGTCCGCCAGCCGTGCCAGTTCCGACGTGCTCGCTTCCAGCTTCTGCTGATGGGCTCGGGCCACACCGGCGAGCGCTGCGTTGCGGTTGGCGGCTTCGACCGCGCCGCCAGCGAGCCCGCTCGCAATCTCCAGAATCCGCCCGGCATCCTCGGCGGCGCCACGCACGATCAGCGCCTGCTGGCTGGCGCGCTCGGTCAGGTCTCCGGTGGTGCTGGCGACTTCCTCGGTCGACGCGCTCATCTGCTGGGTCGAGGCGGCGATCTGCTGGGACATGGCGGCGGCGTCGCCCGAGGCCGTCTGGATGGCGCCGGTCAGGGTGCGCAGCGCATCGACCATGGCCGACACGCTGACCAGCAGCGCCCGGCCCTGGCCCCGGGCACCGTCGGGGTTGAGCCCGTTGACGGTGAGGTCGCCCCGGGCCACCCGCGCCGCCACCCGTTCGGCGGTCACCAGCGGCTCGACCACCTCACGTCGCAGCCACCAGACGGTCGCGAACTCGAGCAGAGTGCAGACGATCAGGAACACCAGCGTGCCCTTCAGGAACGACTCCTGGCGGCCAGGACCCAGCGGCTCCAGCGCCATCCAGAGGATCGCGGCCACCAGTGCGGTCAGGCACAGCACGACGAGGGCGCCGGTGCGGTGGAGGGCGAGGGTCAGGCGTCGGTGTTCGGCAGCCATGGGCTCCTTGTGATGGCAGGACAGGCGGGGCGCTGGAAATGTACGGCAGCGCGTGGCGAGGCGGGAGGCGGGACGCTAGTTTTCGCGCAATGACCGATACCTTCACCCTGTCCGATATCTACGAGCCCTCAGCGGTAGAATCCAAGTGGCAGCAGCGGTGGGCCGAGCGGCACACCAACGAACCCGACCTGGACCGCGCCGAGCGGCCCTTTTTCAATCTCATGATGTTCCCGTACCCGTCGGCCGAGGGGCTGCACGTCGGGAACATGTTCGCGTTCACCGGCGCCGATGTGTTCGGCCGGTTCAAGCGGCTGCAGGGCCATTCCGTCTTCGAGCCCATCGGCTACGACGCGTTCGGCATCCACAGCGAGAATTTTGCGCTCAAGGTCGGCACCCACCCCAACGAGCTGATCCCGCGCAACATCGAGAATTTCCGCCGCCAGCTGGTGCGCATCGGCGGGATGTTCGACTGGCGTCACGAGCTGTCCACCACCGATCCGGCGTACTACAAGTGGACCCAGTGGCTGTTCCTGCAGCTGTACCAGGCGGGCAAGGCCTACAAGAAGTCGGCGCCGGTCAACTGGTGTCCCAAGGACAAGACCGTGCTCGCCAACGAGCAGGTCATTGGCGGGCGGTGCGAGCGGTGCGACACACCGGTAGAGCAGCGGGTGCTGGAGCAATGGTTCTTCCGGATCAGCGACTACGCCGGCCGGCTGCTGTCCAATCTCGACGATCGCGACCAGATGGACTGGTCGGACACGACGGTCACGGCGCAGCGCAACTGGATTGGCCGCTCTGACGGCGCCGAGATCGAGTTTCCGGCAGGCAACGCAGGCAAGATCCGGGTCTTCACCACCCGGCCCGACACGCTGTTCGGCGCCACATTCATGGTGCTGGCGCCGGAGCATCCGATGGTGCCTGACCTCACGACCGCCTCACAGCGGGAGTCGGTCAACGCCTATCGCGACGCGGTGGCATCACGCGACCTGATTTCGCGCAAGGTGGGCGACCGCGAGAAGAGCGGCGTGTTCACCGGCAGCTTCGCCAAGAATCCCGCCACCGGGCGAATGATCCCGGTGTGGATCGCGGACTACGTGCTGATGGAGTACGGCACTGGCGCCATCATGGCGGTGCCGGGCCACGACGAGCGCGACCTCGAGTTTGCCCGGAAGTACCAGCTGCCGGTGGTCGAGGTGCTGACCGAGGGCGGCATTCTGCAGGACTCGGGCGAGTTCTCGGGGCTGCCGATGGAGGAAGGCAAGGTTGCGGTTACCCGCTGGCTGGAAGCCAATGGCGCGGGACGCGGCGTGGTCCAGTACCGGCTGCACGACTGGTGCATCTCGCGCCAGCGCTATTGGGGCCCGCCCATTCCCATCATCTACTGCGACGCATGCGGCGTAGTGCCGGTGCCGGAATCCGACCTGCCGGTGGTGCTGCCCGAGCTGGAAGACTTTCGTCCGGACGACAGCGGCACCTCGCCGCTGGCCCGGCACGCCGACTGGTACTTCGTGGACTGCCCTTCGTGCGGCGCCAGGGCGCGGCGCGAGACCGACGTCTCCGACACCTTCCTCGACTCGGCGTGGTATTACCTGCGCTATGCCAGCACCGACTTCGATGACCGCCCGTTCGACGCCGAGCGCACCAGGCGCTGGTGCCCGGTCGCGTCGTATATCGGCGGCAACGAGCACGCGGTGCTGCACCTGCTGTACTCGCGGTTCATCGCGATGGTGCTGAAGGAACTGGGCCACCTGGATTTCGAGGAGCCGTTCGCGCAGTTCCGGGCTCACGGCCTGATCGTGAAGGACGGGGCCAAGATGTCGAAGTCGCGGGGCAACGTCGTCATCCCCGACGAATACATCGCCAAATGGGGCGCGGATACCTTCCGGATGTACCTGATGTTCCTGGGGCCTTTCCAGGAAGGCGGCGATTTCCGGGACGAGGGCATCAGCGGCCCGCGGCGATTCCTCGACAAGGTGTGGTCGCTGGTGGGCGACGCGACCCGCGCGGCCACGATCGACGACATCCCGCGCCATCTCGAGGTGAAGTGGCACCAGACGCTGAAGAAGGCGCATGAGGCCATTGAGACGCTGCGGTACAATTCCGCGATTGCGGCGTACATGGAGCTGGTCAACGCCATGCGCGATGCCGAGAATGCCGACCGGCGGCTGGTGGAGGACCTGGTGGTGATGCTGTCACCGTTCGTGCCCCACTTCGCCGAGGAGTGCTGGGAACGCATGGGGCATGGAGACTCGGTGTTCGACCAGCGCTGGCCTGAGTGGGACGAGGCGCTGACGGTGGAGGACAGCGTGGAGATCGCGGTGCAGGTCAACGGCAAGACCCGCTCGAAGGTGGTGGTGCGCCGGGACAGCAGCGAGGAAGACGTGACCGCCGCCGCGCTGGCAGACGTCGGCACCCGACGCTACGTGGGCGACCAGCCGGTGCGGAAGGTGATCCACGTGCCGAATCGGCTCGTCAACATCGTAGTTTGACAAGTCCAGCCCAGTCCGTCAGCCCCGACGAGCTCGCCGAGGCCATCGCCCGGCGCCGCACGTTTGCGATCATCAGCCATCCGGACGCGGGCAAGACGACGCTGACGGAGAAGCTGCTGCTCTATGGCGGCGCGATCCACATGGCCGGCGCGGTCAAGGCGCGGCGGGCCACCCGGCATGCCACCAGCGACTGGATGGCGCTGGAGCAGGAGCGCGGCATCTCGGTGACGTCGAGCGTGATGCAGTTCGAGTACTCAGGCTTCGACATCAATCTGCTGGACACTCCCGGACACCAGGACTTTTCGGAAGACACCTATCGCACGCTGGTTGCGGCCGACAGCGCGGTGATGCTGCTCGACAACCGGCGCGGGGTCGAGGAACGCACCCGCCAGTTGTTCGAGGTGTGCCGCCTGCGGCGCACGCCCATCTTCACCTTCGTCAACAAGTGCGACCGGGTGGGCGCGCCGCCGCTGCAGCTGATCAGTGATGTCGAGGCCGACCTCGGCATCCGCTGCTACCCGGTGACCTGGCCCATCTTTGATGGCCACACTTTCCTTGGCGTGTTCGAACGCGCTACCGGTCTGGTGCGGCTGTTCGAGAAGGGTGAAGACCACGGATCGGGGCGTGCGGCCGAAGCGGCGGGGTCGCTGGACGACGAGGCGGTCATCAAGCGGCTGGGCGAAGGCGTGGTGACGGCGCTCCGCGACGAACTGGAACTGCTGGACGCAGCAGGTGAGGAGTTCGACGCCGATGCGGTATCCGACGGCACCCTGACGCCGGTGTTCTTCGGCAGCGCGCTCACCAATTTCGGGGTGGAGCCGTTTCTCAAGGCGTTCCTGCCGCTGGCGCCGGCGCCGCTGCCGCGCGAAAGCTCGGCCGGGATCATAACGCCCGAGCATGCCGAGCTGACCGGATTCGTGTTCAAGATCCAGGCGAACATGGACCCCAAGCACCGGGACCGGATCGCGTTCGTGCGGCTGGTGTCGGGGCGGTTTCTCGCGGGCATGGCCGCGCTGCACGTGCGGAGCGGAAGGCCGATCCGGCTGGCGGCACCGCAGCAATTCATGGCACGGGAGCGGAAGCTGGTGGAAGAGGCGTGGCCGGGTGACGTCATCGGTCTCCACGACCGGGGGACGCTCAGAGTGGGCGACACCATCGTGACTGGTCCGCCGCTCGAGTTCGGCAACATTCCCCGGTTCTCACCCGAGCATTTCGCGCGGGTGCGGCTGGCCGACCCGATGCGGCGCAAGCAACTCGATACCGGGCTCCGGCAGCTGAGCGAGGAAGGCGCGGCCCAGGTGTTCTACGAGGACACCAACATCGGTCCCAGTCCGATCGTCGGCGCCGTGGGAGCGCTGCAGTTCGACGTGCTGCTGCACCGGCTGGAGAACGAGTACGGTGTGCCAGCCAAGCTGGACCGGCTGCCGTTCGCGCTGGCGCGCTGGGTCGTCGGAGATGCGGACGAGATCCGCCGGGTGGGCGACGGCTACGGCAAGAAGCTGGTATTCGACTCGCGCGAGGCGCCGCTGATCCTGTTCGAGAACGAGTACACGCTGCGAGGTACGGTGGATCGGGAGACGAAGATCGCGTTCCATGCAGTAGCGCCATAGGCGGCTGGGTGGCTCGGCGGCTCGGCGGCTCGGCGACCTATACGCTCGCCCCGCTGCCTCCCTCCGGCGCCTGAGGCCGGCGGGCCGCCCCACATCGGAGGGCGTCGCGAGGGATGCATCCTGCCGGGGGCGACCCGCCGAGCCACGTCGCCTGCGGGAGGCAGCGGGGCTCGTGCCTTCCCGCCTTCCCGCCTTACCGCCTTCCCGCCTTACCGCCCTACAAGATCCCGACGATCCACTCCCCGACGAAGTAGCCGATCACCGCGACACCCAGGCCCACCAGGAACATGTCCATCCCGCTTCGGATGACGCTGCGGCCGGTGAACATGCTGCGCATGGCGCCTACGCCGAAGTGTGAGAGCATGGCAAGCGCAAACGCCACCCAGATAGCGGTGCGGCCGGTGGAGAACAGGAACGGAGCCACCGGTATGATCGCGCCAAGCGCCGTGGCGGTGCCGGTAATCCAGGCCTCGCGCATCGGGGTGCTGGTGGCGTCGCCGATCTTGAGCTCCTCGCGCACCTTCTCCGCCAGCGCGCGCTCGGGATCTTCCATCACCTTCGCGGCCAGCTGCCCGGCCTGCTCCTCGGGAATACCCTTGGCCTGGTAGATCAGACTCAGTTCCTCTCGCTCCAGTTCCGGCATCAACCGGATCTCTTCGCGCTCCATCGCAATCTCGTGCTCGAACACCTCGCGCTCGCTCTTGGCCGCGAGGTAGCCCGACGCGCCCATCGACAGCGCATCCGCCACGGTGCCTGCCAGGCCGGCCACCAGCAGGAAATGCTCAACGGATGCCATGCTCTGCTGGGCGCCGATCATGCCGGCTACGAGCCCGAAGTTGGCGGTCAGGCCGTCGTTGAAGCCGTACACCACATTGCGAAGAAATCCGCCGGCTCCGGTCCGGTGCCACGGCTCGCCCTCCCGGCCGGCCATGTGGCCGAGGGTCTCGGCATGCTCCTTCGACTCGCGCGCCAGTTGGAGGGCGGTGGGGCCCGAAGGCCCGTCCGGTGCATCCTTGTAGAGCTGGAGGTAGCCCTTGACCTCACGGCCCTCCTCCTGGAGCAGCACCGGCAGCAGCACGCCGGGACCCAGCCGGCGAGCGGTCCAGGCCCGGAATCGGGCGCCCAGCGACGGCTTGGGGACCCCTACCTCCCGGCCCTGGTCGGCCAGCAGCTTCCGCCACAGCGCGACATGGCGGTCCTCGACCTCCGCCAGCTGGCGGTAGAGCCGGGCCCGCTCCGGGTCGCGCTCCAGGCCGGCCAGTTCGCGGTACAGGAAGGCTGCGTCGGCTTCGTCGGTGAGGTGGTGAAGCCAGGACTCGAAGTCTGGGTTTTCCGCGGTGTTGGACATGGGAGGAAAGTAGCCGGGCGCAGGGCGCATGGCTCCGGGCGCGGGGGGAGGATTTGCGACGGTGGAGGGGGGCTCTGCATCTTTCCCGGTACCATGGCCCGAGCTCTCCTCATGGATTCACAGCCGGTGGCTGACGCTGTCCTCGCCCGAGCGCGGTCGGGGGACGCCTCGGCCCTCGAGGCGCTGTACCGGGCCTTCGAGACCCCGGTCTACAACCTGGCCCGGCGGATCTGCCGTACCACCGAGGACGCCGAAGACGTGATGCAGGAGACCTTCTTCGAGGTCTGCCGAAGCATCCACCGGTACCGGGGTGACGGGAGCCTCTGGGGCTGGGTCCGGACCATCACCGCCAGCAAGGCGCTGATGCGGCTCCGGCGGAACAAGTACCGCGACACCGACGAGCTGTTCGAGGATTTTGCGCCGGCCAGGCGGGACGATACGGCGCTCAGGATGGACCTCGAGGCGGCGCTGGAGCGGTTGAGCGAGACGTCGCGGGCGGTGGTGTGGCTGCACGATGTGGAGGGATATACCCACGAGGAGATCGGGTCGATGATGGGAAAGACCCCGAGCTTCTCGAAGTCCCAGCTGGCCCGGGCGCACGCCCGTCTTCGCCGCTGGCTGGGCGAGGAGGTGCCGGCATGATGCACTGCACACTTGATCAACTCATCGAACTGCGTGATGGCGGAAGCGAGCCGGGGCTGGCCGAGGCCCGGACGCACCTGGCCCAGTGCGAGGCATGTACGGCCGAGCTGGACCGTCTGCACCAGCGGGTGGCGCGGCTGCGAGCGTTGCCGACGCTGCGGCCGGCGCGGAACCAGTGGAGCGCCATCGCGAACCGGCGCCGGCACGAGCAACTCGGGCGCAGGATTCGTCAGGGGGGCTGGGCGACGCTGGCTGCTGCCGCATCGGTGTCTGGCGCGCTGGTGGTCGGCCCCATGTTGCGAGCGGAGCCATCCGATGGTGGTGTCACGGCGGCAGCGATCGCCGAGGCTCAGCAGCAGTCGGCGCAACTGGAGCAGGCGATCGATGCCCTCGATCCCGCGGCGCGGCCGATCGACGGACAAACTGCACGGGTGGCGCAGGCGCTGGAGGATCGCATCGCCGAGCTGGACCAGCGGATCCAGGTAGTTGAACTGGCGCCGGCCCGGAATGCGGCGGACAGCGAACGCCTGGGGCTCTGGGAGCAGCGGGTAGGCCTGATGGATGCCCTGGTGGACGTACACCTGACGAGTGCGAGCGATGTCGGCCTCTAGAATTTTCTGTCTCTCGTGGGCTGGCGCCGCAGTCCTGATGTCGCTGTCGACTCAGGCGACGCCACTCGCGGCCCAGATCCGGGTGACCGAGCGAGTCACGACGACAGCGCCTGCGGGCGCCTCGACCTTCTTCCTGCCGACGAGGCGACCGGCCCTGGGGATCTCGGTCTCGGGCGCGCCCGGGCCGATGGACACGCTGGGCGTGCTGATCCGTGCGGTGACACCAGGCAGTCCGGCGGCGCGCGCAGGCTTGCGGGCAGGGGATGTGCTGACCCGCTATGATGGGCAGCCACTCTCGTCCCGGGTGCGGGTGCGGACGCCGCTGCTGCAGGGCACCGAGCCCTCGGGTTTCCGGCTCATCGTGCTGGCCTCCGACCTGGGAATGAACGACACGGCGACGGTGGAGTTCGTCCGTGGCGAGGCTCGACACGTAGTGCGGCTCGCACCGGACCCGCTGACGGCAGACTTCATGGTACAGCAGCAACTGGGCGCCAGGCCGGACATCGAGATCACGGGCCTGCCGTTGGAATCGCGGCTGGAGCGCGCCTGGACCGTCACTTCGCCTGGCAGCGCGCGCTATCGGGTGACCGTGGGGTCACTGGTGGGAGACCTCCATCTCTCGCCGCTCAACGCCGAACTGGGCCGTTACTTCGGCACCAGCGACGGGGTGCTGGTGCTGAGCGTTCCGGGTGATACGCCGCTTCAGCTCGAGGGGGGCGACGTGATCCGGCTCGTGGACGGCAGGCCGCCGGAGAATCCGCTGCACCTGATGCGCATCCTGCAGAGCTACCGGCCGGGGGAGAGCTTCCGGTTCGAGATCATGCGGGACAGGAAGCCGTTGACGGTAAGTGGGAGGATGCCGGCCAACTGAGTGGGGAGTGGGAAGTGGGAAGTGGGTTGAGCGCAGTGACGGCTGGCCCTAGTTTCACCAACCGTGATCCGTTTTCTGCTCCTTTCCCTCGTGCTGGCGACTCCGCTCGCCGCGCAGTCGCCTCCGCCGCACCGCCCGATCAATCCACTCGCTTCCACTCGTACTCCGCTGGCCTACCAGCCGATGGTGGATTTCGATCCGACCGGCTCACGCAGCCAGGTGACGGTCGAGTACGCCAACGCCATCGAGTACAGCGTGTCCTCCACCGCAACGTACCTGCACGATGCCGAGTTATATCGGTTGACCTGGAGCGGCACCCGGGAGCTCTCACCCACATACTGGACCAGTGGCAGCGTGAGCCTGGTGGGCAGCCATGGCGGGTTCACCGATGAGTTCTTCGAGTGGTACCACGGTTTCATCGGCTACGACCAGCCGGAGCGGGACGCCCGGCCGCGGAACCGATACGGATTCGAAGTGGAGCTGCCCGGCGGCGTGCACTACGCCCCCGACGCGGACGGCTTGGCACCGGGCGAGGCCCGCTTCACGCTCGGCATGCGCCACGGACCCGACCAGCAGACGGCGCTGAGCGTGGTGCTGCCGCTCGGCAAGGGCGGAAGCCTGAGTCGTTCCCAGCCCGGGGTGGCGCTCAACCACGCCCTCCGGGTCCGGGCGCTGAAGCCGCTGCTGTGGGAGATCTCCGGTGGTGTCGGCGCCACTCCCCGCAGCGGAACACTGAAGGCGTGGCAGCATTCGCTTTTCGGGATGGGGACGACGGGGGTGCGGCTCCAGCTCTTCGGCAGGCATTCGATCTACGGCTACTTCTTCTACCACTCGCCCTTCTACCACGACACTTCGATCCCGTCGCTCGACAACGATATGCTGACCGCGGATTTCGGGTGGATCTACCGCACTGCGGGAGGGCGGGAGTGGCGCGTCGGCTTCACCGAGGATATCGCGCCGACCGATCTGGGCGTGGACCTCACCCTGGTGGTGAGTGGAGGGTGGTAAGGTTGGTGGGAAGTGGGAAGTGGGAAGTGGGAAGTGGGAAGTGAGAAGTGAGAAGTGAGAAGTGAGAAGTCTCAATCGACGGCAGGCGCAAAGAGAAACTCCTGCATTTGCTGGAGCAGGAATTCCTTCGCTTTCGGGTCGCGCAGGTTGAGGGCGTAGTGGTTGATGAGCGCCTGCTGCTGGCCCAGCCACTGGCCCCAGCAGAGGGCGCAGATCTCATTGAACAGGCGCCGGCCCAGGTCGTTCTGGAACGGCTGAAAGCTCATCTGGTCGCGGGTCTGTCCGCAGCGCACGCATGTGATGTTCGGCATGCGCCAAAGATAATTGCTACGGCGTCAGTTGCCGGTCGATGTATTCCCCCCGGCGCAGTGCCCGGACCCCGCTCGCGGTGCCGAAGGCGGTGGCGAAGCCGGCCAGGACCGCGGTTGTCGTGGTGACGAACGGGAGGAAGCTGAGCGGCCACATGATGGCAAACGCCA
Organism: Gemmatimonadales bacterium; assembly: GCA_025937755.1. Taxonomy (GTDB): domain Bacteria; phylum Gemmatimonadota; class Gemmatimonadetes; order Gemmatimonadales; family GWC2-71-9; genus CAMLHP01. Next base: position 3,676 of record JAICQR010000011.1, on the reverse strand, counting down.
GCACGCCGGCCAGCACGGGAGCGATGGGTGACTGGACCGCGTCCACAAAGCGGAGCCGCCGCCGCACGAAGTTCTTGCTGATGACGTAACCGGCAACGCCAACCACGGCGAGCACGCCGAAGTAGATCAGGCCGAAGATCGTATCCATGGAATAACCTCTCTCTCAAATCCGGGTACGGAGCTTGTTGCATTACGCAACGACGCACCGGCGGGTTTCAGCCCCAGAGCAGCGCCGCGCTCCCCCACATGAAGCCGGACCCAAATGCTGTCATGACAACGAGATCGCCTTCCCTGAGACGCCCGGCGCGGACGCACTCGTCGAGGGCGATGGGAATGGTCGCAGCGGTAGTGTTGCCGTATCGCTGGATGTTGTTGTAGACCTGGCCCGGCTCGAGACCAAGCGACTTCTGCACCATCTCCGAGATCCGCAGGTTGGCCTGATGGGGCAGCAGCAGCGCGATGTCAGCTGGTGAACGCTGGAGCGCGGCCAGGAGCGTGTTGACCGACTCCGGCATCTTCACCACGGCATTCCGGAAGACCTCCCGGCCCTCCATCGACAGGAAGTGCCGGCCTTCGGCCACCATCTCCTGCGAAATTCGCGGATGGTACATCGAGCCCGGCGCATCGACCCAGAGGCGCTCGGCCTGGCTCCCGTCGGAGTGGAGATCGAATCCAAGCACCCCGCGATCCGCCCTGTCCGATGCGCCCAGCACCACCGCTCCGGCGCCATCGGCGAAAATGACTGCGGTGTCGCGGCCAGCGGTGGAGATATCCATCCCGGTGCTCTGCACCTCGCATCCCACCAGCAGGATCCGGCGGTATTGCCCGGCACGGATCCACGCGTCCGCCACCGACAAGCCATAGATGAATCCGCTGCACTGGGCCCGGACATCGAGCGCGGGAATGGGACGGCCCACCAGCTGCTGCTGCAGGTAGACGCCGTTGCCGGGCGCGAAGTGGTCGGGGGTGGACGTGGCGTAGACGATGGCGTCGATGTCGTCGGGCGTGACCCCGGCCGCGTCCAGCGCGCGCGTACTCGCGGTGAGTGCGAGTGACGCACCAGTCTCACCGGGGCTGACCCAGTGGCGCTGCTCGATGCCGGTCCGGGTCCGGATCCATTCATCGCTGGTGTCCATCATCGTGCTCAACTCGTCGTTGGTCACGATCCGATCGGGCACGGCCATGCCGGTGCCGAGTATGGTGGAGGTGGGCATGGCTGAAAGGTAGCGCGGAATCAGGAGCGTAGATGGGCGCGATTCGGTTCGGCGGATTGGCCACGGCCCGGCTTCGGGTGCAGATTCGTCAACCCCCGCCGGGTCACCCTCTGTCTGGAGGAGTTGGTATGGTCACGCTCGCTGCGCTCTGGCTTCCGATTCTGCTCGCCGCGGTGCTGGTCTTCATCGTGAGCGCCATGGTGCACACGGTGATGCCGTGGCACCATAGTGACTTCAAGCCGGTCCCCAACCAGGACGGCGTGATGGCCGCAATGCGGCCCTTCGCCATTCCACCGGGCGACTACATCATGCCCAGGCCGGCCAATGCCGCCGAGATGAAATCGCCGGAGTACCTCGAAAAGCACCGACAGGGGCCGGTGGCGGTGATGACGGTGCTGCCCAGTGGTGACTTTTCGATGACCGGCAGCCTGATCCAGTGGTTTTTCTACTGCGTTGTCGTGAGCCTGTTTGCGGCGTACGTGGCGAGCCGGGCGTTGGGCCCGGGAGCGGACTATCTGCGGGTGTTCCAGCTGGCCGGCACGACTGCCTTCGCCGGCTATTCGCTGGCGCTGGTGCAGCAGTCCATCTGGTTCAAGAAGCAGTGGAGCACCACGCTCAAGTCGATGGCCGACGGGTTGCTCTATGGATTGCTGACGGCGGGGGTGATGGGGTGGATGTGGCCGTGATCAACTAGTGGGAAGTGGGAAGTGGGAAGTGGGAAGTGGGAAATCACTTCTCACTTCTCACTTGCGTATCAGGTAGCTCACCTTGAGGAACAGCCCGTCGCTGTCGCGCTGCAGATCGCGGAACCGGAACGCGCCAGTGTCGCGCATGGTGGTGCCGTAGCCCAGGAAGATCGCCGTGCCCGGGGTAGGCTCGTAGGCGGCCAGCAGGTCAGTCCTGAAGCCGTTGGCGTCATCACCGCCGTCGATGGTGCCACCCACCGCAATCGGCAGCCCGGATTCCGGGTCCTGCAGCGGCGCCCGGCGCTCGGCCTGGTATTCGGTGATCATCCGGAAGAAGAGCTCCCGGGTAGGCTGGTACTCGACCTTGAGTCGCGGGATGAAGGCGCGGGCAAATTCGGAATCATCGCTGTCGCGAAAGATGCGCACGAAATCGGCTTCGAGTTCCACCCGCAACGACGTGGCCGGCCGAAGGTTGAGGCCAGCCTCCAGCTCGTACCCATAGCCCAGCGCCGCTTCGTCGAAGATGGCTGCCTTGCCGCCGCTGACACTGAAGTCGGCGCCAAAGCTCTGGTATGTCGGGGTCTCGATACCGGCGCTGACGCTGAACATGTTGTCGAGTTCGTCGACCGGCACGTAGGGCACCGGGCCACCGCCGCCCACCACGGTGTAGTCGCCGAAATCGGCCGGATCGAACTGCACGAAGTCGCGATGGAGACCGGCCTCGACCTGCCATCCGCCCCGCATCGACACGTCGAAGTTGATTTCCTCCGAGCCCTCGACCGCCTCACCGAGCTCGAAGTCCGCGTAGTTCCACAAACGGTTGAGCCCGAAGAAGGTGGTAAAGTTCTCGACCAATGCGCCCCGCGGCCCATAGAACGAGAGCCGATTGAAGGCGCGACCGGTGACGATGCCAGTGCGATTGACGAAACCGGTGCGGGTGACGAAGTCATCCGAAATACCGTTCAGCTGGTAGTTGAATCCCCAGCCTCTGCCGGTGCGATCGAACTCGGCCTTCCACACCGGACCGCTGCGGGCGATACCGCCCTCCTGGGTCCAGCCATTGGCCAGTTGCGCCTCGAAGAAGTAGAGCCGCGCGAAGACAATGTGGGCGTCAGCCGAGACGACCCGGTTGTAGTCAGTCCCCCGCTCGCGGTCGGTGACGGTGATGCCGGTGGTGGACGCAGAGCCGAGGTCATACCGAAGCCGGCCGACGTTGAAGACGGCGTTGCCATCGGGCGCGTCATCCACGGCGGCGAGATAGGCGGCGGTGAACTTGCCGAACTTGCCGGTGAACTTGCCGCCGGCGATCGGATTGCCAATCTGCCTCGTATACACCAGCTGGTTGGGAGTGGCAAAGAGCTCGATGCCCTCGAGAAAGAAGGGACGCTTCTCCTCGAAGAAGAGCGCGAACCGCTCGTTGACGGTGACCTGACCCTCATCGGCTTCGATGGTGCTGAAATCGGGGTTGATGGTGGCGTCGATGGCGAAGTTGGTGAAGCCGAGACGCAGGTTGCCACCGGCGTCGGGCTCGACGTCGCCGCGCTCGAAGCTGCCGGACACGGGGTCCCGCTCGCCGGTGAGCGAGGCGGTGGCATAGGGCTGGACTTCGATGACGATACCGCGCTCGAGTTTCTCGAGTCCGGTGATGGTGCCGCTCTGGGCCAGAAAGCTGGAGCTGGCCCGGCGAGTGTCGGCCCAGGTGTCCTCGTAGCCGTTGCGCTGGGTGATGCGGACGATGTTGAGGCCCCAGGTCTGGGCGCCGGTGGAGGGGACTCG
>JAICQR010000072.1 GCA_025937755.1 Gemmatimonadales bacterium | reverse complement strand
GTTCAAGGCGGCCGACGATCCGCTGGCGGAGAATCCTGGGGCACTCACGCCGGAGGAATTTGCCGTGAGGCCTCGCCTCGCAGCCCCGAACAACGTGGCCCGCAACGCGGGCAAGGCGGTCAACCAGCAGCAACTCACGTTGCAGCTGGACCACGCCGCGGATGGCGGGAGCTACAACCTGGCGCTGTTCGGGCTGCGGCGCGACCTCGACAATCCCCTCGCCACCAACACCACCATCCGGATCCTGCGGCGGGCCGGCGGCATTCGCACGTCTGCGGTACGCCGGCTGGGACGTGGCATGGCGCACCCGGTGCTCACGGCGGGTGTGGATGCGCAGTGGATGCGCGACGAGCGCACCAACCTGACGCCCAGCCACGTGGCGGTGCCCGACACGACCGTCAATCAGCTGGAGCGGGTCCGGTCCATCGGGCCGTTCCTGCGAGCCGTATGGCGTCCGATGCCCATGTGGCGATTCGAGGGTGGCGTCCGCCGGGACCAGATCCATTTTGCGGTGCGGGACCGACTGGATGATGGCAGTGACGATTCAGGCGACCGCTCGATGGGCGCATGGAGCGTGAGCGGCGGAGCGACCTTCCTCGGTGCGGGTTCGGTGACGCCGTACGTCAGTGCATCGACCTCATTTGACACCCCGACCACCACCGAGTTGGCGGTGCAGCAGGAGGGCGGTGACTTCAATCCCGACCTCGACCCCCAGCGTACGGTGATGCTCGAGATCGGTGCGCGCGGGCGGTCCGGTGCGGTGCAGTGGTCGGCAGCGATCTTTCAGGCACAGGTCCGCGATGCGATCGTTCCATTCGAGCAGGTAGATGGCCGCTCCTATTACGCCAATGCGGGCAGGGTCCGGAATCGTGGCGCGGAACTCGGAGTGGAGGCGGCGCTGCGGCAGGGCTGGTCGGTCTGGGGCGCGCTGACGCTGGCCGATTACCGCTTCACCGACTACACGCTGGTTTCGGGTGCGGACACCACGGTGCTGGACGACAACCGGCCGGCGGGTGTGCCGTCTACCTTTGCCCGCATTGGTGTGCGTGGAGATGTTGGGCGGGGATGGATCGCGGGCGAGCATACGGTATCAGGGCATCTCTGGGCCGACGACGCCAACACCATCCGGGTGGAGCCATGGCACAGCAGCACGCTGCGCGGCGGCTATGAGCTGGCGGTGGGGCGGATGCAACTGGCGCCCTTCGCGGGCGTCGCCAATCTCTGGAACGCGCAGTACGTTGGCTCGGTGGCGATCAACGGTTTCGGCAGACGTGTGCTGGAACCCTCACCGGGCCGGAGCTTTTTCGCTGGTGCCGAAGCCAGGTTCTGAAGTAACCGCTACCATGGCTCGTACGCCCGCAAAGCAGACCGCTTCTGTCGGGCTTCCCAATCCCGCCGGGCGGCTGCATCCTTACAGGAGCTATCTCACACACAGCTCGGCCTTGTGATGGGCCGGCACGATCCGTTGCTCTTCACTACCCGACATTCTGCGGAGGCTGGCCATGACGTTGCCAGTGTGCGTGTTCCGGCGCGTGTTCCTTCCACTGGTCGTGCTGCTCGCGCTCGTAGCGCTGCCGACCGTTACGCTGTGGGCGCAAGGTACCGGCACCGTCACCGGTACCGTGACGCGTGACGACTCGGGCGAGCCGCTGGCCGGGGTCTCGGTGACGGCTCGCGAGTCGGGCCGTTCGGCGGTCACGGGAAGTGATGGACGCTACACGATGCAGCGGGTGCCCGCCGGTGCCCAGACGATTGTTTTCCGGTGGCTCGGTTTCCGTCCCGTGGAGCGGCAGGTGACGGTGACCAGCAGCGGCAGTGTCACGGCCGACGCGGTGCTGGTGGCCGCACCAGTACTGCTGGGCGACATCGTGGTGAGCAGCGCCTCGCGCGCGCCTGAACGGGTGGTCGAAGCACCGGCTGCGGTGTCGACCGTGCCGACCCAGGTCCTGGACAACACGTCCATCACCGGACAGGTCCCCGCCGCGCTGGCGACGGTGCCCGGCCTCGATGTGGCCCAGAGCGGCGTCAATGACTTCAGCGTCAATGCGCGGGGATTCAACTCGACGCTCAACCGGCGCGTCCTGGTGCTGGAGGACGGGCGGGACCTGGCCATCGCCTTTCTCGGGGCACAGGAGTGGAACGGCATGACGGTGCCGCTGGAAGACCTGCGCGGCATCGAAGTGGTGCGGGGCCCCGGGTCCGCGCTCTACGGCGCCAACGCCTTCAGCGGCGTGGTGAACATGACCTCGCAGGCGGCGCGCGAAGTGGTCGGCACCAAGCTGACGCTGGCCGGCGGCGAGCTGGAAACCTTTAGGGGCGACCTGCGCCATGCAGGCGTGGCCAGCAGCGGGCGTTTCGGCTATCGGCTCAACGCGGGATACAACCGCAGCGACACCTGGTCCCGCTCGCGGACCAATCCGGGCGACCTGGCCGAGGAGTACGGACCGGCAACCGACGAGCCCGTACCTCCCGCAGTCACGCCGGAAGCAATCCCGATTTCCGGCCAGACGCTGGACCCGGTTACGCGCGAGGCACTGGGTGACAGAGATCCGTTGCAGAACATCTACGGCACGGCGCGCTTTGACATGTATCGCGACAACGGCGGAATCGTCACAGCGGAAGCCGGCGCCGCGCGGGTCGAGAACGAGATCCTGGTGACCGGGATCGGCCGGGTGCAGGTGCTCAAGGCGGTGAAGCCATACGCCCGGGTGGCATGGGCGGAAGACCGCTTCAACGTGATGGGTTACTGGAACAGCCGCAGCACCCTGGAGCCGCAGAAGTCGCTGGCATCGGGGCTCGATATCCTCGAGGATTCGGACATCTTCCACCTCGAGGCCCAGGCCAACCAGACCTTCGGCCTGGCACGGGTGGTGGTGGGCAGCTCGATCCGGAACACCAATACCAACACCCACGGCAGCCTGATGGACCCGGTCAATGATGACCGGAGCGACAACACCTACTCGGCGTTTGGCCAGCTCGAGTACCAGGTCATTCCCCAGGTGAAGATCGTGGGCGCCGCGCGTTTCGACGACGGCGACCTGTACGAAGCCCAGTTCTCGCCCAAGGCCGCGATCGTGGTGAGCCCCAACGAGAATCATTCCTTCCGGTTCACCTACAATCGCGCCTTCCAGACGCCCAACTACTCCGAGTTCTTCCTCCGCGCACCAGCGGGAGCGCCAGCCAACTTTGCGCTGCTCGAGGCCGGGTTGCGGGCGTCGCCGCTGGGGCCGGTATTGGCGGGTGTGCCGGTCGGTGAGCTGTTCACCAACTCGGCGGCGGTCCCGGTGCTGGCGCTGGGTAATTCGGAGCTGGACGTTGAACATGTCAATGGGTGGGAGGCCGGGTACAAGGCCAACCTGGGCGACCGCGCGTTCGTGACGGTCGACGTGTATCTCAACGACCTCGAGGACTTCGTCACCGACCTGCTGCCGGGCGTGAACCCGGCCTACGGCGCGTGGACCTCACCGGAGGCGGTGCCGGAGCAGTACCGGGCCACGCTCGAGCAGACGGTCCGCGAACAACTGGCCGCGGCAGGCCAGCCGGTGGCCGCCGCGGGCCTCACCCGGGTGAACGGCAATACCGCCATTGTGGTCTCCTACGCCAATGCCGGTGAAGTGCGGGAGCGCGGTATCGAGATCGGTGTCGGCTACAATGTCAGCAACGAGTTCCGAATCGATGCCTCATTCACCGGGTTTGACTTCGAGGTGAAGTCGCAGGCCACCGGCGACAAACTGGTGCCCAACACCCCCAGCAAGAAGGCGTCGTTCATGGTGTCGTACATGGGCCCGCAGGGATTCGATGCCAACGTCGGCCTCCGTCTGATCGACGGCTATGCCTGGGCGGCCGGCGTCTTCCAGGGCTACGTGCCGGCGGCGGAACTGCTGAGCCTCGGCGCAGGCTACCGGATCAACAACTACCTCCGGGTCCATGCCACGGCCACCAACCTGCTGGACCAGGAACGCTTTCAGATCTACGGCGGCTCGGTGATGGGGCGCCGGTTGCTGGGCGGGTTGACGGCAAACTTCTAGGCGGGGCGTCGGGGGTGGGGCGCAGGCCGCCGGTCGGGGAATCCCTTCCCGGCCGGCGGTCGTTTTCAGGCTGGCTGTAGATCGCCGGCTGCCGTAGATTTCGTACTTGCCTTCCCATCCGGAACTCACATGACCGCAACATCGCCGCCCTCGTTGGGAGAGCGGCTGCAGCAGGCGCTGGCTGGCCGGTACACCATCGACCGCGAAGTCGGCCGCGGCGGCATGGCCACGGTCTTCCAGGCCCAGGACCTCAAGCACGGCCGGCAGGTGGCACTCAAGGTGTTGCACCCGGATCTGGCCGCTTCAATCGGTTCCGAGCGCTTCCTGCGCGAGATCCAGATCGCCGCACGGCTTCAGCACCCGCATATCCTGCCGCTCTACGACTCGGGCAGCGCCAGTGACACCGGTGGGGGCCAGCCGATGCTCTACTTCGTGATGCCGTTCGTGGAAGGGCAGTCGCTGCGCGACCGGCTCACCCGGGAGAAGCAGCTCTCAGTGGAGGATGCGGTGAAGATCGGCCGCGACATGGCGGTCGCACTCGACTACGCCCATCGCAGCGGGGTGGTGCATCGCGACATCAAGCCCGAGAACGTGATGGTCCATGAAGGCGAGGCCGTGGTCACCGATTTCGGCATCGCCAAGGCGGTCAGCGTCGCCAGCGGCGACAGCCTTACCCAGGCGGGCATGGCGGTGGGCACGCCGGCTTACATGAGTCCGGAACAGGCGTCGGGCGAGGGCGAGCTGGACGGCCGCACCGACATCTACAGTCTGGGCTGTGTCCTCTTCGAGATGCTCACCGGCTCGGCACCGTTCACCGGCCCGACCATGCAGGCGGTGATCATGAAACGGTTCACCGATCCGGTGCCGTCGGTGCGGGCAAGCGGTGCCTACGTGTCCGCCGAGCTGGAGCGGGTGGTGACCAGGAGCCTGGCGAAGGACCCGGGCGAGCGATTCCAGTCGGCCGACCAGGTGGCGCAGGCGCTGGGATCTCCACGGGTGGTCACGCCGCCCAACGCCACGCCCCTCGCGATCCCGGTCGTCGTCGCACGGACTTCGATCGCGGTGCTGCCCTTCGCCAACATGAGTGCCGATCCCGAGAACGAGTACTTCACCGACGGGATGGCCGAGGAGATCATCAATGCGTTGATGAAAGTGCAGTCGCTCCAGGTGGCATCGCGCACGTCGGCCTTCGCGTTCAAGGGCAGGAACCTCGACATCCGCACCATCGGCGAGCAGTTGGGCGTGGGAACGGTGCTCGAGGGGAGCGTCCGCAAGGGCGGAAAGAAGCTCCGGATCACGGTGCAGCTGATCAGCGTGCACGATGGCTATCAGCTCTGGTCCGAGCGCTACGACCGGGAGCTGGAGGACATCTTCGAGATCCAGGACGAGATCTCGGCCAGCATCGTGAAGGCGCTGCGGGTGGTGCTGAGCGAGGACGAGAAGCGGAACATCGGCCGGGCGCCCACCGAGAATGTGGTGGCATATGAGTTCTACCTGCGCGGCCGCCAATACTTCCACCTGTGGCGCAAGCGCGAGATCGAGTATGCCCGGCGGATGTTCGAGCGCGCTGCCGAGATTGACCCCGACTACGCGCTGGCGCACGCCGGGATCGCCGACTGCTGCTCATTCCTTTATATCTACTGGGACGGCAGCAAGGGGAACCTTGAGCGGGCCGACAGCTCCAGCCGCCGCGCCATCGAACTGGACCCGCTGCGGGCCGAGACCCACACGTCGCGCGGCATGGCGCTGGCGTTTGCCCAGCGATTTGCCGAAGCGAAGACCGCGTTCGAAACGGCGCTTCGCCTGGATCCGCTGCTGTACGAAGCACACTATTTCTATGGACGCGCACTGATGCAGCAGGGGCAGGTACGCGCCTCGATCGACCGGTTTCGTGAGGCCAGCCGGCTGCGTCCGGAGGACTACAACGCCCCCGTATTCCTCGCGACGGCGCTCGAGGCCACCGACGCGCATGAGGAAGCCAAGGCGGCGTTCGAGATGGGCCTGGGCCGGGTGGAGCAGCACGTCGAGCTGCACCCCGATGATGCGCGCGCCCTGATCCTGGGTGCCCAGTGTCTGTACGAGGCGGGGCAGCCGGAACGCAGCCTGGACTGGTCCCGGCGGGCGCTGGAGATTGACCCGGAAGATTCGGGCATTCTGTACAACACCGCGTGTATCCATGCGGTTCGGGGCGAGTACGATCAATCGCTGAAGATTCTGGAGCAGGCGGTGCGGTTCGGCTTCGGCATGCGGGAGTGGATCGAGAACGATCCGGATTTCGCCCCGATGCGCGGTGATCCTCGCTTCAAGGGCATCCTCGAGAAGCTCTGACCCGGACGTTTCAGTTAGCCCCCCTTGACCCGCACTTGACTGCACTTGCGCATAATGCCGCCCGACTTCAACTCGGAGGTGCGTCATGCGCTGGATGCCATATGCTGGCCTGCTCTGCCTGACGGGCTGCTTCCTGGAGCCCAACAACACGTTCTCGGTGACCGGATCAGTTGTCTCGGAAGCGTCGGCGGAAGCGATTCCGGGTGCCCTGGTGCAACTGATGTATCACGCTCCGTTCACCTCCTGGGGAGAGCTCAGTGTATTGGGCTCGGCGACCACCGGCGCTGACGGCAGCTTCCAGATCATGGTCGACGACGAATTCACCTACAACTGCGGCAATTTGCTGCTGCGCGCCAGCGCACAGGGCTATGCTCCTGTAGAATTCCATGGCGTGGCGGGCAACGACGACGAGGATGGTGCCAGCGACACGGCCGATCGCTGCGCTGACGGCGAAACGGCGGCGAGCCCCATCCGGATGCTCGCAGCCGATGGGTGAACTCCGAGTCATGGCTTTCCGAGGGGAGCAGCGATGATCGCACGCAACTGGCACGGGCGGGTACCCGCCGCCCGTGCGGACGATTACTTCGAGCATCTGAGCCGCACCGGGCTCGCCGACTACAAGGCGACGCCCGGCAACCGGGCGGTGCTGGTGCAGCAATGGGTGGAGGGCGACGCCGCCCACTTTCTCATCACGACGCTGTGGGATTCGATCGAATCGATCAAGAAGTTTGCGGGCCATTCCGACGTGCTGTACTTCAGTTCTGCTTCCAGGTGAGTGCTCGTCCGTATATCCTGGCGGAAGCCACCTGGGACATGGTCCGCACCACCCGGTACGAGGTGGCGATCCTGCCATGGGGCGCGACCGAGGCGCACAACCGCCATCTCCCGTACGCCACCGACACGATCGAGAGCGATGCTGTTGCCGCTGCTGCGGCAGGTGCTGCGTGGGAGCGCGGGGCCCGCGTGGTGGTACTGCCCGCCGTGCCGTTCGGAGTGCAGACAGGACAGCGGGAGGTGCCGCTCTGCCTCAACCTGAATCCCAGCACCCAGTTGGCCGTGCTCCGCGACCTGCTTCCCGGACTGCGGGACCACGGCGTGCGCAAGCTGGTGATTCTCAACGGTCACGGCGGAAACGACTTCAGGCAGATGATCCGGGAGCTGCAACCGGAGGCCGGCATGGTGCTGTGCCAGGTCAACTGGTACACGGTGGCTCCGGCACGCGAGTACTTCGACCAGCCGGGCGACCATGCCGGCGAGCTGGAAACCAGCGTGATGTTGCATGTGGCGCCGTCGCTGGTGCAGCCGCTTTCGTCGGCCGGCCCCGGCAGGGCGAGGCCATTCCGGATTGCCGCGCTGCGCGAAGGCTGGGCGTGGGCGCCGAGGCGCTGGGTGGACGTCACCGACGACACCGGCGTGGGGAACCCAGCCGCGGCGACGTGCGAGAAGGGCGACCGCTACATGCGCGTAGTTGCGGAGAAACTGGGCCAGTTCCTGGTGGACCTGGCATCGGCCGATCCCGACGCGCTCTATGAAGGTGCGGGAGTGCCCCAGTAACGCTTCAGCGCGCTGATGATGACCGGCAGCCCCCGGAAGACGCAGAATCCCAGCGCCACCCACGCGACTACCTGAAAGAACCGCAGCATCGCCGGTGCTGCGCCGCCCTGAAAGGAATCCGGAGCATAGCCGGAGAAGGCAAGGGTCAGCGCCAGTCCGCAGAAGGTCACCACCTTGGTGACGGCGTAACCGGTGCGCATGAAGGGCGAACCCACGAGGAACTTGCTGAGTGCGGTGCGGTGCTGGTCGAACGGGGGAATGCCCTGCGCGACGCCGATGCTGCGGAAGGCGTCGGTCAGGGTGGTGCGCGCAATCACAACGACTGGAATCGCCACCGGTATGAGGCGCAGATCGGCGAAGCAGACCCACAGCACCAGTTCGTAGGTCCGGTCCGCCGCGATATCCAGCACACTGCCGAACAGGCTGGTCTGGCCGGTACGTCTGGCCACCACGCCGTCCACGGTGTCCAGCATCAAACCCACAAACAGGATGCCCGTCCCCAGCAGCCGCAGTGGAGGTGACCCGTGATACAGGATCAGGATGATCAGGGCCAGCAGTGGAAACCGCGACAGCGTGATCCAGTTGGCGAGCACGGTATCCTCCGGGTGAGCCATGAAGTTGCGCTCGCCCGCGCGCCATGTCTACTTCGACCAGGCATTTCAGCAATCCTGGGAGACTCCGATGACCACATCTGATGAACGACTCCGCCCTCACCCCGCCAACCGGCTGACCGGTCCAGCCGAAGCCCTCGACCTGCCTGCGTATTCCCGCAACCTCCGGTCCGAGCCACATGAAGCTCGCGACGGCCACCGCCAGGTGGGCCTCATCCACCGCGGTCCGCTGCGGCTGGTCCTGTTCGCGTTTGATGCCGGCGGCCGGCTGCCGGAGCACAAGGCGCCGGGCCAGGTCGTGATCCAGTGCCTGCGGGGAAATATTACGGTGGATGCCGCCGGAAGCCGGCATGCGCTGGGCGACCGAATGATGGTGGTGCTCGAACCGAATGTTCCCCATGCCGTCGAGGCGCAGGAAGAATCCGAGATGCTGCTGACAGTGTGCCTGGAATGACGCTGCAGGTGTGAAAGGCTATGAAATGTGGCTACTGGTCGCGGCATTGTTCGGGTTGGTCGTCCCCAACGGCCTTTTCGTCATGTGGCTCCTTACCGAGTTCGACGGCATAGGTGCCATACTGTCCAATCGGCTCGCTCTCGCGTTCATGCTGGAGGCGATGCTGTTGCTGGTGTTGCTGGCGGTGTATTTCGCCCGCCATCCGCTCGGCCCGATCCGCTGGCCCTGGTTTGTCGTGCTCTCGCTGCTGGGCGGCCTGGGATTCGGCTTGCCATTGTACTACTGGCTCAACACCCGCAGCCGGTCGTTCCGGGAGGCGAGCCGCTGATCGCGCCTGGCACTGGCGCCGGGCCTGGTGGCGTCGCCACGTCCGCGCGGGGATATTCCGGGCCGATGGAGGTGCTGACTTGAACGACCTTGACGGCATTCTCGATTTCCTGAGGGCGGCCGAAGGCCTCAAGTCGGCCACCCGAACTGCCTGGACGTCGGCCGGACGACGCGAGAGCGTGGCCGAGCACACTTGGCGGCTCTGCCTGATGGCGATGGTATGCTATGCCGACGATCCCGGAGTCGACGTCGGACGGCTGATCAGGATGTGCCTCATTCACGATCTGGGGGAAACGCTTCGGGGCGACATTCCCGCCCCCGAACAGGTGGCGGGTGGAAAGTCGGAT
>JAICQR010000115.1 GCA_025937755.1 Gemmatimonadales bacterium | reverse complement strand
CGGGTCGCTGCTCGACGTGGAGATCGTGGGATCCCCGCTGATGTTTCGCGACCGACCGGCCGAGCTGATCCTGGCGCACGACGTCACCGCCCGCAAGCGGCTGGAGGAACAATTCCGCCATGCCCAGAAAATGGAAGCGGTGGGGCGGCTTGCCGGCGGCGTAGCGCATGACTTCAACAACCTGCTCACCGCCATCCTGGGACACTCCGAGCTTCTGCTGGGCGACATGACGCCGGCGGACCCGCGGCGAGATGATCTTACGGAGATCGTCAAGGCGGCAGAACGCGCCGCAGCCCTCACCCGCCAGTTGCTGACCTTCAGCCGGCATCAGGTGCTCGAGCCGCGCGTCGTGGATCTCAACGCGATCATCACGCAGCTCTCGAAGATGCTGCATCGCCTGCTGGGCGAGGACATCGACTTGAGCCTGGCGCTCGCCCCTGACCTGGGAAACATCAAGGCCGATCCAGGCCAGATCGAACAGGTGCTGGTCAACCTGGCGGTGAACTCGCGCGATGCCATGCCCGATGGCGGCAAGCTCACGATCGAGACCTGGGAGCAGGAGGTGGACCAGAACCAGCCCCACGCCGACCAGCCGATCCGGCCGGGACGCTATGTGATGATGGGCGTCAGCGATGACGGCATCGGCATGGATGAGGAAACCCGGCGACGGCTGTTCGAGCCCTTCTTCACGACCAAGGAAGCCGGCAAGGGCACCGGGCTCGGGCTGTCCACCGTGTACGGTATCGTGACCCAGAGCCGCGGATACATCTGGGTGTACAGCGAGGCCGGGCGCGGCACCACCTTCAAGATCTACCTGCCCCGGGTCGACGATGCCGCCGTGGCGGTCGAGCCTTCCAGCGCCGCACCGGAGACGACGACGTCATCCGGTACCGAGACGATCCTGCTGGTTGAAGACGACCCGGCCGTACGCAAGCTCGCCGCCGAGGTACTGGAGCGGCAGGGCTATCACGTGCTGGTCACCGGCAGCGCTGCCGAGGCCCGTGCCGCGCTGGCGCAGCACGCAGAGCCACTCCACCTGCTCATCACCGATATCGTGATGCCGGGCCTCCGCGGTCCGGAACTGGCCGAGATCGTGCGCGCTGAGCGTCCCGGCTGCAAGGTACTCTACATGTCGGGCTATGCGCCGGAGGCGGTCGTGCGTCATGGATCGATCCAGCCCGGGCGGACGTTCATCGGCAAGCCCTTCTCCCCCGCGGTCTTTGTCCGCAAGGTGCGCGCGGTGCTGGACGAGGGGGAACCCGGCGGGGTGAGACCGTGAACCTGCAGCTGCGCCACGAGGCGCGCCATGCGCGGGTACTGATCGTCGATGATCAGCCAGCCAACGTGCGCCTGCTGCGCCAGATGCTGATGGGCGAGGGTTACCAGGATATCCGCGGCATCACCGATTCGCGCGAGGCGCTCGCGACCTTTCTCGAGTTCCAGCCCGATCTCGTGTTGCTCGACCTGCAGATGCCGGGCATGGACGGCTTCGCCGTACTGGAGCAGCTGCAGTCCACCGTCCCGGGGGACCACTACCTCCCGATCCTCGTGCTCACCGGTGACGGTGGCCGCAACGCCCGCGAACGCGCCCTCGGCATGGGCGCGAAGGACTTTGTCGACAAGCCGTTCCACGTGGCCGAGGTGCTGCTCCGGATCCGCAATCTGCTCGAGACCCGCTTTCTGCACCTCCAGCTTCACAACCAGAAGGCGGTACTCAGGAGCCAGGTGGAGGATCGAACCCGGGAACTTTTCGCCTCACAAACGGAGGTGCTTGATCGACTGGCTCAGGCGGCCGAGTTCCGGGATGTGGATACCGGCGAGCATGCGCAGCGCGTCGGCGAGCTTGCGGCGAAGCTCGGCAGCTCGCTGGGTCTCCCCGCCGACGAGGTGGCGCTGCTCCGGCGCGCGGCGCCTCTGCACGACCTGGGAAAGATCGGCATTCCGGACAGTATCCTGCGCAAGCCCGGGCCGCTGGCGCCGGATGAGTTCTCCGCAATGAAGACGCATACGGTCATCGGCGCCCGCCTGCTCTCTGGTGGAGGGACGCCGCTGATGCAGATGGCGCAGCGCATCGCATTGTCACACCACGAGCGGTGGAACGGCGATGGCTATCCGGCCGGGCTGCGGGCAACCGACATTCCGCTCGAGGCACGGATCGTCGCCGTGGCAGATTACTTCGACGCGTTGACCCATGACCGGCCATATAGGCAAGCGGTCGCGCCGGATTCGGCCTGCGAGATGCTCCGCGACGAGCGGGGCCGGGCGTTCGACCCGGAAATCGTGGATCATTTTCTGGACGGTGCCGAGCTTCATCGATAGCTTCCGGCATGACAACTCACGACATCTTGGCCGTGCGGGCGTCGCGGCATGGGCCCATCGCGATTGCGCCGGACGAATTCCGTCGTGCCGGCCACGCACTGGTGGACACCATCGCCGAGTTCCTCCAATCGCTGCCCGACCGGCCCCTGACGACTGAGTCATCGCCCGCAGCACTGCGTTCCCATCTCGATGCGGAGCGTCCGCTACCGGACGACGGCGTTGCCATGGAGCCACTGCTGGCCTCCACGGCGCAGCTCCTGTTCGAGCATTCGCTCTTCAACGGTCACCCCCGGTTCTTCGGCTACATCACGTCGTCGCCCGCGCCGATCGGCATGCTGGCCGACTTCCTCGCCGCGGCGGTCAATCCCAATGTCGGCGCCCGGCAACTTTCACCGATGGCCACGGAGATCGAGACCCAGGCCGTACGGTGGGTTGCGGAATTGATCGGCTACCCGACCCCGACCGGCGGGCTGTTCGTGAGCGGCGGAAACATGGCCAACATCGTGGGGCTGTTCGCGGCGCGGGCCGCCATGGCGGGTTGGGACGTGCGCGCCGAAGGTGTGGCCGCGGCCAGTGCGCGGACGCTCAAGGTGTACGCCACCCACGAAACACACACCTGGCTCCAGAAGGCGACCGACCTTTCCGGGCTCGGCACCGCATCGATCCGGTGGATTCCCACCGACGATTCACAGCGCCTCGATCCCCGGGCACTCCGACGAGCGATCGACCAGGATCGGGCCGAGGGTGCAGTGCCCATGATGGTGGTCGGTACTGCGGGCACGGTCAGCACAGGCGCGGTGGACCCGCTGGGCGAGATCGCGGACATCTGCCGCGACGCCGGAATCTGGTTTCATGTGGATGGCGCCTACGGTGCGCTGGCGTCCGCAGTGCCTGGCACCGCGCGGGACTTGCAGCACCTGAGCCAGGCGGACTCGGTCGCGGTGGACCCGCACAAGTGGCTGTACATGCCGATGGAGGCGGGATGCGTGCTGGTACGGGACGCGGAGGCGCTGCGCAATTCATTTGCGTATCACCCGCCCTACTATCATTTCGGCGAACCGGCGCTGAACTACGTGGATTACGGGCCCCAGAACTCACGCGGGTTCCGCGCGCTCAAGGTGTGGCTGGCGCTGCAGCAGGCGGGCCGACGCGGATACGTGGAGATGATGGCCGGGGACATCCGCCTGAGCCAGCGCTTTCATCACCTGGTGGGCCAGCATCCCGAACTCGAAGCCCTGACCCAGCAGTTGAGCATCAACACCTTCCGTTACGTGCCGCCGGAGCTGCACGACCGGCGCGCGGACGCCGACACGGCGGAATACCTGAATGGGCTCAACCAGAAATTGCTGGATCGCATCCAGCTCTCGGGTGAGGCGTTCGTCTCCAACGCGGTGCTCGACGGCCAGTACCTGCTGCGGGCGTGCATCGTCAACTTCAATACCACTGAGGCGGACATCGACGCGATGCCGGAGTTCGTCGCGCGGCTGGGCCGCGAGGTGCACGCGGCATCGCGCTGAAGCGCAGAATCGGGCGGCTGGTGGCGGCGGCGCTGGTACTCCTGGCGCTGGTGCAACTCACCCGCTTCCCCACCCTGCCCGATCTCGACGACCGATCGCCGTCCCGGGCGCTCATGGCGACCAGCGGCACCCGATTGGGAATGGCGACCTGGCAGATGCTCGACATGCATTCCGGCCTCTCGGGTATTGTCCCGATCGACGACGGGCTCGATGCCTTCGCCACCCGGGCGCTGCTGGCCAACGCCGCCGATAGTTCGCTCGACGTCCAGTACTACATCTGGCGCGCTGACCTCTCCGGCACCATGCTGGCTCAGGCGCTGGTCAACGCCGCCGACCGCGGCGTACGAGTTCGGCTGCTGCTGGACGATCACGTCACCGCCGGCCTCGACCCGATGCTCGCGGCGATGGACGCGCATCCGAAGATCGAGGTGCGGCTCTTCAACCCCTACCGCCATCGCCGATTCCGCTACCTCGGCTACCTCACCGAGTTCGGCCGGCTCAATCGCCGGATGCACAACAAGTCCTTCACCGCTGATAACCAGGCCTCGATCATCGGCGGGCGCAATGTGGGCGACGAATACTTCGGCGCCGGCGACGCCACGGGAATGTCGTTCGCCGACCTCGATGTGCTCGCCATCGGGCCGGTGGTGAGCGACGTGTCGCGGGACTTCGACCGCTACTGGGCCAGCGAGTCGGCCTACCCGGTGAGCGCGTTGTTGCCCGCGGCGACGCCGGAGGACGTTTTTCAGGCGGCCGAGACGGCGCGGCGCCGAACTCGTGGCGCAGAGCGCGCCGAGTACATGGAGGCCGTTGCCGGGCAGGAGCTGGTAGCCAGGCTGCTGGAAGGCACACAGGCGTTCGACTGGTCGGAGATCACCATGTTGAGCGACGACCCGGCCAAGGGCCTCGGCCGAGCGGCACCGGGATCGCACCTCTGGCCCCAGCTCAGGGCGGCGATGGGGCGGGCGCAGCGAGAACTCGGGCTCGTGTCCGCCTACTTTGTGCCTGGCGAATCCGGTACCGACTACCTCGCCGATCTGGCGCGGTCGGGCGTGAAAGTCTCGGTGCTGACCAATTCACTCGAGGCTACCGATGTGGCGGCGGTACACGCCGGCTATGCCAGGCGCCGGGAGGCCCTGGTGGAAGCCGGCGTGGAGTTGTGGGAGATGAAGCGCGATGCCACGATGCCAACGGGTAACGGGCGCCGCCTGGGCGGGAGTTCCAGTTCCAGCCTCCATGCCAAGACCGTTGCAGTTGACCGCGAGCGGGTCTTCGTCGGCTCGTTCAACTTCGATCCCCGCTCGGCCCAGCTCAACACCGAACTGGGATTCGTGATCCCGAGTCCGATGCTGGCCGCCGGCGTCACTGACATTTTCAGCTACGAAGTGCCGGAGCGGGCCTATCGCGTGATGGCGGACTCTTCAGGAAATCTGACCTGGCAGGCGCAGAGCGCGGACTCGGCCATCCTGCACACCGATGAACCCGGCACCGGCTTCTGGCTCCGACTCGGCGTCGGGTTCCTGGCGCTGCTGCCTATTGAATGGCTGCTGTAAAACAGGAAAGTGTAGCTGGAGTCTAACCACGAAGTCACGAAGGCCGCGAAGAACTGCATTTACCACAGAGACACAGAGGGCACGGAGATATCGAGTTGTTGTTTTTTGTGGGTGTGCCGCTGCCGACGTTGCCTCAGAATGGCTGCCACAACAACAAGCAGTTCTCCGTGGATCTCCGTGTTCTCTGTGTCTCCGTGGTTCCCTTCGCGTCCTTCGTGGTGAAATCCCTCAGCCCAGTACACCACAGGCAATACGGTCCCCCGAGTTGCCCGACGGATCGGTGCGGTAGTCGTCGACCTGTTCATGAATGACGACCGCGGCGCCGTCCGCATCCAGCAGGCCGCTCTCGCCCTGCAGCATGCCGCCCGGGGTCACCTGTTCCAGCGTCGCCATGCTGTCCGAGCCAACGGTGATGTTGGAGAGGTCGCCGGCGTGCGGGCCGTCCGGGTTATCGGTGCCGTGCTGGCGGTTGGTGGGATTCCAATGGCCGCCGGCCGAGCCGAAGTCCGGTGCCTCGCAGGAACCCACCGTATGGATGTGGATAGCGTGCTCTCCCGGCGACACGCCGTGGAGCATGCCACTCAGCGAGACCCCGCCCCCGGCATCGGACACGATCAAAGTGCCCAGCACGACGCCAGCCGCGTCCCGGACTTCGGCGCTGGCGGTGGCGGTGACGGGGGCCGT
>JAICQR010000007.1 GCA_025937755.1 Gemmatimonadales bacterium | reverse complement strand
CGACGCGAGCCTCGGCCGGGGTCTCCGCAACGGAGGCTTCATTGCTCACCAACGCGCGGTAGCGCGAGAACCCGGCTTCCAGTGGCAGCCGGCCGTCGGGCTCAAGAGCGCTGATGGGAACCACATCCGGCGCTGCCTTCGATGCCTCGGTGGTGGCCGGTGCGATCACTGATTCGCCGTCGTACGCCAGTTCGGCAATGTCCACGATGTCGGGCTCCACTGCCGGTCGTGGCTCCGGAGCGGACGCGGGTTCCGGGGGGCGCCCGCCTCCGTCAGGAGGGGCGAGCGCCGCCACTCCGGAGGCCACCGCGTCGAGGCGCGCTGCCAGCGACGCGCTGAGGCCGTCGTCTGCGACTGCTTTGAGCGCCTCGCCTGCGCTGCGCAGCAGCGTCGCGAAGCCGTCGGCATGGGCTCGCGCGGCGCCATCAGCGATCGCCTCGCGGGCGGCTTCGCTGAAACGCATCAATGCCGGCGTGAGCGGGTCGGGGCCGGCCACCGAGGCAGCGCGCAGCGACGGCAGCAGCCCGTAGAGCCGCAGGTCGCGGGTGGTAGTGCCGTCAGTCGCCTGCAACCGGTCCGCCAACTGAACGAAATGTTCGCCGTGACTCACCAGCTCGACCGCGCCGAGCGGACCGGGCGGGGCGAACTGGGGCTGGGCCGACGACCGTTGAATGGCACCGGCCTCGGCAACGAGCATCGTCTCGATGGGGATTACATCACGTTCGCTGCTGAATGCACGAAGCAGCAGGGCGGTGAAGCGGCGGGTTTCGTCGGGGTCGGGTGCCGGCGCCCCGTGTTCCGCCACATCCCGGGCGATGCGCGTGAGTGCCGCGGCCGCCGCATCGAGCAGGGACGGAACGCCCTCCGGCGGTGCAAACAGGCGGGTGAGGTCGCCTACGGCGAACTCGATTCCATCGAGCACTTCCGGCAGCGGCGAGAGGTCGCCAAGCTCGGCAAGGCCACGGAGCGATTGCATTCGCCGCAGCACGGCGTAGAGCGGCTCCCGCGCTTCCGGTGTGGCCTCGAGTGCCCGGGCTGCGCGGTCGAGGGCGCTGGCGATCAGCGCTCCCTCCCGGGCCACGAAGGCCCGCACGCCGGCGTTGGCTCCCTGGGTCCCGCCCGCCAGCCGCGCGCGCGGATCGCTGATGGCACCGCCGGCCAGCGCCTCGAGGTCGGTGGCGGCACGGGACGCCCGCAGCGCGTCGCCCTCATTCCACTCCTTCACCCGCCGCACCAGCTGGCGGGTTTCGTCCACCGCCTGCGCCGCACGCTCGCGCGTCGCCGGTTCGAACTCGCGACCCCGGTCGCGAACCGCGCGCGCCAGCGCCTCGAAGCCGGCGGCGACACGCGCGATCGGCGTCTGGTTGGCCATCAGCGCCGAGCCCCGAAGCGCGCGCGCGGCCCGGAGCATCTCGGAGGCGTCGGGTCCGTCCTCGGCCGTGATGATCGCTTCCAGGCGATCGAGGCATTCACCCGCTTCGAGCGCAAAGAAATCGGCTGATCCCAGCGGTGCGTTCATGCGGCCTCGGCGAGAGGGGTTGGTCGCACGGATGGTAGAGTAGGCAGCCGCCGCGAGGCGGTCAACGCGACGGGCCCACGAGGAGCCGCATCTCTTCCACCGCCGCCTGCATCCCGACCGTGAGAGCACGGCTCACGATGCTGTGTCCGATGTTGAGTTCCTCGATACCGGCAATGGCAGCGACCGGTGTCACATTGCGATAGGTGAGCCCGTGGCCGGCATGCACGGCCAGGCCAAGGCTCTTCGCATGCAGCGTGGCCGCCGCGAGTCCGGCCAGCGATGCGGGGTCACCCCCGTGAGAGTAACGGCCGGTGTGCAGTTCAACAGCGGGCACACCCAGGGCCGCAGCGGCTTCGATGGCGTGAGGTTCGGGATCGATGAAGAGCGACACCCGGATCCCGGCCTCCTGCAGGGCAACGATGGCCTCTCGCAGCTTTGGATGCGGTGTACTGAGATCGAGACCGCCCTCCGTGGTGATCTCTTCCCGCCGTTCGGGCACCAGCGTCGCCTGAAAGGGACGGAGGCGGCGGGCCAGCGCGACGATGTCGGGGCTGGTGGCCAGTTCCAGGTTCAGCACCGTGCGCACGGAGCTTGCGAGGCGTTCCACATCCGTGTCCTGGATGTGGCGGCGGTCCTCGCGGAGATGGGCAGTGATGCCATCGGCGCCGCCGGCTTCGGCCAGTGCCGCCGCAGTCACCGGGTCCGGTTCGTCGGTCCGCCGGGCCTGCCGCACGGTGGCCACATGATCGATGTTGACGTACAGGCGCATAAATGGTGGCCGGTTCAGCAACCCGTTATTATTCCGTCGTGAACCCTGTTCGGGAGAGCAATGTGCACAAGCGTACCTGGCTGGTCGTTCCCGCGCTGGTCCTGATGGCCTGTTCGAGCGGCGCGCGCTCGTCCATGGCCCAGGCGCCAGCCAGCCCGCAGGCCGGAGCCGAAGCCGCGGTTCAGGGCTTCCTCCAGGCCGTCGCAGACAGCGACCTGGTCAAGATGGCGCAGCACTGGGGCACGTCCAAGGGCTCAGCCGCTGCCACCGGCGAACCTTCCGATTACGAACGCCGCATCGTGGTGATGCAGGCGTATCTCCGGGACCTGCCCTACCGCATTCTCTCGAACACCCAGGACGGCGAAGCCAGTGATCGCCGAGTCCTCCAGGTGGAGTTCACCCGCAACGGATGCGAAGCGATCGCGCCGTTCACTGCGGTGCGGGCTGACGGAAAATGGGTGGTCCAGGCGCTGGATCTCGCCAAGATTGGCGGGCCCGGCACCAACTGCTCGCAGGCGCCGGCAGCTGGAGCACAGCCCGGTACCTAGCCTCGGGAACCTTCCGGCGTTTCATCCTCAGTGAGTTCGATGAGAATGCCGGCGGTGGACTTTGGGTGGATGAACGCAACGCGCCGGCCCCCTGCGCCGGCGCGCGGCGTTTCATCGACCAGACGGTAGCCGTTCCGGCGGCAGCGCTCGAGCGTGGCCTCGAGGTCGGCCACGCGATAGCAGACGTGGTGGATGCCGGGCCCGCGCCGCTCGAGAAATCGTGCGATGGGGCCATCAGGGTCGCGAGGCGCGAGAAGTTCAACCTCCGACTCACCAAAAGGAAACGACAGGATGGCGGCGCCGTCGGCCTCTTCCGGCGAATGGGGAGTCATCCCCAGCACCTCCAGATAGAAGGCGGACGCGGCGGCCAGGTCCGGAACCGCGATTCCGATATGCGCGATGCGGGGTTCCGCCATCCGGGGGATCTCCGAGCGGGAGTCTGCCGGCGGTTGCCGGCGCCGTGATCACTGATTCACCCGGCCCGAAAGGCCGGCATGCCTTGGAGAATAACAGGATGACTGCAACGAACACCCAGCTGACCCATGTGACCGATGCGAACTTCGCGCAGGAGGTCGAGGGCGCAACCGGCCTCGTCCTCGTCGACTTCTGGGCGACCTGGTGCGGCCCCTGCCAGGTGATCGCCCCCCTGCTCGAGCAGCTCGCAGGCGAATACGCCGGCAAGGCGCGGATCACCAAGCTCGACGTGGACCAGAATCAAGCCACGACGTACCGTTTCAACGTGCGCTCTATTCCGAGCCTCTTGTTCTTCCGGGACGGCCGCCATGTGGACACCATGGTGGGGGCCGTGCCAAAAGCGGCGATCGAGGAGCGGATCAAGAAGCATCTCGCGTAGGGCTTGGCTACTCTCTTCGTTGTCGCCACTCCCCTAGGCAACCTGCAGGACCTCACGGCTCGGGCCGCCGAGGTCCTGCGATCCGTTGATACGGTCGCAGCCGAGGATACCCGGCGCTCCGGCATCCTGCTCGCCCACATTGGTGCATCTCCCCGGCTGCTTTCCTTTCACGCTCACTCGCCAGCACGGCGCATCGACACGCTGCTGGCGGTGCTGGATGGGCAGCGCGACGTGGCACTCGTGTCGGACGCCGGCACTCCGCTGATCAGCGATCCGGGTGCCGAGCTGGTGCGTGCCGTGCGCGCCGCCGGACACGAGGTCGTCCCCATTCCGGGGCCGTCGGCCGTGGCCACGGCGCTCTCGGCAGCAGGCCTCGGCGGCGACCGCTATCTCTTTCTCGGCTTTGTTCCGCGGAAGGGCTCCGAACGGCGGCGGCTGCTCGAACGCGCCGCCTCCGAGCCCTGGCCGGTGGTCATTTTCGAGGCGCCGGGACGAGTCGGAGCCCTGCTCGCCGACCTGGTGGAGCTGGCCGGGCCAGATCGAAGCGCCGTGGTCGCTCGCGAGTTGACGAAGATTCACGAGGAAATCCGTACGGGTACCACGGGCACGCTCGCGGCCGCGTACGCCGGTACGGAGCCGAGGGGCGAAGTCACCGTGATTCTCGGCGGGGCGCCCGAAGCGCCGTCCACCGCACCCGATCCCGCTGTCAGCCGGGCCCGGGCCGAGGAGCTGCTGGCATCTGGCCTGTCCCGCAGGGACACCGCGGCGCGCCTGGGCAGCGAATTCGGGCTGGGGCGGAATGAGGCCTATCGCATCGTGACGGACCTGGGTTCATGAAGGCATCATGGGACGATTGCTGACGCTTGTGGGCGCCCTGCTGGCCGCGTGGCTGGGTGCGGCGGGGTCGGCGCACGCGCAGGAAGCTGCCGCCAGCGCTGGCCAGGCGACCATTGCCCGATTGCAGTACGAAGGCGGCGGCGACTGGTATGCCAACCCATCGAGCATTCCGAACCTGCTGCGGGCGATCCGTGAGCGGACCACGCTCAAGGTTGCCGATCGCGAGCGGGTGGTGACGCTTGCTTCCGAGCAATTGTGGAGCGAGCCGTACCTCTACATGACCGGTCACGGCAATGTGCATTTCAGCGACGCCGACCTGGAGCGGTTGCGCGAATGGCTCAACCAGGGCGGCTTCCTGCACGTGGACGACAACTACGGCATGGACCAGAGCATTCGGCGGGAACTCGCACGGCTGCTTCCTGATCGGGAGCTGGTCGACGTGCCGGTAGATCATCCGATCTATCATCTGGTGTACGACTTTCCCCAGGGCATTCCCAAGGTGCACGAGCATGACGGCAAGCCGGCCCAGGGCCTGGGGCTGTTCATCGACGGTCGCCTCGCGGTGTACTACACCTACGAAACCGATCTCGGCGACGGCTGGGAAGATCCTGAAGTGCACGACGATCCGCCGGACAAGCGGGAGCTGGCGCTGCGCATGGGTGTGAATCTCTTCGCCTATGCCGTGGGGTACGGCGGGTGAGCAGCGCCACACGAACCGAGCTGGGGCAGTTGGCCAGCCCGCTGGCCATGCGCAGCGGGATGGCAGGCGCAACGCTGGCGGTGGGTCTCGCACTGCTGGTCCTGGGCCTCGCGGCGTGGGGGGCGCGGCTGGGCTGGTTCGTGGCTCCGTCGTGGGTGCCGGCGGCCTGGCTGGTGGTGGTGGTACTGATGCTGCTGGCATTCCTGCGGTCGCGACGTCGCGCAAGTGACTACTCGACCGCAAGCGTGGCGCATTGGCTCGAGCGTGGCGGTGGCTGGCGGCTCGGCTCGCTGACGTCGTTGCTCGAGGCACCGGCTCCCGGCACCAGCCTGACCCTGCTTGGTTTCGCCGATGGTGCACGGGCGGAAGAACTCCGCCGCGATGGTGCTGCAGCCCTGGAGCCTGTGTCTCGTCCGCTGGGCACCAGGCTGCTTCGCAGCGTGGGTGTGCTGCTGCTGGGTGGAGCGCTGCTGGGCAGTGCCCAGCCATGGCGCGGACCGGGGCGCGCGCTCTGGAGTCCGGCGCGGGCACTGCGTGATGCAGCGCAGCCGGTGCGATTGTCGGCCAGCGCCGACGCGGTCGATCGCGGAGCCGACGTGCGGCTTCGGATCGAGGCTCCCGGCCGGCGCGATGCCGTGCTGTGGACCCGTGCGACGGGCGAGAGCTGGACCCCCGTCGCCATACGGCTCGATTCACTGGGTGTCGCGGAGCGCGCCTTCCCCGATCTCCGCGCGGATCTCCACGCACGCGCCACCAGTGGCGGCAAGTCTTCCGACACGCTGCATGTTCGCGTGCGGCTGCCGGCCTTTCTGGGTTCGCTGCTCGTCACTGCACGCTATCCGCGCTACCTCGGACTCGAGGACGAGCCGATCCCCACCGCCGGTGATACCATCCTGCTGCCGGCAGGCACCCGCCTCGACACCAGGGGAGAAGCGACGACCGCACTGGTCGCTGCGCAGTGGAGGCGGGACGCCGGAGCCGACTCGCTCACCGTTGATGGCAATGGATTCAGTGGAAGTTTTCGGCCCACAGCCAGCGGTGTCTACGCGCTGCTGCTGACTACCGCATCGGGTGCGCCCCTGGGTGGCGATCCAGTGCAGTTGCCGGTACGGCTGGTGCCCGACAGCGCACCTTCGATCGACCTCCCGGTGCCCGGCGCCGATACGGTTGCCCCGCTCTCGATGCGGCTGCCGCTCGTGCTGGATGCACGTGACGATTACGGTCTGTCGGCGGTGTACCTCGAGGCTCGCCGAAATGGCTCGACTCAGGCAACCCGAATCCCCATCGCGCTGGACGGGCGGCCCGAGCACGCCATCCTGGGACATGAGCTCGCCCTGGCAGGCTTCCGGCTCTCACCGGGTGACACCCTGCGCTATCGCGCCATCGCCGTGGACAATTCACCCTCGGCACAGACCGGGCGTTCGCGCGAGTACCTGCTGCGCGTTCCCACCGAGGGGGACCTTCGTGATGCCCGGCGCGAAGCCATCGCCGAGATCTCGAGCCGGCTCGACTCGCTTTCGGACCGGAGCCGCGATGTCGCTCGCACCACCGAGGATCTCTCCCGCGAACAGCCCCGTAACAGCAACAGCGCGGGAGAGAAGTCGGATGCGTCGCTCAGTTTCGAGCAGGCGCAGCGCGCCGAGGCCGCGGCGCAGGCCACCGAACAGCTGGTGCAGGAGGCGGAGCAGCTGCAGGAGGCTGTCCGGCAATTGGAAGAAGCCGTCGAGCGGGCTGGGCTGGACGATCCCGCGTTCCGCCAGCGGCTGGAGGAAGTGCGGCAGCAGCTGGAACAGGCGCTGACGCCCGAGCTCCGCGAGAAGCTGGCGGAGTTGCAACAGGCGCTGCGCCAGCTGGACGCGCAGCAGGCACGGCAGTCGCTCGAAGAACTGGCCCGGGCGCAGGAGCAGTTGCGCGATGCGCTCGAGCGCAGTCGCGAGCTGTTCGAGCGCGCCGCCCTCGAGGGCGAGATGACCGCGCTTGCCGAAGAGGCGAAGGAGCTCGCCAAGGAACAGGCGCAGTGGAACGCCGAAGTAGCCACCGCCGACTCGGGGACCGCGATGGAGTGGGAGCAGGCGCTGGCCGAGCGGGCCGATTCGCTCGCGGCCGACCTCCGCGAAGCAGCGGCGCAGGATGCTGCCCAGGCAGCCCAGTCAGAACTCAACCAGGCAGCTGAGCAGGCATCGCACGCCGCGCAGAAGATGCAGGAAGCGTCGGACCAGATGAGTGCCGGCAACCGCCAGGGGGCGAGCCAGTCGGGCAAGGAGGCAGAGCAGATGCTGGCCCCGCTGGGCCCGCAGCTGGAGGAGGCGCGGGATGGGATGCAGGATGAATGGCGCGAAGAAGTGCTCGCTGCGCTGGACCTGGCGCTGGCGGAGACCAGCCGTCTGACCCAGCGGCAGCTGCAGCTGGGCCGTCAGTTTACCGGTGGCGAGACCACGGCGGACACCCGTGCCACCCAGGGCGCTTTGGAGGATGGCGTGGCCCGAGTGCTGGCGCAGATGCAGGCAACGGCAGGCCGGAATGCCCTGGTGTCTTCTCGCATTCTCCCCGCGCTTGCGGTCGCGCAGCAGGAGATGGCCCGCGCCCGGGCGGCACTCGCAACTGCCGTTCCCGACAATCGAACTGCCACCACACATGCGGGTGGGGCGGTGGACGCGCTGACCGTGGCGGCGTACTACATGGTTCGGTCGCGCGATGACGTAGCGGGCTCGGGCTCCGGTTCGGGCATGCAGGAAGCGATGCAGCGCATGAGCCAGCTGGCGGGGCAGCAGGGACAGGCGGGACAGCAGGCGGCGTCACTGCTGCCGATGGCAGGTGCGGGTCAGGGCCAGATGGGCCGGCAACTGGCGCAGGCCGCGGCCGCCCAGCGCGCAGTTGCGGAGCAACTCGAACGGCTCCGGGCGCAGGGTGGCATGCCGTCGGCAGGGGCGCTGGCGGAGGAAGCCAAGGCGCTGGCCCGGGACCTCGAGAGCGGCAGGCTGTCGCAGCAGACGGTCGAGCGGCAGCAGCGGCTGTTCCGCCGGATGCTCGACGCGGGCCGGACCCTCGAGGGCGAAGAGCGCGACGAGCAGAAGGAGCGGGAGAGTACCAGCGCGAAACCGGGCGAGATCCTGCTGCCACCGGCACTGCGCGACCGCCTGCTGCGCGAAGGGGACCGCCCCAGGCTTCCCGACTGGGATGAACTCCAGCGGCTTTCGCCGGCGGAGCGCCGGCTCGTGGTGGAATATTTCCGTGTGCTCACGGAGCCGGCACCACGATGACTCGGGTCGCGTCGTTCGTGTTCATGTTGACGCTGCTGGTGGGCATCGCCCCGCCGTTGATGGCACAGCGCCCGCAGGTTCCTGGCGATCTGGGTGTGGCGCTTGACGCCGAGCGCCGTGGCGACTTCGCCGCGGCGGCGGTGGCCTACCAGCGTGCCCTCGCGGCCAACCAGGCGGACGCCACCGCACTGATGGGCCTCGAGCGTTCGCTGGAGCCGCTGAATCGTAGCGGCGAGATGCTGGTCCCGGCGCAGGCCGCCGTCGCGCGCGCGCCGAGTCCCGCGGCTTACAGCGTGCTGGTCCGTGCCTGGGTGACGCACCGCAACGTCGACAGCGCGCGAGCGGCGGTTGCCGGCTGGAGCGCAATGGCGAAGGGCGAGCCGGCACCGTACCGGGAACTGGTACAGGCATTGGTGCGCACCAGACAGCGGGCCGAGGCCAAGCGGGCCGTGGAGTGGGGCCGAGTCCAGCTTGGCAACGACAACGCCATGGCGTACGACATGGCGCAGTTGCGCGCCAGCGAAGGCGACTGGACGGGCGCCACCCGCGAGTGGCTCGCTGCTGCGCGCGAGCTCCCTGGCTATCGCCTGACAGCCCTGGCCGCCCTGACGCCGGTGCCGGTCCGGGAACGCGCCACCGTCCGAACGGCGCTGGGCACGGAGCGCACCCTCGAGGCGCGCGAGCTGGAAGCCGGACTGCTCGCTCGCTGGGGAGATCCCGACGAAG
This sequence comes from Gemmatimonadales bacterium, assembly GCA_025937755.1. Taxonomy (GTDB): domain Bacteria; phylum Gemmatimonadota; class Gemmatimonadetes; order Gemmatimonadales; family GWC2-71-9; genus CAMLHP01. The sequence continues at coordinate 32,561 of JAICQR010000007.1, read as the reverse complement.
CGGTCAAGGTATTGATCGCCGCGCTGCCGTCGGATCGGGTGCGCGCCTCCGAGGCCTTGCGGGGTTTCGCGAGCGGACTCCAGACGCGGCCCGATGCTGCGCGTGCCCGCGGCGCGGCACTGGAGGAACTGGCTCGGCGCAACTCAGGCGATGCGGCGGCGCGGGCCCGGGTCGAGGCGGCGCAGGCATACCAGCAGGCTGGAGACCAGGCAGCCGCCCGCCGGGTGCTCGCTGCCCTGCCAGCTGGACGTAGTGGATCGGCAGCAGCGGCCAGTGCTGGTTCCACGCTCATTGGTGTGCTGCTCTCCGAGGGAAAACCAGCCGAAGCAGAAGCCGAGCTGGCAAAGCTGCGAGACCGTCTCCCGGCCGACGAATGGCAGGCGTTGCGCCGGAGCATCGCACTCGGCTGGGCCCGCGCGGGGCAGCTCGACCGCGGCGCGGCGGCGCTGGCCGGTGACAGTACGGTGGAGGGTCTCGCCGCCAGAGGTCGCCTCGCCCTGTTTCGCGGGGATATCAAGACTGCCGTGGACCTGTTCCGGGCCGCCGGACCGTATGCCGGATCGCGTGAGGAGGCTGCGCACCGCACCGCCTTGCTGGCGCTGGTGCAGCCCCTCACCGCCGACACGTTGCCTGCGCTCGGCGCCGCGCTACTGGCGCTGGAGCAGGGCGACTCTGCTCGTGGCGCGAAGGTGCTGGAGCAAGTCGGCGACGCGCTTCCCGCCGAGAAGGGCGGCGCTGGGGTGACGCTGCTCGCCGCATCGGTGCGCGGCTCGCTGGGCGACTCCACCGACGCCGAGGCACTCTTGCGAAAGGCCGCCGCCTCGGCGTTGCCCGCCACCGCCCCGGCCGCGGAGCTGGAACTGGCGCGACTGCTGCTGGCACAGCGGAGGTCCGCTGAAGCGATAGGCCTGCTGGAACACCTGATTCTCACGTGGCCAGAGAGCGCGACGGTGCCGGAAGCCCGCCGTGCGCTGGATGAAGCGAAGGGAGCCGTGCCACCGACATGATACGACGCCGCTTCATGGGCACCACGGCAGCCGCCGTCGCCGCGCTGGCGCTCCCCGCGCCGCTTCGCGGCCTGGGCGCAATCCGCGCGCCCTGGCTGCTTGCGCCCATGGATGACACCCAGGCCGATCACCTCAAGGCCTATGGCGTCGCCTTTCGCGCGCTGGAGCGGGGCGAGAAGGTGGAATGGCTGCTCAACTACCGCAGCGGCTCGTTCCTGCTGCCCGGCAGTGCGGCAACAGCGCGCGATGCGGCGCTTGCCGGAGTGACCGTGCACGACGCCGACGCCGGGGCGGTCACCAGCATCCGCGCCGAGATTGAGCAGGCCAACATGGACGCGGTGCCGCTGGAGAAGGCGCCCCGCGTGGCGATTTATTCTCCGCCCAACGCCGCGCCGTGGGACGACGCAGTGACAATGGCACTCGAATACGCGGGCGTGAAGTATGAAAAGGTGTGGGACCAGGAAGTGATCCAGGGCCGCCTGCCGGACTACGACTGGCTCCACCTTCATCACGAGGACTTCACCGGCCAGTTTTCCAAGTTCGTCCTCAACTATGCCGGCGCGCCGTGGCTCACCGAGATGATGCAGCGCAACCAGGACATGGCCCGTGCCCTGGGATTCTCGTCGGTGCCCGAGGAGAAGCGGGCAGTGGCGCAACGCATCGCCGGTTTCGTGGAGCAGGGAGGATTTCTCTTCGCCATGTGCACCGCGACCGAGACGATCGACCTGGCGCTGGCGTCGGCCGGAACCGACATCGCCGCGAGTTTCGCCGATGGTACGCCGATGGCCGCCGATGCCAACGCCCGGATGGACTGGTCGCGAGGACTGGCATTCGAGAATGCCCGGCTGGAGCAGAGCCCCACGATGGCGGTGTTCTCCGATATCGACGGCCACCAGGTCAACTCGCCTGATCGCCGCCAGGAGCTCGGTGCGTTCACGCTGTTCGACTTCAGCGCCAAGATCGACCCGGTGCCGACCATGCTGGTGCAGAACCATCGCCAGGTCATTCCCGACTTCTACGGCCTTACCACGTCGTTCAACCGGCGGACGCTCAAGCCCGGCGTGACGGTAATGGCGGAGGAGCCTGGCGCGCCGTGGGTCAAGTACATCCGGGGCGAAGTGGGGCAGGGGACCTGGACCTTCTACGGTGGCCACGATCCCGAAGACCCCCAGCACCAGATCGGTGACGCGCCCACCGACCTCGCGTTGCATCCCCATTCGCCGGGATACCGCCTGATCCTGAACAACGTGCTCTTTCCCGCCGCAAAGAAGAAGGAACTCAAGACCTGAGCGACCGCATTGCGCCTGGCGTGCGCGCCCTGCTCGCCGCAGAAATCGCTGCGGCCGGGGGGCGCGAAGTGTCCTTTGCGGCCATCGTGGACCGCGACGGCGTTGTCACTGCCGCGCGGCCGGTGGCCCGGGGCACCGTGGAAGCCGTGCTGGCGCTCTCGGGCATGGCACAGCGGGGCGAGATGCTGCTCCACAATCATCCCAGTGGTGTACTGGAGCCGTCGGGGGCTGATCTCCATGTCGCTGCGCGGCTCCACGACGAGGGCATCGGGCTGGGCATCATCCCCAATGACGCGAGCGACCTGTACGTCGTGGTGGAAGTGCCCCGTGAACTCGAACGGGTGCGGGTCGATCCCTTCGACGTGCTCGGCACCCTGGGCGAAGGAGGAGCGATTGCCCGATCGCTGGGCGCGTGGGAAGACCGGCCCAGCCAGCGCGACATGGCGGCCTACGTGGCTGACGGGTACAACGACGGGGGCGTGCTGCTGCTCGAGGCGGGCACCGGCGTAGGAAAGTCCTTTGCCTACCTGGTGCCGGCGCTTGCGTGGGCGCGGGCCAACCGCGAACGCACCGTGGTCAGCACCAACACCATCAATCTGCAGGAGCAGCTGGTTGGCAAGGATCTCCCCTTGCTGCGCAAGGCGCTGGCCGACGACGACTACACGCCGACGTTCGCGCTGCTCAAGGGCTGGCGCAATTACCTCTGCCTTTCCCGGCTCGCCAGCGCCACCCAGGCTCAGCGCACGCTGCTGGAACAGGACCGCCTGACCGAACTGTACGACCTGGCCGAGTGGGCCGGCCGCACCGCCGACGGAACGCTCAGCGAGCTTCCGGCGTCGCCCAGCCAGGATGTGTGGGACGAGGTGAGCGCCGAGGCCGACCTCTGCACCCGGACCAAGTGCGACTACTTCGACCGCTGTTTTCTGTTCCGCGCCCGGCGTCGCGCAGCGGAAGCCGACATCGTGGTGGTCAACCATCACCTGCTCGCGGCTGACCTCGCGGTGCGGCAGGCGGCTGACAACTGGCAGGAGGCCGCCGTGCTGCCGCCGTACCAGCGGCTGATTCTCGATGAAGGTCATCACCTCGAGGATGTCGCCGCGCGCCATCTCGGCACCCAGGTGTCGAGCCGGGCGGCCCGGCGCCTGCTGGCGCGCTTCGAGCGCAACGGCCGCGGGCTGCTGCCCACGCTCGCGCGCGAGCTCGCCACCCGCAGCGATCTCCTCAGCAAGGCCAGCCTCGACCTCCTGACCCAGCGGTTGCTGCCGGCAGTGGGCGACGCGCGTCGCGCCACCGATCAGCTGTTTCTCCGGCTGCTGGCGCGGCTCGACAAGGCGCAGGGCGGGCAGCTGCGGCTGGATGACGACTTTGCCGGCGACGAAGTCTGGTCCGATGGGCTCGCCTTTGAGCTGGACTCGGCGCTGGCCTCGTACCGGGCGATGCGCGACCTGATCGAGACCGTCGCCGACCGGCTGGCGCAGGTCAACGAGACCGAGCGCCAGGGCCAACTGCTGCGCGAACTGCGCGCGGTGATGCGCCGGATCGAGGCCTTGTCGGACGGGCTCAATCGCACGCTGCGCCCGGTGCCGGGCGGCCCCGCCGCGGTGCGGTGGATGGAACGCAGTGGGCGGAAGCAGCAGGATGTTGCGCTGTCGTCAGTTCCGCTGGATTTGGCAGCGGTGCTGCGGGAGCTGGTCTTCGACCGGCTGGACACGGTCGTGCTCACGAGCGCCACGCTCGCAGCTGGCGGCGAGTTCGAGTTTCTGGAGTCACGGCTGGGGCTTACCGGCGAATCGTCGCCGGTGACGGTGCGGGAGACGCTGCCATCGCCGTTTGACTTTCCCTCGCACTGCCTCTTCGGGATTCCGGACGATGTTCCCGATCCCCGGGAAGATGAGGCGGGGCATGACGAAGCCGTCGCCCGGATCGTGCGCGAACTCGCGTCGGCCTCCGACGGCGGCATGTTCGTGCTGTTTACCAGCCACGCGGCGCTTCGTCGCGCCGCCGACCGGCTCCGCCCGGTCATTGGCGCGCGCTGGCCCCTGCTGGTGCAGGGCGATGGGCAGCGGGACCAGCTGCTGCGCCGGTTTCGCGAGGCGGGGAACGCGATCCTGCTGGGCACCGACTCCTTCTGGGAGGGCGTCGATGTGCCCGGACGGGCGCTCAGGGCGCTGGTGCTGACCAAGCTACCTTTCAAGGTACCGAGCGAGCCGCTCACCGCCGCCCGGCTGGAACGTCTGGAGTCGCAGGGGCAGAACGGGTTCACCAACTACCTCCTTCCCCATGCCGCGCTCAAGCTCAAGCAGGGTTTCGGCCGCCTGATCCGCACCGAGCAGGACGTGGGTGTCGTGCTCCTGCTCGACCGCCGGATCGTCACGAAGCGATACGGCCCGCTGGTGCTGAACGGACTTCCCAACGCGGAGCAGATCGTGGGGAACTGGACTGCCGTGCTGACACGCTGTGAGGACTTTTTCGCCCGGTTCGGGATCGGGGCCGCGGTATGACGCCCGGCAAGATCGTCTGTGTGGGCCGCAACTACGCCGCGCACGCCACGGAACTGGGCAATGCCGTGCCCGAGCGGCCGATGCTGTTCTTCAAGCCGCCCAGCGCCGTGATTGGCCCGGGCGAGCCCATCATGCTGCCCGCCGCGTCGCAGCACGTCGAGTTCGAGGCCGAGATCGGCGTGGTGGTGGGACGCCGGCTGCGGCGGGCGTCGCTGGCGGAGGCCGAAGCGGCGATCGGTGGATTTGCCTGCGTGAACGACGTGACCGCGCGCGACCTGCAGAAGCTCGACGGTCAGTGGGGACGGGCGAAGGGATTCGACACATTCTGCCCGGTTGGCGTTCCCATCCTTCCCGGTGTGGACTGGCAGTCACTGGAGATCGTCTCCCGGCTGAACGGCGAGGAACGCCAGCGGGCGATTGCGAGCGACATGGTATTCGGCATTCCCGACCTTCTGGCCTATATCAGCGGCGTCATGACGCTGGAGCCGGGGGACCTTGTTGCCACCGGTACGCCGGCCGGGACCGGCCGCCTGGCCGATGGCGACCTCATCGAAGTGGAGATCCCGGGTGTGGGCGTGCTGGCCAACCCCGTGCTGCAGGAGGCAGAGTGATGATCAGGACCAGCGACCGCGTCAACCAGTTGCCCGGCTATCCCCTCGCCGAGATTCCCGCCATCAAGCGGCGGCTGCTTGCCGACGGCGTCGATGTCATCGACATGGGTGCCGGCGACTCCGACTATCCGCCGCCCCAGCCGGTGATTGACGCACTGCGTGAAGCACTGGACGACATTCGCTATCACAAATACGGATTTCAGCAGGGGCTGCCGGAGTTCCGGGCGGCATGCAGCGCTTTCGTGCAGCACCGATTCGGCCACGCCTTTGATCCGGTCAAGGAAATTCTTCCGCTGATCGGCTCAAAGGAGGGACTGTCGCACCTCCCGCTGGCGGTATGCAACCCGGGCGACGTCGTGCTCGTGCCGGAGCCGGGGTACCAGGCGTACATCGGCGGCGCGCTGCTGTCCGGTTGCGAGCCCCGCATCTGCGGCCTGCGGCCGGAGAACGATTTCCTGCTGGACTGGGATTCCATTCCGGGCGACGTGCTGGACCGGACCGGCGTGGTATACCTCAACTATCCCAACAATCCGACCGCCGCGGTGGCGCCGCTCGAATATCTCGAGAAGTCGGTGGCCATCTGTCGCAAGCACGGCATCCTGCTGGCCTACGACAATGCCTATGCCGACATCACCTTCGACGGCTACCGGGCGCCCAGCATCTTCGACGTGCCCGGAGCACGGAATGTGGCGGTGGAGTTCCTCTCGCTCTCGAAGAGCTACGCCATGACCGGCTGGCGCATCGGCTTCGCGGTCGGTGCGGCGCCACTGATCGGCGCGCTCAAGGCAGTCAAGAGCTACGTGGACACCGGACCGTTCCTGGCCATCCAGAAGGCGGGCATCGTTGCGCTGGAGCGGAGCGAGGAATTCGTGGCGCCGATTCGCGCCGAACTTGGCCGACGCAGGGATGCCGGGGTCGCGGCACTTCGGGACGCCGGCTTCGAGCTGGAATCGCCCAAGGCGGCGATGTATCTCTGGGTGCCATTGCCGGCCGGCGTCGCGTCTCAGCCCTTTGCCACCCGCGCAATGCTGGAGCACGGCGCCATCGTGTTGCCGGGTGCCGGCTTCGGCCCTGCGGGCGAAGGGTTTTTCCGGGTGGCGCTGACGGTGAGTCCCGAACGCCTGGTCGAAGGCGTCGAGCGGCTGGGCCGGGCCCTCGCCGGCCACTCTGGAGGGGAGCTTGCGCGAGCCCCTTAGGCTCGAGCTGCCACGCGATCGTCGGGCCGGCTGGCCTGCGTTCGCGGCAAGCCTGCTGGCGCACGCGATCGTGCTCGCGGTGGTGGTAAGCCTTGCGCGGGTTCAGGTCAGCCTGGAGACACCGGCGTCCGACATGCGGATGGTGGAATTGCCGGTATACCTCGAGCCGGTTCAGCCGCCACCGGCCGAACCATCTCCCGCCGAAGCAGCGCCGGCAGCCAGGCGGCGAGCCCAGGCAACGCAGCGACCGGCCGGCACTCCGGCTGCCGCGCAGCGCGGGAGGCCAGATTCGAGCGCCGCCGTCCGTGACACCGATGGAGCGGCGTCCGGAACTGAGCCGGAGGCCAGCGCAGGTGGGCTCGCGCCGGGACGGATCGGCGCCGCACTGGCGAGTGGCAAGCTCTGGGTCCGGCCGCTGCCTCTTCCGCCCCGCGAATTGGCGGCCCGGTTGACGGGAGATCCCCGTGAGCTGGCCGACAGTGTGGTGACCCGGGTGATCCAGGAGTTTCTGGACTCACTGGCCGCAGATCCGGCCTCGCGCGGCGTGCAGCTGCCCAGCTGGACCACGAACATCGCCGGTGCCAAATTCGGCCTGGACTCGAAGTGGATCCACGTGGCCGGGCTCAAGGTTCCGGCCGCGCTGCTGGCGCTCCTGCCCATTCCGTACGGTGGCAATGAAGCTCTCGCCTTTGATCGTTCGGAATGGCTGTACGAGGACCTGCGTCAGGCGTCGCAGCGGTCCAGCAATCTCGCCGAGTTCAAGACCACTATTCGGGAGATTCGTGAACGCAAGCAGGCAGAGCGTGAGTTCGAGCGAAATCGCCGGACTCCGCCACCGAGTGACAAGGAACCCACACTGCAGCCACTGGCTCCATGAGATTGCTTGACGACGCAGAGACGATCGTGCTGGTCACCGGGTCCTCCGAGAGTGCCCGGGATCGCGAGCGTCCGCTCGCGGAGTGGCTCGGCGCCGAGATCGCCAGGCGGGGCGACGGCCAGTGGGGACGGCGCGCGGTGATCACCGGGGACGAGGAGTATTACGCGAGCGATGTGCTCCAGCGCCATCCCACGATTGCCATCGGGGGCCCGGGCGTCAACGCCGTGACCCAGCAGTTCTTTCCCCGGTTGCCGATGCTCTACACCGCCGACGAGCGGGTCTGGATCCAGGGTGATTTCGAGGCTGAGCAGAAGCGGGCCGGTCTGTGGGGCGCCGATGCGGCGGGCACGTCAGATGCGGTCAATGCTTTCGTGATTCACGGCTTTCTGGACCGGATGCTCGAACGGCTCTGGCGATTCAGGAGCCGCGCGATGGTCTGACGGCGTCAGACGGCGTCGCCCTCTCCGGCCTCGCTTTCCCGCTCGATCATCTCGTCGAACAGACGGGCGAGCGCCCGGTCCACCATCTCGGCTGTCTGTCCCTCGATCACCTTGCGCAGCACATCAGCCGCCTCGTGCGGCAGGCTGTCCGGGTGCACCCGGTCATGGCTGTACCGGACGATGGTGCCCAGCGGCAACGTCGCCACCCGTGGTTCTTCGTCTTCCTCCTCGTCCCCTTCCTCGGCAATGACTTTCTCGTAGGCCGAGCTTGGAACGCTCGCCGCCCACGGTTCATCCTCATCCTCCTCCAGTTCCTCCTCTTCGTCGTCGTCCTCCTCCAGGTCTTCCGGCAGCGGCACGATGGCGAACAGCTGGCACTGAAGCCCCGGGGGCGCCTCGCGGGCCAGCAGCACAACCTGCACCGGATCGGCCAGCAACCCGAAATCGTCGATCTGCTCCCAGGTCTCCGGCGGAAGGACGCACCGCGCCACCAGCTTTTCCTCGCGCCACGTCGCCATGCACACCATGCCCGACGGCGTGCGGTCGTCGTCGATCAGCCCCGCGCGGAGCTGCACCGGGTTCTGGCTCGCCGCGATGGCGACGGGGGAGGGACCTCCAGGTCGATTCTCGCTCATGCCGAAGCTTAGTCGTTCGCGGAGGCAGGCGGGAGGATGGAGCCGTCGTCGAGCACCCGTGCCGCGCGGGGGCCAAAATCCTCGGCCGAGAGCCGCCGGAGCAACTCGATGGCGCGTGCCGCGGGATCGGGTGCGGGCCCTCGGCGTGGCGCCTGGTGCATCGGCACAAAGCGCCCGGTGAGGAAGGTGCCATCGCCGCCCAGTTCCAGCGACAGCACCCCGGTGATGCCAAGCGGGCCACTCACGCTGAAGCCGCGGTAGGTGGCAAAGTTGCCGAGCGAATAGACGATTGGCTTGCCGTCATGGAACTCGATGCCCCGCAGCACGTGAGGCCCGTGACCGATGACGGCATCGGCGCCGGCGTCGAGCACCACCCGCGCCCACCGGCGGAGCTCGCCTCGCGGCTCGTTCCCCAGAAACTCGGGGCCTTCCGGCACGTGGAGCGCATCGCTGCCTTCGTCGCCGCCGTGAAAGGTGACGATCACCACGTCCGCGAGCTGCCGCACCGAATCGACGACCGCCCGGCTTCGCTCGAGGTCGAGCAGGTTGTACGCAAAGGGATAGGTTGCGAAACCGATCAGCGCCACGGTGCTGATGCTATCACCGCGGGTGAGGGTGTCGAGTGCGATACTGCCGGTCAGCCCATACGGCACCAGACCCAGCGTGCGCACCGTTTCGAGCGTGGTTGCGCGACCGGCGGTGCCGAGGTCACCGGAGTGGTTGTTGGCGAGGTTGAGATGGGTGAAGCCGGCATCAACCAGCCGGGGCGCGAGCCAGGTCGGGGTGCGAAAAGCGTAGCAATTGGGGCGTTCCTCGATCTTGTTGCCGCGTCGCCGGATGCATTTCTCCGAAATGCCGGTGTCGGCGAATACACCTTCGAGGTTGCCAACCACGAGGTCACCGGTGAGGTACCGCGCCGCCGCGCGGAGGACCCCGCGGCCACTATCCGGCGGAATGCCGCCAGGCAGCGTCGCAGTGCCGAGGTTGATATCGCCGGTAAAGGCGAGCGTGATGCTCGCGACCTTCGGAGCCGGGGCAGGTGGTGCCGGCTCCGGCAGTGCTTCGGGTGTCTCGACCACCACCGGCGGCGCCTCCGGGAGCGGAGGCGCCGGCACGGGGCCGGGTGCCGGCGTCGCCGGAGGAAGCGCTCCACCGGCACAGGCGGTAACCAGCCAGAGGGAGAGGAGTGGAAGCGCCGAGCGGCGCATCAACCCACGCTCTCCATCTCGGCGGCGCCTCGTCCGAGCCGCTCCAGCGCGGCCTCCCGTCCCACCAGCACCAGCAACTCGTTGACTGGCTCCGAGACCGTACTGCCCGTGAGCACCACACGGATGGGCTGAAGCGCGTCGCCCAGCTTCGCTCCCGCGGATTCGGCGCTCGCGGTCAGCGCCGCCAGGATGGGTTCAGCTCTCCACTGATCGTCCGGGAGCGATTCAAGCACGGCGACAGCGCGCCGCAGGTGCTCGGCGAACGCGGAACCCAGCTTCTTGCGCAGCGCGATCCCGCGGGCGTCGGGCTCGCCCCTGGGCCCGGCAAGGCGCACTGCCACCTGCTCTGCCAGCTGCAGGATGGTCCGGGAGCGAGCTTTCACTCCGTCGATCAGCGGCTCCAGCGGTCGGCTTCCCGAGTCGACGCCAAGAAGACCCAATTGGCGTGTCACCGCAGGAAGCAGCTCGGCGGCGGGTGTTGCCGACAGGTACTGCCCGTTCATCCATTCCAGCTTGGCGGTGTCGAACACCGCCGGCTTGCTCTGGATCCCCTCAAGCGAAAACAGCTCGATCATTTCTGCTTCCGGCAGGATCTCGCGGTCGCCGCCCGGTGACCAGCCCAGCAGCGCCAGGAAGTTGCGCATGGCGGCGGGGAAGATGCCCTGGTCCTGGTAGTCGCCGACAGCAGTTGCACCGTGGCGCTTGGAGAGCTTCTTCCCGTCGCTTCCCAGGATCATGGGGACGTGGGCGAATACCGGCTCCGGCGCGCCCAGTGCACGGTAGATCGCGATCTGTTTCGGCGTGTTGGAGACGTGATCGTCACCCCGGATCACATGAGTGATCTGCATGGCGATGTCGTCGGATACCACCGCGAGGTTGTAGATGGGCGTGCCGTCGCTTCGCAGGACCACGAAGTCGTCGAGGTCGTGACCCTGAAAACTGATCCGGCCGTGCACCGCGTCGTCCCACGCAAGTTCCTCGTCAGGCATGCGAATCCGGACGGTGGCTTCCTCACCGGCGGCCAGCCGCTGCGCGGCTTCGTCCGGCGTGACCGACCGGCACCGGCCGTTGTAACGGAAGCCGGTTTTCTGCGCGGCCGCTGTGGCCCGCTGCGCCTCGAGTTCCTCGCGGGTACAGAAGCAGTGATAGGCCTTCCCGGCGTTGAGCAGCGCGCGGACATCCGCCTGGTGCTGCTCGAGGTTGGCGCCCTGGAACAGCGGCCCCTCGTCCCAAGTGATGCCCAGCCAGGTGAGCCCCTCGAGGATGACCTGGGTATGAGCGTCGGTGCTCCGCTCCCGGTCGGTATCCTCGATACGCAGCACCATGGTGCCGCCGGTCTTCCTGGCGTAGAGCCAGTTGAAGAGAGCGGTGCGGGCGCCACCGACATGGAGGTAGCCGGTAGGGGATGGGGCGAAGCGGACGCGGGGCATGGAGTGGGGAGTGGGAAGTGGGAACAGCGGAGTCGGAGGGATTCGAACCCTCGATAGGGCTTTTAGGCCCTATAACGGTTTAGCAAACCGCCGCCTTCAGCCTCTCGGCCACGACTCCCGGGGCCTCAAGTTCGCCGGGCAGACAGGGGGACGCAAGGGTGCCTCAGTGCTGCATCGGCGGGCCGGTACGGGCTGTGGCAGGGGCATTCGGATCCACCGCGCGCAGGACACCCACAGCGCCCTTGGTGGCGTCGGCGAAGGCGTGCGAGACAAAGGGATACTCCCCGGCCTCCCTGAGGCGGATCTCGAAAATGGAACCTCCACCCATTGGCACTCCCACCGTCTGCACTCCGCGAAGCGGGTTGGCCATCGAACCGTCGAGGAACACCCGCTCGAAGATGCCACCCACCACATGGAACGCCGAGGTCCGGTTGGGACCGGCGTTGACCACGTAGAGCCGGAGCAGCTTGTTGGGCTCGACGTCGATGGGGTGGGTGGAGTACTGCGCGGCCCTGCCGTTGAAGACGACGTGATCTGGAGCCTGACCCAGCATCTCGAACCAGTCGAGCATGTAGGCGCCCTCGGTGTTCCGATTGCGGGTCAGGTAGAACTCGCTCTGGACGAAGACCAGCTCCTCGGCCCGGGGCAGCGGCGTCGGCGGGTCCACGATCAGCGCGCCGTACATGCCATTGGCGATGTGCATGGCGACTGGTGCAGTTCCGCAGTGATACAGGAACGCCCCTGGCACCCGCGCGACGAAGCGGTACTGGATCGAGTCACCCGGCATCAGGTTCCGGTAGTACTTGTCCGGTGCGATCTCGGCGGCGTGGAAATCCATGCTGTGGGGGATGTCCGCCTTGTTGACGAGGGTAAAGGCAACGGTGTCTCCCTGGCGGACCCTCAGTACCGGACCAGGCACCTTGCCGTCGAAGGTCCACGCCGCGTATTTCACGCCGGACGCGATCTCCACCGTGGCGTGGCGCATCTCCATCCGAACGTGGTGCAGGCGACCCGGCTCGCGAGGAGCCAGCCGAGCCGACACCGGCGCAGGCGACGCGCCCGGCGCGCCCACGGGCGCCTCGCCGTGGGAGATGTCAGCGGGGGGAGTGGTGTCGGGTGGTGCGCCAGCGCGCCGAGCAGAGTCGGCGCGGGGTGCGGCAACGTTGGGCTGAGCGGTCGAATCAGCGCCAGTCGACCGTTCGGCGGCGGGCGTGCAGCCGGCGAGCATGCAGAGCGCGGCAAGCACGGTGACCTTCCGTGTCATGCGAGCCTCGTCGGTTGAGGTGAAGGAGGATCGTACCAGCGGCGTGGGTGAGATTCGAACTCACGGAACGGTTACCCGTTCGGCGGTTTTCAAGACCGCTGCCTTAAACCACTCGGCCACCACGCCTCGGGCGGAGTCTAGAGGCGAGACGGGGCAGCGGCAAGTAAGTGTCAACAATGTCGTGCCACGCCGCGGCCCTCGCGCTGCGCTCAGCGCCTGACCGCCCGACCGCCTTTCCGCCCTACCGCAGCCGCACCACCGACCTGGCATGCACCGGAAACATCGCGCCCTTCTCGGGCGACGGCGCCTTCTCCGGCAGCGTCAGCTCCACTGGCCGGCCGCCGATGGTGCCGGTCACCAGTCGCTGGCGACCGAGGTCGAGGACATCCGCCACCTGCAGGGTGAAGCCAACCTGGGGCCCGCCGGCGCCGGGGCCGGCGCGCAGTTCTCCGGGAGCCACCGCCACCGGCCCGTCGGCATCTTCCAGCAGCAGAAATCCCAGCAACCCGGCGGTGTCGGCATCGGGCGGCGCCATCAGCAGGTCCCGGCGCGCGCCTTCGGCGCGCACCTGACCACCCACCATCACCACGATCCGCTCGCCCAGCCGGAATGCCTCTTCCCGATCGTGGGTCACCAGAATCACCGTCGCACCGGCAGCGCGGAGGAGCCGGGGCAGGTCGTCGAGCAGCGCCCGGCGCGTCAGCCGGTCTACCGCGGCCAGCGGCTCGTCCAGCAGGATCACCTCGGCTCGCAAGCAAAGCGCGCGGGCGAGGTTTACCCGCTGCGCCTCGCCCGACGATAGCTGTCGCGCAGGCCGGTCCAGCAGGTCGGTGATGCCGCACTCGTCGGCCGCATCGCGCACCCGAATCTCGCGTTCGGCCATTGGCACATCGCGAAGCGCCAGTCCCAGATCCAGGTTACGCCGCACGGTTCCCCGAACGAACACTGCGTCCGACAGTGCCAGCGCGGTGCGGGGTGCGCCGTCGCGGCTGAGCCGCTCGCCACCGATCGTGATATGACCGGCGGCCGGGCGCTCGAGCCCGGCAACCAGCCGCAGCAGGGTGGTCTTGCCGGCACCGTTGGGCCCCAGCACCGCCGTCATACTGCGGGAGGGGAAGCGAAGACTCTCGACGTCGAGGACGGTCCGTCCGTCTCGCTGGAAGCTCACCTGGTGCAGCCCGACGTCGCTCATGCGTCGCGCCGCTGCTGCACGAAGGTCAGGATCAGCGTGACGGCAAATGCGAGCACCAGCAGGATCAGGCCGTACGCGATCGCGGTGGCCATCTCTCCCCGTCCAGTGACCGTGACGATGGCTGTGGTGAGTACGCGGGTCGACCCGCGCAGGTTGCCGCCTACGGTCATCGACGCGCCGACTTCCGAGATCACGGCTCCAAACCCGGCCATCACCGCGGCAAGCAGACCCAGCCGAGCTTCCCGGCTCAGCAGCCACAGGCGTCGCCATCGCCCGGCACCGAGGGAGGTCAGCAGGTCGGGCAGGGCCGGAGGGAGCGACTGAATGCTGGCGGCGGAAAAGCCGATGACCAGCGGAGTAGCAATGAGGAACTGGGCGAGGACCATCGCCTGCGGGGTATAGAGCAGGCCGCTGCCGCCGAAGGGACCGCTGCGGGTGAAGAAGAGCCACACCACCAGGCCAACCACCACCGGGGGCATGCCCATCGCGGTGTTGACCATCCCAAGCACCAGCGTCCGGCCGGGAAATCTTCCGCGTGCGAGCCCGTAGCCGAGCGGCACGCCCAGGATCATCGCGAGGGCTGTGGCGCATAGCGAGATGGCCAGGGTCCGGAGGATGATCTCCCAGATCTCGGCGTCACCGCTGAGCAGCAGGCGCCACGCCTCGCCCAGCGCGGTCGTCAGGTCATTCATCCAGCACGTCCGGAATGAACAGCTGGCCGCCCAGCCGCTCGCGACCGAACCCGGCGATCACTCGCTGCGCTGCCCGCGAAACCATGAACTCGAGAAACTTGCGGGCCGGCGCCGCGCGCGTCCCGGGGTGGCGTTCCGGGTTGACCAGGTACACGCTGTAGTCGTTGCGAAGGCGGGGATCACCCTCCGAGAGCGGCACCAGGTCGACCCGGTTGCCAAGCGTCAGCCAGGTAGCACGATCCACCAGGGTGTAGGCCTGCCGGTCGTTCGCGACATACAGCGTGGCGCTCATGCCCTGGCCGGTTTCCACCCGTCCATGGACTGAATCCGCTGACACGCCCGCTTCCTGCCACAGGGCCAGCTCCCGCGACTCGGTGCCCGATCCATCGCCCCGCGACACGAACGGACCCCTCGCCGCCACTCGCCGCATGGCCTCGACTGCATCGGTGATGCCTGCGGCCCCCGCGGGATCGGCAGCCGGACCCACCAGCAGGAAATCGTTGTGCATCAGGCGCCGACCTTCCACCAGATGCCCTGCAGCGACATAGCGGGCCTCGCCCGTCGTGTCGTGGGTCAGCGTCGCGTCGGCATCGCCCCGCTCGGCCATCATGAGTGCCGCGCCGGATCCCACAGCGATCGGCTTGACCTCGATCCCGGTGGAGGCGGTGAACTGGTCAATGAGGGTGTCCAGCAGTCCGGTCTCGTAGGCGCTGGTCGTCGTCGCGAGGATGATCTCCGTGCGGTTGTCCGCCGAGACGGCGCAAGCCACAAGGACCAGCAGCAGCGGCGGCAGTGGAGGAAGGATCCGCATCACTCAAAACTAGCCGTAGTGTTGCCGCCGCTCGCCTCCTCCAGCCGTCCCTGACGCGTGCATTTTTGACAGCGCAACGCGGCTGCCCGCTGCCAATTTTGCCGATTCCGCCTGTCGGAGCGGCCGAAAAGGCCGGCACGCGCGCTGCTGGCACGTGGACGCGGCGCCGGCGGCAAGCGCCGGCCGTTCACGTTCAACTCAAAGGAGGACAGGATGTTTCCGACGACCTTGCGCCGTCGTACCGACGGCCTCCAGAACCTCCGGCGGCTCTCGACCGCACTGGACGATGCGTTCAGTGATACGTTCGGCAACGGGCCGTTCGGCCAGCGATTCGAGAGCGCGCTGACTGCCGCGTGGGTTCCGGCTTGCGACATCTTCGAGGACAAGGATGGAATCAAGCTGGTGATGGAGGTCCCTGGTGTGGATCCGGGTGACGTAAATCTCCAGCTCGAGAATAACGTCCTCACGATCCGGGGCGAAAAGCGGCAGGAGGCGGAAGAGAAGGCTGACCGCGTGCATCGGTACGAGCGGAGCTACGGCAGCTTCGAGCGCACCTTCTCGTTGCCGTCGACCGTCGATGCCGATGAGATCGAGGCCGACATCTCTGACGGTGTGTTGACGGTTGTGCTGCCCAAGGCCGAGAAGGCGCGGCCTCGGCAGATCGAGCTGAAGAGCCGCGTGGAGCAGCGGCGGGGCGAGCGCGTCACCGTCGGCTCCGGCGAGGTTTCCAACGGCACATAGCCGATCGTGGGCTCCCGCCGCTCGCGCCGAGTCTCCTTCCGGCGGCTCGGCGGCGGGCATCGGGCGGTCAACAGACCGCCCCTGATGTCCGCCTTGGGCGATAGGCCGCTACGCCGCCTCCAGGAGACATCGGCGCGAGCACCTATCGCCCTACCGCCGTACCGCCCCAGGACCTACCGTCCCGGATTGAGCGCCTGCCTCACTTTTCCGGCAATAGAATCCGCCCGCGCGGCCAACTCGGGCCGGCCCTCCTCTGCCAGGATGGGCGCCATGCCGCCATAAATGATGGAATACAACTGCAGGATGCTGCCGGACGGTGGGTCCACCCACCCATGGGGGCGCTCCCTGGTGGCGGCTTCCCAGTGATACGTGTCCCACAACAGTGCGTTGGTTCGCGGGACGTTCACAAAGCCGAGCAGGGGCGAAGCCACGATGGAGTCGCTGACTTCGACCGGCTGTTCCAGTAGCCGCCGCACGAAGCCATGGGTCACCAGGTACGGGCTCAGGCCCAGCGTCTGGTCGGGATAGCCGGCAGCGCTCCACGAGAAGTAGATCGGCCGCTTGCCGAGGTTGTTGCTGATCAGCAGCGCCGTGACCACGTCCGCGAGCAGGAGGACCTCGGTGCCGAAGCGGATCTGCACCTCGCCCACCCGGACCACGCCGTCGGGTGCCGCCACCACGTCCGGCAGGATCGTGGTGTCGCTCAACTCGACTTCCGACAGCGCCAGCACATCGTTGGCCGGCTTGGGCCACCGCAGGGCGCGAAGATTCCCGCGCGACGTATCGCGGAGCTCCTGGACCGGCTCGTCGGGACGGGGCAGCCAGAGTTCGGCCGCCGTGGACGGGTCAAAGTCAGGCGTTGGCCTCCGGCGGATCTGGCGCAGGTGCCAGCGGGTGTTCATCAGCGACAGGTTGGCCAGCGTGACATCGGTCCGGACGCCCTCCACTTCCTGGGCAAACCAGAGCGGGAAGGTGTCGTTGTCTCCGGCCGTGATCAGGATGCCGTAGGGCTCCACCGACTCGAGCAGGTCCACGGCAAAGTCGTGGGCCACGGTTTCATGAGCCCGGCTCGCGGTCAGCCGGTTGGCCACCAGTGGTACCAGGCCGAGCAGCAGGATGGGAGTGGTCGCGAGCCAGCGGCTCCGTTCGGTGCCCCTGTCACCCAGCCAATCCACCATCGCCCGCATGGTGGCACCCAACCCCAATGCCACCAGCACTCCAAAGAACGAGAACGACGCGATGAAGAAGTAGTCGCGCTCACGCACTTCCCGATCGAGCTCGAGGCCCTGGTCGATGGAATAGCCATACCGGAAGTTCAGGTAGAACACCAGCAGCAGCGTCAGTGTGAACAGCAGCGCCGCCGCGGCGAGCCCGTCACGCAGCCTTGAGCGGATGAGCGCCCACAGCCCGGTCAGTCCCAGCGCGGCAAAGACGATGGTGAACACCGCCCGCAGCGCGCCCCAGTCGCGGGCGAACTGCCAGCTGAAGTACTGCAGGTAGTTACGGAGTTGCGCGACGGGATCGGCCATGCGCTGGAAAACCGACGGCTTGCCGTACTGCTCCCGGCTGAGGACGTCCTTGAGCGCCTGGCTGAAGAATCCGGCCGGCTCACCCTCGTTGATGGGCGGATACTGCCCGGCGCGCATCGGGAGGTAGACGTAGTTGATCGAAATGCCAACTGCGATGGCCAGCACGATGGCGGTGATCACTGCGGGCTTGAGCAGGCTGCGCCAGTCAGTGAACAGGACGTAGACCGCGACCAGCGGCAGCACCAGTACGCCCATCATGTGATTGGTGCTGCTCAGCGCCATCACGTATACCATCAGGATCAGCAGCCGGTCGCGGCGGGGGCCCGGCTCGGCATCCGCCCAGCGGAGGGTCAGCCAGGCCACGATGGCGATCGTCATCAGCGAGACGGTGTAGACCTTCTCGTTCACAGTGGACTGGTTCCAGACGGTCCACGCCGCGGCGCCGACTAGGGTGCCGGCCGCTGCTGCTCCGAGCCGGATGGCGCGGTGGGGCACGATGTCGCGCATCCACCGCTCGGCCACCAGGAACCACATCGCCGCGGCAACCGCGCTGGTGACCGCGGCGAAGATGTTGATCCGCACCGCATACGAAGCCGCCAGCGGGAGCAGTCCCCAGACGTGCGCCATCAGCGTGAAGAGCGGATTGCCGGGAGGATGGGGAATCCCCAGCACCTTGGCCGCGGCGATGTACTCCGACGTGTCCCAGAACGCCGTGGTCGGTGCCAGGGTCACCAGGTAGACCGCGAACACCACGGCGCCCACGAGGAGCGACCAGCGATAGGGAGGAGCTGAGGACTCTGTCACGGGCGTCCGGGCGTGAGACGTGAGACTAGTGCCGAAACTGCCGGCTACCAGTGAACACCATTGCAATGCCGGCTGAATCGGCCGCGGCCACCACATCGGCGTCGCGCACCGAACCCCCGGGCTGGATGATGGCGGTGATGCCGGCTTCAGCCGCCTGCTCCACGCCGTCGGGGAAGGGGAAGAACGCATCCGACGCCAGTGCGGCGCCACTGGTCGAGTGGCCGGCCTCGCGCGCCTTGTGCACGGCGAGGAAGCTGGCATCGACCCGGCTCATCTGGCCGGCGCCGATACCGATAGCCCGGCCATCGCGCGCCAGCAGGATCGCGTTCGACTTGACCGATGCCACCGCGAGCCACGCAAAGCGGAGGTCGTTCCACTCGCGCTCATCGGGCGATCGGCCGCTGACCACGGTCCATGCGGCCTCACTGGGATCGGGCACGAACATGTCCTGCACCAGAAAGCCGCCACGCACCCGCTTGTAGTCCAGCTGCCCCACCCCGTCGGCAGCCGGCAGCTCGACCACCCGCAGGTTCTTCTTGCGGGCAAAGGTGGCGAGTGCTTCTTCCTGGAAGGCGGGCGCCACGACCACCTCGACAAAGAGGTCGGCCATTGCAGTAGCGGTGGCCTGGTCCACCACCGTATTGAACGCGACCACCGAGCCGAATGCCGACATCGGGTCGGTGCTGCGGGCACGCTCGAATGCTTCGGCGGCGGAGCCGCCGATCGCGATGCCGCAGGGCGTGGTGTGCTTGATGACCGCGCATGCGGGGGTTGCGCCCCACCGGGACACCGCGATCATCGCAGCATCGAGGTCGAGCAGGTTATTGAAGGAAAGTTCCTTGCCCTGGCGCTGGGCGAGGTCGCGCATCCCGCGTGGCTCTTCGGTGACGTAGAGCGCGGCGCGCTGACCCGGATTCTCGCCATAGCGCAGCAGCTGCTGTCGCTCCATGGCCAGGGTGATGCGGCCGGGAAGCTCGTTGTGCTCCGAGGTAAGGAACCGTGCGATCGCGGCATCATACTCGGAGGTATGAGCGAAGACCTTGGCGGCGAAGTCACGACGCACCTCGGCTGGCACCGGCCCGGCGTCGAGCAGTTCGAGCACCGCCCGGTAGTCGGTCGGGTCCACCACTGCCAGCACCGACTCGTGGTTCTTCGCGGCCGACCGCAGCATCGACGGCCCGCCGATGTCGATGTTCTCGATCGCGTCCTCGAAGGTGACGCCGGGCCGCGCAATGGTGGCATGGAAGGGATACAGATTGACGGCGACGAGATCGAAGGGCTCGATCTTGTTGGCTCCGAGTGCCGCCATGTGGGCCGGTTGGTCCCGCCGCGCCAGCAGGCCGGCGTGGATCGCCGGGTGGAGCGTCTTGACCCGTCCGTCCAGGATCTCGGGAAAACCGGTGATCGCATCGACCGCGGTGACCGGGACTCCCCCTTCGCGGAGCGCCGCCGCGGTGCCGCCGGTCGAGACGATCTGCCAGCCTCGGCTCACCAGCCCGGTCGCAAATCCCACAATCCCGCGCTTGTCGCTTACCGAAATCAGCGCGCGGGGCATCCACTCATCCTCACGAAGTCATCTCCGCCACAGTGTTGTCGTCCAGGGGGACTGGCCGGCCGGCGCGCGCAGCTGCGGCGACGACGGCGGGGAGCAGGCGATGCTCCGCCGCGAGCACACGGGTAGCCAGAAGTTCCGGCGTGTCGCCCTCTTCAATCGGCACGTAGGCCCGCGCCAGCACCGCACCGCGGTCATAGGCCTCGTCCACCAGATGCACCGACGCACCGCTGCGGCGCACGCCCGACTCAAGGACGGCGCGATGGACCCGCAGGCCGTACATGCCGGCTCCGCCGAAATCGGGAAGAAGGGCAGGATGGATATTGATCACCCTGCCGCTGTAGGCAGCGACGACGCCAGCCGGCACCAGCTTCAGATAGCCCGCCAGCACCAGAAGATCGGCCGACACCGCACGGAGCGCTGTGATCCATTCGTCCGCCGAGTCGGGATCAGCCAGCAGGTGCAGAGGAACGCCCGCCGCGCGCGCCCGGGCCAACGCACCGGCCTCGCGCCGGTTGCTGAGCACCAGCGCGACTTCTACCGGGCTGCCGGAGCGCGGAGGGAACGCATCGAGCAGCGCGCCCAGATTGCTGCCGCTGCCCGACGCCGCTACCGCCACCCGGAACGACATGGCCGCAAAGGTAACCGCAGCAACGACATTCGCATAGCGCGAGAGGAACCCTTGGGGCGAGCGTCTGCAGGCGTCATGTCAGCTGCCGATAACGTCAAGCGCTCCATGAGTTTAAGGGAACGCGCTTCAGGCAACTTCTCGTTGGAACGGCAGTTGCTTCAATCGGCGGTGTCACCCCCGATTCGGTCGATTCACCGCTGCCGCCCTGGAAGGACGCATCATGAAGGCCATTGCCATTGCCACCCGAGTTTCATCTGCTCTGCTGCTCGCGGGCTCGATCGCGAGCTGCAAGGGCCCGGAACTGCTGGGTCCTGCGTTCTCGATTGGGGATATCGTTACCCGGGTCACCACTGCAGACGGTACGGTCTCGGCGGTGCTGGTAGCGGGCGTGGCCCCGGAAGCTGGCGGTTCCGCGGCGCCATCCGTTCCGGCCCAGGGCACCGCCGTCAATGGCGGTAGCGCCGCGGTACAACTCGACGCCGGCGCCGCCTTCAACACAGTGATTGTCGCGATGGCAGGCGCGGACGGCTACTACCTGCTGGCGTTGCCGGCAGGGACGTCGACTGCGGATCTGGTGCTGGGGGTGTCGCCCGACGTTCCCGCCGGCACCCAGCGCCTCCAGTACGCCGTCGGCGACGGCACCACGATCGGCGCCTATAGCGAGCAGTCGCTGCGGATGTTTCGGGTGGGCACCGGCGATGTCCAGGTCAGCATTTCCTGGACTGGCGCCAGTGATGTGGACCTCCACGTTTTCGATCCCAGCGGAGAAGAGGTGTACTGGGCCAACCGAACGGCGGCCAGCGGCGGCGAGCTGGACCTGGACTCCAATCCTGGCTGCGACATCGACAACACCAACAATGAAAACATCGTCTGGGCCAGCGGCACCGCGCCCGCCGGCGACTATCGGGTCGTGGTGGACTACTGGGCCGACTGCGGAGTGCCGCGCTCCGATTACGTGGTGACCGTTGCGCTTACCGGCCAGCAGCCCCAGGTCTTTACCGGCAGCTTTGTAGGCGACGATACCATCAACCCGGACCGGGAAATCGGGACGTTCACTTACTAGTCGAGAGTCCAGAGTCGAGAGTTGGGAGAAGCGTCGCACTCTCGACGCTCGACTCTCGACTCTCGACTCTTGACGCCCTCCCCGTCCCTCTGCATCCTCCCGCATGCTGCACATCCGCTGTGGGCACGACATCCAGCCCACCCTTGTCGAGGCCGGCATCACCGGCGAGTACCTGGCGTGGGTGGATCCGCTGGCGCAGGGCCCAACCCCGGCCCACGTGGAGGGAGAGGCGTGGTATGACGTCCGTTCCCGGTTCATCGCCAATGCGTATGGCGAACAGGCTGAGGACGTGCGGCGCCAGCTGACCTCGATGGACCACCGGCTGGCCGGCTTCCGCGACTTCCGCGACGTAGTCCTGTGGTTCGAACATGACCTCTTCGATCAGGCGATCCTCGCCCGGCTGCTGTCCTGGTTCTCGACCCGCGACCTGGGCGCCACCCGGCTCTCGCTCGTTACGCTGAGTGCCCACCCGACAGGCGAGCGCTTTTTCGGGCTGGGCAGTCTTGGCCCTGAGCAGCTCCGCGCCATTTTCCCGTCTCGAATTCCGGTCACCGTTGAAATGCTCATGGCTGGAGCACGGACCTGGGCTGCGTTTCGGCGGCCGGAGCCGCTGGCGCTGGATGCGATCGTCAAGGAGAAGCGGCTGGCGCTGCCATTCGCGTCCGCGGCGATGCGCCGCCATCTGCAGGAACTGCCGTGGGTGAGAGACGGTCTGTCGTTGACCGAGCGGCTGGTGCTGGGAGCGCTGGTGGATGGCCCGCTGACGGCGGCAGAGACATTCGGCGCAGTCCAGGCTGCTGAAGAGGCGCCGTGGATGGGCGACATCATGTTGTATCACGTGGTGGCGAAGCTGGCAGCGGAACCGATGCCGCTGCTCTCGTCCCGGCTTCCCTGGCCGGAAGCGAAGGGGTCCTACGGCGACTCTGAACTTCGCCTGACCCCGGAGGGCGACAGCGTCCTCGACGAACGGCGAGACGCCGTCGAACTGCGAGGGATTCAGCGCTGGGTCGGAGGGGTTGAGCTCGTGGGTCCGGCAGCTGCCTGGCACTGGAACGAGCGCGAGTCGCGTCCGGAACGAAACTGACCCTTCAGAACTCTCGCCGCTTCATTTCCTTGAACAGGTCCTTGGTCTCCTTGGACTGTTCTTCCGGCCGGTGCTTCAACGTCGAGTCGAACTGCTTGTCGCGTTCGGCTTTGGGCACCGCCGGCTTGGCCGCGTTCTTGGCCGCCAGCCGTGCGATGCGTTCATCATCCCGCTTGCCCATTCTCGCTCCTCTCTGATAGCCGGGGCCGAACGGCCCCGGCGTGTGGCGTGTGCCTCAGGAAAGCTCATCCGCTTCTGCCGCCGGGTCAACGCCAACGTTGATGATCGCCCGGGCGGTGGGTACCAGGTCCTCTTCGGTCATCGTCCGGGGGTCCAGCGCCACGCGATCACCCTCGGCACGAGCCACGATCGCGGGCTCGCCCAAGCGGAGCCGCAGCAACAGTCCCTGCACCCCGAGCGGGCCCGGTGCCAGCGTCACCAGCGTCGTGGGCAGGTTCACCGCAGGCGCCGCGCCGCCACCGACCGCGGATGTCCCATCCTCGGTCCTGGGGTCGAACTCAGCAGGCAACTGCACCACCAGCCGCTGCGCCCGAGCCGCCACTGCCGCCGGCGTGGCGGTCAGCATGGCCAGCACGGGGATCTCTCGACGGGCGCGATCCGGTTCCTGGTAGAGTCGCAGTGTGGCCTCGAGTGCAGCGAGCGTGAACTTGTCCGACCGAACGGCGCGCGCGAGGGGATGCGACCGGCAGGCGGCCACCGCGTCACGCCGCCCCACCATGATCCCGGCCTGCGGGCCGCCAAGCAGCTTGTCGCCGCTCGCGATGACAATGTCGGCCCCGGCGGCAACTGCCTCGCCCAGGGTTGGTTCGTCTGCCAGTGGAGACCCCTCGAGCTCGAGCAGGAGACCGCTGCCGAGATCGTGAATGCAGGGCACGCTCCGCTGTCTGGCGAGC
The DNA here is from genome assembly GCA_025937755.1 of Gemmatimonadales bacterium. Lineage (GTDB taxonomy): Bacteria > Gemmatimonadota > Gemmatimonadetes > Gemmatimonadales > GWC2-71-9 > CAMLHP01. The sequence continues at coordinate 9,090 of JAICQR010000007.1, read as the reverse complement.
TTCGCCACGTCGGTCGGGGAGGGGGCGTGGACGTAGCCTGACTGGACGAAGTTGGAACGGTGCACGACCAGCACGCAGCTGGCACCGGCATCGAGTGCCTTCGCGTAATCGTCGAGATGGGTGCGGTTGGTGGTTCCGATCTCGGTCAGCCGCGCCCCGGTGGCGCGCAGGATGTCGGGAATCCGGAACGATCCGCCAATTTCGATCAGCTCGCCGCGCGATATGGCGACGCCGCCGCTGCCACCCAGCGCCGCTAGCGCCAGGACCAGCGCGGCGGCGGCGTTGTTGACCACCAGCGCGTCCTCGGCGCCGGTCAGGCGCGAGGCGAGTTCGCGGACGTGATCAGACCGATGCCCCCTGATGCCGGCGTCGAGGTCGTATTCGAGGGTGGAGTAGCCGCGACCAATCTCGTGCATCGCGCGAAGTGCCGCGTCCGCCAGCGGGGCACGTCCGAGATTGGTATGCAGCACAACCCCGGTGGCGTTGATGACCGGCCGGAGGCTGCTCCGGCCGCGGGCCGCCAGGCGGTCCGCCACCTCGGACGCCCAGTTGCGATCCTCAAGGTCTCGGCTGCTGCGGGCCGCAGCCACAGCCTCACGGGCCGCCTGCACCACTTCCTCCCTCGGGGCACGGTCGAGCAGCGCGGCAATGTCGGGGTCCGTGAGCAGTCGCTCGATGGACGGCAGGTTGCGCCGCGTGTCGGTCATGGCCGTCGGGGCAGGGAGTCTACCACCGGCGCGGCCATGGTGGGTCGCGGTTCGGGAGCCACAAAGCGCCCCTCGGTGGTCGCGCTCACGCCGGTGACGTTGCGTACACCGCGAATGGAGAAGCCATATCGTCCGGCGGAATCCATCGGCGCTGCCAGCCGGAGCAGGACCCGGTCGCTCAGCGGCGCCCGGCTTGGGGTCTCCGCGCCCCGTGCTCCGGGGAGTGCACCCGGCTTGAGCCGCCCGGCGTCGACCGTCGTGTCGGCAGGCGGACGCCGAAGCGTCGTGTCGCCTTCGGCAGCCGCAGCAGCTGAATCCCGGGCGGCGCGTTGCAGGCTGTCGGCCTCGGCCTCCCTCAACAGCCATTCCACGTCGACGGCGCTGGAGTCGGCGAGCCGCCACACGCTCACCGAGTCGGCGCTGAACCGCGCCGACGGATGCAACGACTGGCTGAACTGCACTGCGACCGTGATGCTGTCACGCGAGAGGGCCTCGCGGATCCGCGGCGGCACGGTGTCGTGCGCGAAGGTCCACAGTTCCACGCTGTCGGCGCCGGTGGCCACGGTGACACTATCGAACGCCTCGCGCTCCTCCCGCAGGCTGTTGCTGTTGGCGTCGATGATGGCGTAGACCATGAACTGGCCGGCGGGCAATGGTGCCGCCAGCAGTCGGCCCGCCGAGTCGGTGGTGAAGCGGTAGCGAAGGCTGTCGGGAAGGAGGAAGGCTTCCACCAGTGCGCGCGCGGCGGGACGTCCGGTGGTCCAGTCGTACACCCGCACTGCCAGCGTGTCGCGGGGCGTCTCGCCGCCGGTAGTGAACGTGAGCGTCCTGCCGAGGGAAATCGCCCGGTTGTTGCGGAGGTCCATGACGCCAGGCAGCAGTTCCACCCGGTACACGGTATTCGGGCGCCAGCCCTCCCGCGGGCGCACCGTGATACGGTTCCGCTTCCAGCTGACGTCAGGTACCCGGTCGGTGGGCGACAGCAGCACCAGCCGTTCGAGGTCCCCGGTGCCAGTGCCCCTGCTGGGGCTGCTGCCCTCGCTGACGACTACGTTGACCCGGAACTCGACTTCCCCATCGAAGCCCGGCAACGACGCCATGCTGTCCGGCGTGACCGCCACCAGGAGAGGGGGCGCCTGATCGGGCGGACCGCCCGGGGGCGGCTCGATCCGGGCGCAGGCAACCAGCGCCACGAGCACCAACCCCGCCAGAAGCTTCATCCGCAGCCCAGTGCCTGGCGCTTGGCGGCGAGAACTCCGAGTTGTTCCTGCCAGCTTGCCAGCTTCTCGCGCTCACCCGCCACTACGTGTGACGGGGCGCGCGAGACGAACTGCTGGTTGGCCAGCTTCGCGTGCTGCGATGCCACCAGCCGATCCAGGCGCGCGGCTTCCTCGCCCAGCCGGCCACACTCCTTCTCGAGGTCGATGGCTTCTCCCAGTGGCACCACGATCGCGGTGCCGTCAGGCAGCACTGCATGCCCGCCTTCGGGGCCCGCGCCGTCACCCTCAAGATGGAGCGGCCCCACCCTGGCCAGCCGCTCCACCGTGTCGCGCTCGGCCTCGAATGCGTTGCGGGCAGCGGCGGAGGCCGGCGCGACGTGCACCGCCACCTGCCTGCCCGGGGTGACCCGATACTCGGCCCGCAGCTGGCGCACCGCGCCAATCAGCTCCTGCACCAGCGCGAAGTCGCGAAGGGCGGCATTGTCGCGCGCACGGGCGTCCGGCTCCGGCCACGCGGCCACCATGAGCGACTGGCCGCCAGCCCGGCCCGGCAGCCGGGTCCAGAGCGCCTCGGTGATGAACGGCATGACCGGATGCAGCACCCGCAGCGCGGTGTCGAAGGTGCGGGCCAGCACAGCGCGAGCCACATCGCCGCCGGGGCGGCTCCCGTAGAGCCGCGGCTTCACCTGCTCGATGTACCAGTCGGCGAGGTCGCTCCAGATGAAACGGTACGCCGCGCCTGCTGCATCGTTGAGGCGGAACCGCTCGAAGGCGTCGGTCGCTTCCCGCACCATCGCATCACAGCGCGCGATGATCCACCGGTCGGCCAACGTGAGCTCGTCCCTGCGCACCGTGTTGGCATATGCGCCAGCGAGCGGGCGCACCGGTCCGTCGAAGTTGGAAAGGATGAACCGTCCTGCATTCCACAGCTTGTTGGCGAAGTTGCGGCCTGCCGCGAACGAACTGTCGAGGTCCTCGGGGTCGAGGATCAGGTCGGTGCCAACCGCCATGCCGGACAGAATCACGAAGCGCAACGCGTCGGCGCCATAGCGATCCACCACGTCGAGCGGATCGATGCCATTGCCCAGCGACTTGGACATCTTCCGGTGCTGGGTATCACGCACCGTACCGTGCAGATACACCGTGTCGAACGGAATGTCATTCCGGAACTGGCATCCCGCCATCACCATCCGGGCCACCCAGAAGAACAGGATCTCGGGCGCGGTGACGAGTGTGGTGCCGGGGTAATAGCGCTCGAGGTCCGGCGTTTCGTCGGGCCAGCCGAGCGAACTCAATGGCACCAGCCAGGAAGAGAACCAGGTATCGAGCACGTCGTCGTCCTGGCGCACGGGCCCGCCACAGTCGGGGCAGGAGGCGAGGTCTTCGCGGCTGGCCGTGACCTTGCCGCACCCGGGTGCATCGCAGTACCACACCGGAATCCGGTGGCCCCACCACAGCTGACGTGAGATGGTCCAGTCGCGGATGTTTTCCATCCACATCGCATATTCGTCGCCCCGCCGCTCGGGAATGAAGCGCAGGCGTCCATCGCGATAGGCCTTGAGAGCCGGCTCTGCCAGGGGCTGCATCCGCACGAACCATTGCTCGGAAAGTCGCGGCTCGATCACGGTGCCGCACCGATAGCAATGCCCCACGGCGTGCTGATGGGATTCGATCTTCTCCAGCAGGCCCAACTGCTCGAACTCGCGCACCACCAGTTTCCGCGCGTCGTAGCGGTCGAGACCCCGGAACCGCTCCGGCACCGCGTCGTTCATGCGCGCGTCGGGCGTCATGATGTCCAGGCTCTCGAGCCCGGCGCGCTTGCCGATCTCAAAGTCCACCGGATCGTGCGCCGGTGTCACTTTCACGGCGCCCGTGCCAAACGCGCGGTCCACGGCCTCGTCGGCCACGATGGGGATGCGCCGGTCCACCAGCGGAAGCAGTACCTCGGTGCCGATCAGGTCGCGGTATCGCGGGTCTTCCGGGTGGACCGCCACGCCGGTGTCGCCCAGCATGGTTTCCGGCCGGGTGGTGGCAACTGTCAGGTGGCCGCCCGCCTCCAGCGGGTAGCGGAGGTGCCACAGGTGGCCTGACTCTTCGACCTTGTCCACTTCCTCATTGGACAGTGCCGTGAGGCAGCGGGGACACCAGTTGATGATGTACAGCCCGCGGTAGATGCGGTCCTGCTCGTAGAGCCGCACGAACGCTTCGCGCACGGCCACCGACAGGTCGGGATCGAGCGTGAAGTAGGTTCGGCTCCAGTCGCAGCTCGAGCCGATGGTGCGGAGCTGGTGCAGGATGGTCGAGCCCGTCTCCCGGACAAACTCCCACACCCGTGCCTCGAAAGCATCCCTTCCGATATCGAACCGGGTGAGACCTTCCTTGGCCAGCTGCCGCTCCACCACGTTCTGGGTGGCGATACCGGCATGGTCGGTACCGGGGAGCCACAGGGTCTCCCGGCCGCGCATGCGGGCAAAGCGCACCAGCGCATCCTGCACGGTGTTGTTGAGGCCATGGCCCATGTGCAACTGCGCCGTCACATTGGGCGGCGGCATCATGATCACGTAGGGCGGGAGATTCCGGGACGACGGCCGGGGCTGGAAGAAACCGCGCTGCTCCCAACTCTCGTAGAGCGGGCGCTCGATGCCGGATGGGTCGTATTGAGGGTCGAGCGGCTCGGTCATGCGTGCTGGTCGCTGCGAGGCATCATCGGAATCACGTCGCGGTCGTCCTCTCCCCGCACCAGCAATCCATTGGATACTGGTCCGAGGCCGGCGGCCACCAGCACCCGTGCAGCACGAGCTCGGAGCGCGCGCGATGCTACCCACCCCCGCAGCTCGATTCCCGCACCAGCCTGGGCGGCTACCCGGAGGCCCAGGGTGGCCAGGGCAGGATCCGCCAGCAGCGCTTCCTGTGCCGCGCGGACCGCGTCGCTGCCGGCCGGCGGCATGGGGACCGCGGGTTTCCGGACTCTCCGTGCCACCCGGGTAATCCGCTCACGATTGATGCCGCCGGTCCAGGCGCTGAGGGCGATCCCAGCCAGCGCACCCGCCAGAAAGCCCCCCAGGCCGAGCGCCACGATCTCGGTGCCGGAAATATGATGTCTGGGTCTCACTTCAGCTCCTCGTGCCAATCGGGTTCCTGCCGCGTTAAGTTAACACCCTGATTGCAGATCGAGCACGCACCTCAAGCCCTCATGTGGGGATGGTCGAGATGTCCGATGAACGGGTCAGCGTGACCTTCCGGGACCTGAGTCGCTGGCTGGTCGTCGCCGTCATTCTGGTGGCCGGCCTGGCGGCGTACTTCATGCTGGCACCCGATTCAGATCCGGTGATGCCACCCGCCGCGGTCGAGGTGGCACCGTGAGCATGATCAAGCTGACGCTGCCGGATGGTTCGGTGCGAGAAGTGCCGGCCGGCACCTCGGCGCGCCAGGTCGCAGAGTCCATCGGCGCAGGCCTTGCCCGCGCCGCACTGGCGGCGCGGATCGACGGCACCATCCGCGACCTGGACCGGCCCATCGAATCAGACGCGACGCTGGCCATCCTCACTGACCGCGATCCTGATGCGCTGGGCGTGCTGCGCCATTCGGCGGCGCACGTGCTTGCGACGGCCGTGCGCGAGCTGTTTCCCGGCGCGGGCATCGGGTTTGGGCCGTCGATCGAAGACGGCTTCTACTACGACTTCGAAGTGCCGCGGCCGTTCACGCCGGAGGATCTCGAGAACATCGAGAGCAGAATGGCAGCGGTCGTGAAGTCCGACTTCCCCTTTGTGCGGGAGGTGGTGGATCGTGAGGGCGCCAATCGCCGCTTTGCCGATGACCCGCTCAAGCTCGAGCGCATCAGCGAGCTGGGCGATGACGAGACCATAACGATCTACACCGATGGTCCGTTCACCGACCTCTGTCGCGGGCCGCATGTGCCGTCGACCGGCCGGCTGAAGCACTTCAAGCTGCTGCATGCCGCGGGCGCGTACTGGCGTGGCGATGAAAGGCGGCAGATGCTGCAGCGCATTTACGGGACGGCGTGGTTCAAGAAGGAAGACCTGGAGCAGTACCTGAACCGGCTCGAGGAAGCCCGCAAGCGCGACCATCGGGTGCTCGGCAAGCAGCTGGACCTCTATTCGATCCAGGATGCGGTTGGTCCCGGGCTGGTCTTCTGGCACCCCAAGGGCGCCATGGTCAAGTGGCTCCTGAGCCGCGCAGTCGAGGATGACAACGTTCGCAGCGGATACGAGCTGGTGTACACCCCGAACATCACCAGAGAGGAACTGTTCAGGATTTCGGGGCACCTGCCGCTCTATGCTGCCAACCAGTATCCCGCGATGGGAGCGGGCGCCGGCGAGGATGAGGACGTGAAGTATCGGGTCAAGCCCATGAACTGCCCGATGCACTGCCTGATCTACAAGAGCCAGCAGCGCAGCTACCGCGACCTGCCGCTCCGGCTGTCGGAGGTGGCCAACGTATACCGCAACGAGCGGTCGGGCGTGCTGCACGGTCTGCTCCGGGTGCGCGGGCTCAGCATGGATGACGCCCACATCTTCTGCACCATGGACCAGGCGGAAGACGAGATCCTCCTGTGCCTGAGCCAGGTGGAGCGGCTGGTGCGTGACGCCTTCGGATTCGAGCTCGACTTCGAGGTGTCCACCCGCCCGCCTGAGCGGCTGGGCGACGACGCTGCCTGGGACAAGGCTGAGGCCATGCTCAAGGCGGCCCTGGAACGCAGCGGGATTCCGTTCCGGATGGACGAAGGGGGTGGGGCGTTCTACGGACCCAAGATCGACATCAAGTTCCGCGATGCCATCGGACGGCTCTGGCAAGGCCCCACCATCCAGCTCGACTTCCAGCTGCCCGAACGCTTCGAGCTGGAATACACCGGCACCGACAACAAGCCGCATCGGCCCGTGATGATCCATCGCGCCATCTACGGCACGCTGGAGCGGTTCATCGGCAACCTGATCGAGCACTTCGCCGGTGCGTTTCCGTTGTGGCTGGCGCCCGAGCAGGTGCGGGTGGTGCCGATCAGCGATGCGCAGCTGCCGGCGGCGAAGGAACTCGCGGCCGGGCTCAAGCAGGCAGGACTCCGGGTGCATGTGGATGAGCGCAGCGAGACGCTCAACTACCGGATCCGCGATGCGGAAGTGCACAAGGTGCCGTACATGGCGGTGGTGGGGCAGCGTGAGGCCGAGGCCGGGACAGTGGCTGTCCGGGCCCGCGGCACCGGCGCCAAGCAGGAGGTTCTCGCGGTGGCAGACTTCCGGGAGCGCCTGCTGGACGAGGTGGCACGGCGGGCCCACTAGGCTATTTTCCGGACGTAGCAAGCGTCCTTTCTCAAGATCGGGATTTTCGTGTGAACGACCAGCTTACGCCCGTCATCGTGTCCGCAGTCCGGACACCGATAGGGCGGTATCTCGGTGCACTTTCGTCCTTTACGGCGCCACAGCTCGGGGCCGCGGCCCTGCGCGAGGCTGTGGCGCGTGCTGGAATCGATATCGCAGCCGTGGAAGAAGTGATCATGGGCCAGGTGGTGCAGGGTGGCAGCGGCCAGGCTCCCGCCCGTCAGGCCGCGATCGCCGCCGGCTTGCCCGACACCGTTTCCGCCATCACCGTCAACAAGGTCTGCGGGTCGGGACTCAAGGCAGTGATGCTGGCGGCCCAGGCCATCAAGGCAGGCGACGCCCAGTGCATCGTCGCTGGCGGCCAGGAATCGATGTCGTCCGCGCCGCATTACCTCTACGGCTATCGCAATGGCATCAAGGCGGGCAACCAGACCATCGTGGACGGAATGATTCACGACGGGCTGTGGGACTCGTTCGGCGGCAATCACATGGGTGAGTACGCCGAGTACACGGCGGAAAAGGCGGGCATCAGCCGGCAGGAACAGGATGCATTCTCGGTCGAGAGCCACCAGAAGGCCGTTGCGGCGCAGGCGGCCGGACGGTTCAACGCCGAGATCGTGCCGCTGGAAGTGAAGGGCAGGGGCGGGGTGACCGTGGTCGATCAGGATGAATCGCCCCGAAAAGACACCTCGCCCGAGACCCTGGCCCGGCTCAAGCCCGCGTTTCGCAAGGACGGCACCGTCACCGCGGGCAATGCGCCCGGTCTCAACGATGGCGGCAGCGCCACGGTCGTAACCTCGCTCGCGTTTGCCACGGCGCATGGCCTCAAGCCGCTCGCCCGCATTACGGCCTACACGACGGCCGGCGGCGCACCCCGTGACCTGTTCTTCGCTCCCGTCAAGGCGGTGAAGCAATTGATGGAAAAGGCGGGCACCTCGATCGGAGATTACGATCTCATCGAGGCCAACGAAGCCTTCGCTGTGCAAGCCCTGGCCGATGGCCGGGAACTGGGATGGGACTGGGACCGCGTCAATGTGAATGGTGGCGCGGTGGCTCTCGGCCATCCGATCGGCGCCAGCGGCGCGCGGGTCCTGACCACGCTGCTGTACGCACTGGATGACCGTAAGCAGTCCACCGGCCTCGCCACGCTCTGCCTGGGTGGTGGCAACGCAGTCGCCCTTTCCGTGGAGAAGCTCGGATGACCGACACCACGTTCGCCGGTTCCCGGCTGCGCACCGGCCAGCAGGCCGTCACGATCGCCGCCGCGGTCGCCGTGGTGGCGGTGTCGGCGCAGGTCGCCGTGCCATTGCCGTTCTCGCCCGTGCCGATGACGCTGCAGCCGCTGGCCGTGCTGGTGGTGGGTGCCATGCTTGGCCCGGCCCGCGGCGTTTCAGCGCTGGTGCTCTATCTGCTGGTCGGCGCCCTGGGCGCACCGGTGTTCGCTCCTGTTGGGGCGCCTGGCGCTGCCCGCCTGATTGGTCCTACCGGTGGCTATCTGCTGGCGTTCCCCATCGCGGCTGCGATCGCGGGCTGGAGTGCCGCACGGCCTGGGCTGCTGCGACTGGTGGCGGGCCTCGCGCTCGCGATGGGGGCGATCCATGCTGGAGGATTTGCCTGGCTGGCGCTGCTGGGCGGCGATACGAGCCGCGCGTTCGACGTTGGCTTCGTGCCATTTCTCACGGGCGACCTGCTCAAGGTCGGGCTGGCAGCGTTGCTGGTGCTGGCGGGCTCGCGACTTCGGCCGCGCCTTTGAGCGCGGCCCAGGGCGGGCTTACCCGCGCCGCCGCGATCGGATGGTCGGTCGCCTTCCTGGCCCTCACGTTCCTGCTG
>JAICQR010000191.1 GCA_025937755.1 Gemmatimonadales bacterium | reverse complement strand
CCGCCCTTGGCAGACTCGACGAACCACTGCCAGATGCACCATCGAATCCTGCCAGCACGCTGGCGCTGCTCGACGAGGTAGTCACGCCTGCCACCATGGCGATGGCGGGGCCGAGGTTCTTCGGGTTCGTGATCGGCGGAACGCTCCCTGCCACCCTCGCCGCCAACTGGCTCGCCGGAGCGTGGGACCAGAACGCCGGTCTTTACAACACGACTCCTGGTGTCGCGCACCTCGAGCGGGTGGCCCTGCAATGGCTCGTCGAGTTGTTCGACCTGCCAGCAGGCACTACAGGCGGGTTCGTCACGGGTGCCACGGTTGCCAACTTCACCGCCCTCGCCGCCGCGCGTCACCACGTGCTGGAGCAGGTCGGGTGGAATGTCGAATCGGATGGGCTGTTCGGGGCGCCGGTCATCACCGTCATTACCGGCGAGGAAGTGCATCCCACGCTACTCAAGTCCCTCGGCATGCTGGGGCTCGGTCGCTCACGAATCGTTCGGGTGCCGGTCGATGGCCAGGGCCGGATGCGTCCCGATGCGCTTCCCTCCATCTCCGGGCCGACGATCGTCTGCCTCCAGGCCGGCAACGTCAACACCGGAGCCTTCGATCCGTTCGAGCCGATCATCGCGCGGGCACACGAGCAGGGCGCGTGGGTGCATGTGGATGGCGCGTTCGGCCTCTGGGCCAAGGCCGCTTTCTCGCTGAGGCACCTCGCAAGCGGCCTGGAGGCGGCCGACTCGTGGGCCACCGACGCGCACAAGTGGCTCAACGTTCCGTATGACAGCGGCCTGGCCTTCGTGCGCCACCCGCATGCACTGCAGCCTGCCATGGCGGTTACGGCGGAGTACCTGCCTACCGAAACGGATCACCGTAATCCGAGTGACTTCACCCCGGACCTCTCACGTCGCGCCCGCGGAGTGGAAGTGTGGACCGCCTTGCGAACTCTGGGCCGAGCGGGGCTAGCCGAGCTGTTCGAACGCAACTGCCATCAGGCCCGGCGCTTCGCCGAAGGTCTCGCGGGGGCGGGCCACGAAATCCTCAACGATGTCGTGCTGAACCAGGTGCTGGTTTCGTTCGGCAATCCGGAGGAAACACGCGCAGTCGTGGCCGCCCTTCAGGCCGACGGCACCTGCTGGTGCGGTGGCACGGTGTGGCAGGGGAAGACCGCCATGCGCATCAGCGTCAGCAGCTGGGCCACCACAGACGACGACGTGGACCGCAGCCTCGACGCCATGCTGCGCGTGGTGAAGCAGGTCAAGAACGGCCAGGCGTGACGCCCGCGACCCTCCACGGGTGAGGGTCTGCACACCGGGCACACCGGTAGCAACAAGCCCGGCAGGCGCTTGCGCACCTGCCGGGCTGGTTGGGTGTGGCTTGCTGCCTAGACGGCGAGCTTGGCTACGTTCTCCGCCGCGGGGCCCTTCTGGCCGTCCACGATGTCAAACTCCACCCGCTCACCTTCGGCGAGGCTCTTGAAGCCCTCGGCCTGGATCGCCGAATGATGAACGAAGCAATCCTTGGCGCCGCCTTCGGGGGTGATGAATCCGAAGCCCTTGGCGTCGTTGAACCATTTCACGGTACCGGTCGCGCGCATTGTCAGTTTCCTCTGTGTATTGCCGTGAGTATCCCCTCACGCTGGGACCGCGACCGTTCAGGTAGCATGAAAAAAGGGCCTCGGGCGAAACTCCCGGGACCCCTGCAGCTCCTTGGAATAGTATCGCGCCATGTGGGCGCGACTGTCGCAACTCTCAATATACTCGGAATGCACGGCGAACTCAAGGTGGACATGAGGGAGGGTGCACGGATGCCAGCGGCGATGTCGTGGCGGCACTATCGTTCCTGCGACGGAGAAGTTCCCCCGCAAGCTCCGCCGCCATACCTCCCGCAGCTGGAAAGCTGGTCTTCGCATGACATCGCACATGGCATCAATCGAGCGGTCGAACCGGAAGGATCTTGATCAGGTAGAGGTGCAGATGACGGTCGCCGCGCCCACGGCAGCCCGCCAATTCTGGAGCGGCGAGTTCATGTCGCGCAGCTCGGACGGGATCCTGCCGAACGAGCGGATTGCGCTGACGCTGGACACCGGCGAGAAGGGAATTGCCAGGGTCAGCGAGACGCAACTCGACAGCCGGGCGCCGCAGGCGACCCTGGTACGGTTTACCGGCACCGGGCCGCTGGCCTAGCTGCCGGGCGTGACCTGGGTCAGTGGGCGCGGCGGCGACTCCCCCGCCCGCAGCGGGAATCCGGGCCCGAGCGCCGCCGCCAGCGGGTCGAGGGTGCCGACCGCTCTGCCATGCTCGTCCAGCCACTGGAGCAACTGCCGGATACTCCCAGTGGCGAGTGCCATGCTGGTATCGGCCGCGCCGTAGTAGAGGAAGATCGTGTCACCGTCGTCCCCGATGGTGTACCCGCACGGGAATGCCACGTTGCCCACGTCGCCTTCGCGTTCGTACGGCGCTTCCGGCCCGAAGACCCACATGTCGCCTCGCAGCAGGCAGTGTTCCGGGTGCTCGAGGTCGAGCAGGGCAAGTCCCAGCCGATAGATTCCCCCGGACACTGTCTGCCGGACACCGTGATACACCATCAGCCAACCGCGCGGCGTCTCGATCAGCGGTGGCGACAGCCCCACCTTGTTGGCGTCCCACCACGCCCCTCGGCGCGCTGGCAGCACCAGCTTGTGGCCGCCCCAGTTGAGCAGGTCCGGCGAGTAGGACATCCAGACATGGGCGCCGGAGTCGTGCATTGGCCGGTGCACCAGGACAAAGCTTCCGTCAATCCGCCGGGGTAGCAGGGCCGCGTCCTTGTCGTCCGGCTGCATCACCAGGCCACAGCGCT
>JAICQR010000169.1 GCA_025937755.1 Gemmatimonadales bacterium | reverse complement strand
TCCCTCCGCCAGGCGGACCACTTCCTCGGTCAGGTTGATGTCCTTCCGCCCGATCAGCGCCTGATAATCGGCCTCGGTGTGGCTGGTCAGGACCGTCACCCCGACCACCGCCAGATCGTCGCCTCCCGCCGTTGCCGCAGCTTCCATCATCCGAGGTCCGCCCAGGGTGTGGACGGTGACCATCGAAACGCCCATGTCCCGGGCCTGATCCACGGCACCAACCACGGTGTTGGGGATGTCGTGCCACTTGAGGTCGAGGAAGACCTTGAGCCCGCGATCGACCAGAGACCGAATGAGCGGCGTGCCTTCACGGGTCATGAGGATCGACCCCACCTTGACCCAGACGAGGCCCGGCAACTGCTCCACCGCCGCCTCGGCCTCGGCACGAGACTTCAGATCCAGCGCGACGATCACCTCGGCCATGCACGCTCCAGGTCGCATATGATGCGTTCAGGCAGGCGCGGGTCGGCCAGTGCGGCGGTCCCGATCCCGACCAGCGATGCGCCGGCCTCCAGGTACGCGGAAACGTCCGCCGCCGAACGAACGCCTCCAGTGCCGATCACGGGGAGGCCGGTGCGCTCGACGACGCGGCGGACCGCCAGCAATCCTGCCGGCAGCAGCAGCGGCCCACTGATGCCACCGTTGCCAGCGCCGAGACGTGGCGCCGCACCTCGGTCGTAAAGAAATCCGGGCAGGGTGTTCAGCACCGAGATCGCATCGGCTCCGGCGTCGCGCGCCGCCAGCGCCATGGCCGCGATGTCGGGGAGCGCGGGCGACAGCTTCACCGAAAACGGGCGCCGGGTCACGGCGCGGCACGCCGCCACTACCGCCCGCACTGATGATGCCTCGGCGCCGAACTCCATGCCCCCGGCGCAGGTGTTGGGACAGGAAAGGTTCAGCTCATACGCGGTGATGCCGTCGACCTCCTCGAGGCCGGCCACCACATCGGCATACTCCTGCACCGTGAACCCGACCACGTTGACCAGCACGCGGCACGCACGCACCGCTTCGAGCAGGGCCGGCAGCCGGGCGCTCCGCACTTCAGCGAGCCCGGGATTGGCGAGCCCCACTGAATTGAGCATGCCGCCGTGGAACTCGCCCACCCTCGGCGGCGGATTCCCGGCGCGGGGCTCGCGCGACACCGCCTTGACGACGATGCCGCCGAGCCGGTCGAGATTCATGACCCCGGACAGCTCGGTGCCATAGCCGGCGGTGCCGGCTGCGAGAATGAGCGGGTTCTGGAAGGTCTGATTGAACAACGTGCGCGCGACAGTCGCGCTCACAGCGGCTCCGCCGGTCGTTGCCGGCCACCCGCTGGCGTCTCTCGCCGGCCCGGTGCCCGCCGTTGCGGCGACGCGGAGTCGCGCGCTGCCGTCAGCAGCGCGGAGAATGCAGCGAGAGAGTCCTCGAGTGCCCGCAGCCCTGGAGGATCGCCCCCATTCATCGCAATGACATAGGGATCCTGGGCGTAGAGAGAGTCGAGCGCACTGCGGGCCGCGGTGTCTCCAGGCGCGAGCAGCAACCCTGCGAGCAGTGACTTGGCCGCATAGGGGGACTCGGGCCAGACTTCCGACACCCGTTGGAAGAGATGCTCCGCCAGTACCGGCGCGTGCAACTGATCGCGTGCCACCTCGGCCGCCAGGAACCCCCGCATGTCGGACTGCGGTGCCCGCATCGTCAGCGCGCTATCCGCCTCCCGGACGATGGCGAGCCGCAGCCCGAGCTGCTGCCCTTCGAAGGAGGCCGACGCGCCGCTATCACCTGATATCAGGGCCTCGACGGACGCAAGGTCCGCTGGCGTGGCCGCATCCCGTGCAAGCAGCCGGGCGCGCGCGGCGCGAGCAGCCGTGGCGGCCTCGCCAGCGCTGTCGACTGTTTCCACCTGCCGATAGCGCTGCATGGCAGCGGCCCTGTCCAGCTTCTCGACTCGCTGGGCATCCTCCAGAATCCAGCCTGCCGCGCTGGCCGCTGCCACCCCCGCGGTCTTCACCGCGCGATCCACCAGCGCACTCGCGGCCCTGGGATCATGGCTCGCAAGCGCCGGAAACAGCGGGTCCCACTGTATGGTGGAATCGCCGGCAGCGGTGAGCGAATCAAGCAGGGCATTGAGCCGGCCGGGTTGGCCATCGGCTGCCAGTGCCAGCAGACGATCGTTGACAAAACCGGAGTCGAGCGCGCGCAATTCCGCGACCGCGGCCGCTGCCCTGCCCGACTGACGAAGTGACGCAGCGAGCGCCGCCCGCCCGCTGTCCGGCAAGACTGCGCCGAGCGATCGCGCCTCGATCCAGGCATCGGCGGCACTCGCATGGCGGCCAGCTCGCGCTTCGCAGGTGGCGAACGCCAGCAGCCCCTTGGCCCGCAAGGTCGAGTCGGTGACGGCCGGGAGGCCGGCGCCGAGTGCGGCGAGAGCGTTGGGACAGTCGTTGAGATTCGAATAGGCGCGCCCCATCAGCACTTGCGCCTCAGCGGTGTACTTGCTGGCCGGATGCCGCGCCAGCAATGTCTCGGCGTGCACCACCACCTGGCCCCAGGCTCCACTGGCGTCGAGCCGTCGGCCCTCGCGTTCAGCCCGCTCGGCTTCGCTGGCGAAGTGCCGGGTGTTGTACATCCCGTTGTAGTACACACATGCACTTGAAAACACCATCAGCAACAACCATCCAGCCGGCCAGTTGGACGCTCGATGCCTGAAGCGGGTCAATTACCCACCCTCCGCTCGTATTCGAGCAGGTAGGCCACCAGCGCGTCGGCCAGCGCTCGTGCAAGCTGCCGCTGGGAAGCCGGCGTCGCGAGAATGCGTGCATCCGAGGGCGACGTTGCGAAACCCATTTCGACAAGGACGGCCGGGCGCCGGGCAGTGTTCAGCACGGCGAGATCCCTGCGCTGCTTGACCCCAAGGTTGGAGCCGCTGTGGACCACGTCGATGTGTTCCTGAATGAGGGCTCCGGCCCGGGCCGATTCACGGAGGAACTCGTTCATCTGCAGGTCCTTGAGCAGGAAGGCGAGGTCGCTCGCAGCCTCCTGGTCAGCCGGGTCCTCAAAGCGCAGCGCCTGATTTTCCATCCGCGCGACCCGGTCCGCATCCTCGGTATTTTCTTCACCCACAATGATGGTGTGGAAGCCGTTCACCTGGCGGTAATTGGGCCGGCTACGCGGGTCGAGTGCATCGACGTGCAGGCTCACGAAGATGTCGCAGTCGCCCCGGCACTGGGGCGCCCGACCCAGCAGACGCGGGAGCACATCGGTGGTGCGGGTCATCCTGACGCTCACGCCCGCATCCTCGAGCTCCCGCCGGAGGAGCATCCCCACCTGCAGGGTGATGTCCTTCTCCTTGAGCCCACGAGGCAGGAACAGTCCCGGGTTGCCGTTGTCGGCGCCGCCGTGCCCGGGATCGACCACGACGATGTGACCGGGACGCAATCCATTGGGCAGCCGGGGTCCGTCGCGTCGAGGCCCGGCCGGGACTTCGGTCAGGGTGATGCTGCCGTTGTCGGCGGCGGCAGCAGATGGTTTCCAGCCGGCTTCCACTAGCCGGGCATTCTCGGCGTCCCAGGACAGTCGTTCACTGAAAAGACTCGGCAGCGCCTCGGCGACGAACTGGAGCGGGACGTACAACGTGTCCTGCATCAGGGAAACCCGGCCAGCCATCGGCCGCACCCGATTGTTCTGCACGTAAAAGGGCGCGCCCACCAGCAGCCGCAGCGTATGGCCGTCCAGCGCCACCTCGGCCCAGGCTCCGGAGAGCTTGATGCTTCCCCCCAGGGCCAGCATGAGCGGTGAGGCGTAAATCGCCGGACCGCCCCAGGAATCGGTGCGCACCGGCAGGACCATCTCGCCCCGCGTGGTGGCGATCATGACGGAGGTGGGCGGCT
>JAICQR010000073.1 GCA_025937755.1 Gemmatimonadales bacterium | reverse complement strand
GGACCTCGCCATCATCGAGCCGTTCGTGCCCTCGGTGGACCGCGTCACCGGCTTCCTCGACGCCGACGTGACTGTCGGCGGCACCTGGGCCGACCCGGCGCTGTCGGGATTCCTCACGGTCCAGGACGGCGGAATGATCGTGCGGGGGCTCAACGTCGAATGGGAAGCGATGGAGGGATCGGCCCGCTTCGTGGGTGACTCGGTGCTGGTGGAAAACCTGCGGGTCACCAGCGGCGAGGGCGCGCTGGGCGTTAATGGCGTGGTGCGACTGGAAGAGCTGTCGCGGCCGGTGCTCAATCTCGACCTGGTGGCCCAGAACTTCGAGGCGATCCAGCAGCGCGAGTTCCTCGACCTCACCGCGTCGGGGCGGTTCCGTATCGCGGGGCCATTCTTCGGCGCCACGCTCACCGGTTCCGGTGTGGCCAACGAAGGCGTGCTCTACTTTGCCGACCTGCTCAACAAGCAGGTCATCGACCTCGAGGATCCCACCAATCTCGACCTGGTGGACACGCTCGCCATCCGGAGGCAGCGACTGGGTGAGGGAATCCAGAACCAGTTCGTCGAAGAACTGCGGATCGAGGATTTCAACCTTCAGCTCGGCAGCGACTTCTGGCTCCGTTCCAGCGAAGCCAACATCAAGCTGACAGGCGAGGTGCGCGCCAACAAGGTACGGCGCGAATACCGGATGGACGGAGTGCTCGAGGCCGGCCCCGGGACCTACACGCTCAAGATCGGACCGGTGTCGCGCGACTTCGACGTGCAGCGCGGCAGCGTGACCTACTTCGGCACGCCCGACCTGAATGCCGGACTCGACATCGAAGCCCAGCACGTGGTGCGGGCCGAGTCGGGGCAGGACATCCCGGTCATTGCGCGGATCACCGGCACGCTGCTGCGGCCTGAACTCGAGTTGCGTTCCGATCCCACCATCCAGCCGCCGCTGCCGGAAGTGGACCTGGTGAGTTACCTGGTCTTCGGGATTCCGTCGTCGCAGGTCTCCATCGATCGGCGGCAGGCGCTGTCCAGCTTCACGTCCATTGTCACCGCCTCGGTGTCGAGCGACCTCGAGCGGGCCATCGTGAGCGACCTCGGCATCCCGGTTGACCTGCTGGAGATTCGTCCGGTCCTTGCCGGCGGGGTCAGCGGCGGAAGCGCGCTCCAGCTGGCGGCCGGGTGGCAGGTGGGCCGGGACCTGTTCGTGCGGCTCAACGCCGGCGTCTGCCAGGGAGTCGGGGGAAACAGCCCGGTGGGCTTTGGTGCCAGCCTCGACTACCGGTTGTCGCGGGCCTGGCGGCTGCAAACCTCCTTTGAGCCGACTTACCGCGACTGCCGGGTGCTCAACCAGTTCCAGCCGACCAACACCTATCAGATCGGCTTCGACATTCTGTGGGAGAACGAGTTCTGAGCCGGGTCCTGGTGGTGATCAACCCTGCCGCGGCGCGCACCCACCCCGACACGGTGGCCGCGGTGATGCGCACGTTCAGCGCGGGCGGGTGGCAAGGTGAGGTGCTTGCCACCGGCGGCCCGGGTGACGCGCGCCGGCTGGCCGAGTATGGCGTGGCCGAGGGCGTGGACGTGGTCGCGGTATTCGGGGGCGACGGCACCACCATGCAATCGGCGGCGGCGCTGGTCGGGACCGGCGTGAGCCTCGGGGTCATACCGGGCGGCACCGGCAACCTGCTGGCGGGCAATCTCCGCATTCCCACCCATCCGGTGCGTGCCGCCGAGATCATCGTGAAAGGCAGGGCGCGCCGGCTGGACCTGGGACGGATGAGCCGGCGCGATGGTGAGCACTACTTCGCGGTGGCCTGCGGTGCGGGCTACGACGCGCGGGTCATGGCCGGCACCGCCGCGGCCAACAAGCACAAGTGGAAGTTCGCCGCGTACGTCGCCACCACCTTCCGGCTGATGGAAGAGCTGCACATGGCGCGGATGAAGATCACGGTGGATGGCGTGGAACTGGAAACCGAGGCGGCGATGGTGCTGGTGGCCAACTGCGGCGAGGTGATCCCGCCGCTGGTGCGCCTGCGTCACGGCATCCAGCCCGACGACGGGCTGCTGGACGTGGTGCTGCTCCGGGCCGGCAACGTGGTGGAAAGCGCCCGCGCCATCTGGGACCTCCTGCGCGACGCGCCGGCGCAAGGCCAGGACCGGTTCGTGACCTTTGCACGGGGCAGGGAAATCCGGGTCGAGACCGAGCCGATCGAGCCGGTGCAGCTGGATGGCGAGCCGGGTGGTGAGACTCCATTCACCGCGACAGTGGTGCCGGGCGCGCTGGATGTGATGGTACCTGAATAGTCCCCTGAGGGAGATCTTGCATGGCAGATTCTGTATTGCTCATCGACGACGACGTGGACGTGCTGCGCTCGATCGGGAACTACTTCGAGAAGCTCGGCTACGAAGTCACCCGTGAGCTGAGCGGCGAGGCCGGGCTCGCGACCTTCGACCGGATTCGTCCGGAGGTGGTGATCCTCGACCTGGCCCTGCCGGGCATGGACGGAATGGAGGTGCTCGAAACCCTGCGAGAGCGGGGTGCGGCGGTCATCCTGCTCACCGGGCAGAGCGACATTGCCACGGCGGTGCGCGCGATGCAGCTGGGTGCCGAGAACTTCCTCACCAAGCCGGTGGACATGGCCCACCTCGCCGCGGCCACGGCGCGGGTCGCCGACAAGGTGCGGCTGCGGCGCGTCAACCAGACCCTGCTGGAACAGGGCACCGATGAGCGCGGCCCCGAGTCCCTGGGCGAGTCGGGGCAGATGCAGGAGATCGCCCACCAGATCGGGCTGCTGGGCCAGAGCGAACGCACCACGGTGCTGCTCACCGGCGAGTCGGGTACCGGCAAAGGCTGGGTGGCACGAATGATCCACGACGTCGGCCCCCGCTCGAAGGAGCCCTTCGTGGAGGTGAATTGCGCCGGCCTCAATTCCACCTTCCTCGACAGCGAACTCTTCGGTCACGATAAGGGCGCCTATACCGACGCCAAGGAGCGGAAGCAGGGGCTGTTCGAGATTGCCGACCGTGGTACCATCTTTCTGGATGAGATCGGCGACCTGGTGCCCGAACTCCAGCCCAAGCTGCTCAAGGTGCTGGAGACCAAGACGTTCCGCCGGCTGGGCGGGACCCGGGAGACCACGGTGGATGTGCGGCTGATCGCGGCCACCAACCGCAACCTCCACGACGCGGTGGAACAGGGGCGGTTCCGGGAGGATCTCTACTACCGGCTCAGCGTGATGCCGCTCCACCTGCCGGCGGTGCGCGACCGGACCCGCGAGGACCGGCTGGCGCTGATCACCCGGATTGTGGCAGATCTCCGGCGCGAGCTGCCGGACGGCCCGTCCACCCTCACGGCGGAAGTGCTGGACCGGCTGGTGCAGTATCCCTGGCCCGGCAACGTGCGCGAGATGCGCAACGTGCTGGAGCGGGGACTGATTCTGGGGCGGGGTGCGCACGCGCTGAGTGTGGAACACCTCCCGGGAGAGTTCCGGGCCCGGCCCGGCGTCGGCGACCGGCGCCACACGCCGCTCAGCCTCGAGGACCTGGAACGGCAGCACATCGATCGCACCCTGAAGCATCACGCCGGCAACCGCACGCGCTCGGCGCAGGAACTCGGCATTTCGCGCGCCACGCTGATCAACAAGATCAAGCGGTACGGCATCACCAGCTGAGGCAGCCATGACGGATGCGAACCAGCCCGGCGGTCCGGCCCAGGAGCCTGAGGTACCGGCGACCGACGCCATGCGATGCCGTTCCTGCGGCAACGAGGAGCGCGCCTCCGAGGGCTATCCCTGCTCCCGCTGCGGCACGTTCATCTGCCTCATCTGCACCTTTCGCGGCATCACTCTGTGCGCATCGTGCCGCGGGGAGACACCCGTAGCGTGACCACTATCGTTGCCTCGGCGGCCATCGCCCCCATCAACCGGGAGCCGGATGTTCGCGAAGAGCAGGTGAGCCAGCTGGTGCTGGGCGAAACCGCACAGCAACTGGCCGCCGATCGCGACTGGCTTCGCATCCGCACCGACGCCGATGCCTATGAAGGCTGGGTGCACCGGGGCTACGTCGCGGTGCTCGACGATCTCCACGCCGAGGCGTGGCGTCGGAGCGCAAGCGCGGTATCGGAGGGTGCGCTGATCACCGTGGGAAGTGACCTGGTGCGGACGCCGCTGAGGGCGCGGCTGGCGCTGGATGACGCCGGCATGGTGACGCTGCCCGACGGCCGGCTGGGGCGGGTGGTGGACGGCAGGGTGCGGCAGGCGGGAGCGATCCGGGCCGACGCGTGCAAGGTGCCACCCGAAGAGTGGGCAATGGAGCAGTTCCAGGGATCGCCCTACCAGTGGGGCGGGGTCACACCGTGGGGGGTGGACTGCTCGGGACTGGTACAGACCACGTGGGCGCTCAGGGGTATCATGCTGCCGCGCGATTCGTCGAAGCAGGTCGATGTCGGTGATCCGGTGCAACTCGACCGGATCGAGCCGGGCGACCTGCTGTTCTTCAAGAGCGAGTCCGGGGAGCACATCACCCACGTGGCCTTCGCGGCCACCGGGGTGTCGCTGGTGCACAGCACCCTCAGCTGCGGTGGCGTGGTTCGCGAATCATTCCTGCCGGGCGCACGCGCAGGTGACGCACTCCGGCCCCGCCTGGTGGCGGCGAGGCGGGTGCGGGGATGAACCCGGATCGGCTGGTCCTGCTGGACATCGACGGCACCATCCTCCTCACCGCCGGCGCCGGCCGCAGGGCCATCACCGCCGCGCTGGGCGAGCACGTGGGCGAGGTCTCGTCGTTCCAGCATATGCGCTTCGACGGCAAGACCGATCCGCAGATCGTGGGCGAGATGCTGGCGATGGCGGGACACGAGCCGCCGCACGACGGCGAGCGGGTTGCCGCGCTCTGCCGCCGTTACGTGGCGCTGCTGGAACGCGAGCTGGCGTCAGGAGCGTCCAGCACGACGCTGATGCCGGGCATCGAACGTCTGCTGCTCCGGCTGGCGGGCGAACAGCGGGTGGCGTTGGGCCTGTTGACCGGCAACCTGGTCGATGGCGCCGAGCTCAAGTTGCGCGCCGCCGGCCTCGACAGCCGGCAGTTCGTGGTGGGCGCATATGGGAGCGACTCGCACGATCGCTGCGAACTCCCGGCCATTGCCGCCGCGCGGGCGCGCCCGCTCTTCGGCCACGTACCCAGCGGCGAAGAAGTGATCATCATCGGGGACACTCCCGCCGACATCACCTGCGGCCTGGGCATCGGGGCCCGCGCCATCGCGGTGGCCACGGGTGCGTACAGCGTCGAGGACCTCAGCTTGCACCGGCCATGGGCGGTGCTGCCGGATCTCTCCGACACCGAGGCGGTCATGGCCGCCATCCTGGGATGAGCGCACCAGCGGAGGCAAGCACATCGATCATTCCAGAGCTGGGTCCGCTGCTGGGCCGGCTGGCGGCGCCTGCCGGCAGCACCAGCGGGCTGGTGCCGCTGGACGACATCCGCCTTGCGCTGGTGACCGAACTGTTCCAGCTGGCGGGCGCGGCGCGGGCCTTCGCCGCGGAAGGCGATCTCGATTCCGCACTGCAATCGCTCAACCGGCACGGCTGGCAGGCGGCGTGGGAGCGAGCAGTGAACTCGGCCGCTGCCCGAGTGGCGGTGCGCATCGAGCAGCGATTCAGGTCGGCGTCAGAGGAATCGCGGCTGCCCCGGCGGAAGCTCCAGAAGGTGATGCTGACCGACGACGAGCGGCGAGGGATCGCTGTGCGGCTGGGCAGCGGAGGTGGCGCGCTGGTGGAAGCGCTCGACCGGATGGAACTGCTGATGCGGCGCGCGGTGCGCGACTCGGCGGGCAGCAGCGATGCCGGTGCGCTGTGGAAGAAGGCGCTGACCGGCGTGGCCCGCCGGCTGGAGTCGGCGTGGTTTGCGCTGGAGGATGCGGCCCGCGCGGAGGAAGCCGCCTGGCAGGAAGACGTTGGTCAGGTGCGGGCGTGGAAGCGGCCGCGATGGCCGCTGTGGATCATCACGGTGGCGATTTCGGCGGCATTGCTGTGGGCGGGACTGGTGCTGGGTGGATTTCTGACCTCACCTGACTGGTTCCGGCCGATCGCGAACCGGGTCTGGGGCATGGGATGACGGTGCTGGGAGTGGGGATCGACCTGGTGGAACTGAGCCGAGTGCGGGGGATGCTGGAGCGCCGGTCGGAGCAGGCGATGGAACGGTTCCTGACCGCCCAGGAGCGGGTGTACGTCGAATCGCGGGAAGACCCGGTGCCGCACATGGCGGCGCGGATCGCCGCCAAGGAGGCGGTGTACAAGGCGATGCAGACGCTGCCGGGCTGCCGGGCCGTGGGGTGGAAGGACATCGAGGTGTGGCGGGACGAGACCGGCCGGCCGAGTGTGGCGTTGAGCGGGCTGGCTGCAGAGGCGGCCGCCGCGCACGGGCCGTTCCGGCTGCACCTGTCGTTGACGCACACGCATGTGAGTGCGGCGGCGGTGGCGGTGCTGGAGCGAGACGAGCGCCCCACACTATAGTGTGGGGCGCTCGAGTCAGTTGCTCAGCGCTCTGGCTGCTACTGCTCATTGTGGTGCTGGGGCTGGTTCTGGATGTAGCGGATGAGGCGGTCGAGCCGCGCGTGGTGTACGGTAAAAGCACCGTAGCCCTGCTGCCAGTGAAAACGGTCCAAGCCCGCGATGTGCTCTCGGATCCAGTGGCTGCTCCACGTCTTCAGCCGCTGGGCGAAGCTGCTTATCGCAAGATCGGCCGGAAACTCGGCGAGCAGGTGGACGTGGTCACGCACGCCGCCCGAGCAGATGATGTGGCCTCGCTCCCGGGTGGCGATACTTTCGAACTCGCCAAAGAGCGCAGGGCGCCAAGCCGGCTCCAGGCATTCGACCCGATACTTGGTGCTCCAGATCAGGTGCACTCGAAGCTTGACGATCGCGCGGTTGAACGCGTCGACATAGTCCTGGAAGAATTGCCGGATGTCGGCCTTCATCTAGCCTGCCTCCATTGGGTCTTTCAGCCCATCCTACCGCCCGGACCGCAGTGAGCAACCCCCGATCGGGACCGGCCCCCGCGTTGTAATTCCGACCAAATGCCTCTAGTTTTTTCAGTCTTTAACAAACTTACTTGAGAATGGTTCTCACACATCTCGGACTCCTCGGCCTGCTGGTGACCGCGCAGGTGGCGGGCCCGGCAAGCGATACGCTCCCAACCGATCCCGCGCCCGTCGCTCGTCGGGTGGCGTCGATGGTGCTCCTTGCGGCCCAGGAGTACGACATCGGGGTCGAGAACGGGCGCATCGTGCTGGCCCCCGAGGTGGAAGAGGCACGGCTGTTCCTGTCCGAGGCCAGGAAGGCCACCGAGCGCCTCCCGGAAGGCGAAGGTGCCAGGATAGCAGCATCGATCGACACGCTCCTGCTGCTGGTGCAGCGAACCGCCGACCCGGCCGACGTGTCCTCGCTCGCGCGCGCCGCCACGGCCGGCATGGCCGCCCGGCTGGGGATCTCGCTGGAGGAGATCCCGGCCACCACGCCGCTGGCGGCCCGCGGCGCCGAGATCTACAAGAGCATTTGCGCCAGTTGTCATGGCGACCACGGAGCGGGTGACGGGCCGGCCGCGCCAGGGCTCGACCCGCCGCCGGCCAACCTGTCAGATCATGCGGCGCTGGCCGACGCGTCGCCCCAGGATTTCTACCGCCGCATCACCATCGGCGTGGCCGGGACCGCCATGCCCGGCTACGAGACCACGCTCTCGGCCGACGACCGCTGGGCCGTCGCCGTGTATGCCACGCTGCTCCGACTGCCCGAGCCGTCGGGGGAAGTACCCGACTCACTCCAGGACTTCACCACCACCGCCAGGCTGTCGGATATCGCCATCCTCGCCAGTCTCGGCGGTAATGGGAATGACGCGCTCGCCACACTGGCAGCGGTGCGGAGCGCCGGCACCGGTGGTCCCGACGCGGCCCAGGCGGCACGGGTCTTCGCACAGGTCCGGGGCGCCATCGATTCGAGTGTCGCGCTTGCGGCCGCCGGTCAGCAGGAGGCGGCCCAGTCGATGGCGCTGGATGCCTACATCGCATTCGAGCAGGTCGAGCGTACGCTCCGCCTCCGGAACGCGGGACTCGCTGCCGACCTCGAAGCGGCCTTCGGGGAGCTTCGCGCCCGTGCCGGCGACGGCGAGGCATCGCTCATCGAGGTCGAGGCCGCGCTGATGAGCGGGCTGGAGGTGGCCGAGCGGAGTTTCGCCGAGCGCCCGTCGACGATGGGGATGTTCGTCCAGTCGATGGTGCTGCTGCTGCGCGAGGGCGTGGAGGCGATCCTGGTGGTCGGCGCGCTGCTGACCTTCCTGGTGAAGACCGGTGCCGGCGAGCGCCGCCGCGACATTCATATCGGTGTCATCCTGGCGCTGGCGGCGAGCGGGCTGACTGCGGTCCTGATCGAGACGGTGTTCCACCTCTCGGCCCGGCACCAGGAGACGCTCGAAGGCATCACCATGCTGGTCGCCGTGGTGGTGCTGTTCTATGTCAGCTACTGGCTGCTCTCGAAGATGGAAGTGGTGAAGTGGACCTCCTTCGTAAAAAGCCGGGTGCATACGGCGGTGACCACGGGCTCGACCTTCGCCTTGGCGTCGGCGGCGTTCCTGGCGGTCTATCGCGAGGGCTTCGAGACCATCCTGTTCTACAAGGCGCTGGTGGTCTCAGGCGGCTCGTCGGCGCTGCCGCCGATCATCCTCGGCATGGTGGTTGGGGCAGTGCTGCTGGGCGTCGTGTACTTCGCGATCAACCGCTTCGGGGTGCGGCTGCCGCTGCGGCCATTCTTTGCCGTGACCAGCATCTTCCTCTACTTCATGGCCTTCGTGTTCGCCGGCAAGGGCGTAGCCGAGTTGCAGGCGGGGCGGGTGGTAGGGACAACATTCGTGAGCTGGGCGCCGAGAATGCCGGCGCTGGGGATCTATCCGACCATGGAGACGATGCTCGCGCAGGGGGTGCTGGTGCTCCTGGCACTGTTCGCGCTGGCGTGGGTGTTCCTGATCGAGCCTCGGCGGCTCAAGGTCACATCGGAGCTGGCGCCAGGGGCGACTGAAGCGCCGCGGCCGGCGGGGCGGCAGCCGGCAGAGCCGAGCTCCTCGCGTGAATTGATCCGCTCGCTCGAGCGGATCGAGACCGACATCGCGGAGATCAAGTCCGAGGTCGAGCGCATGCGGGACACCATCGCCGACAAGGTGCATACGGAGGCGATGGACGACGAGGCCTGATGTTGCATGCAAAAGAAAACGGCCCGCTTGCGCGGGCCGTCTTCAATGGGGAGTGGTAGATCGCCCCCTGAGTTTAACGGAGACAAGCGGATTTGCTTGCTCCACCCTTCTTCGACCTACCACTTTCCTGTGGGGTGATGCGGCACCCCGTTGCTCTTTCTAAAGGCAACGATCGTGCCATTTGGCGATTCTGTCAAGCCCTTGAAAATGCGTTAGTTGTGAAGCGTTAGAAACCGCTGATCCACCCGTATACTGTCGAGTAATTCGTCGATTTTCGTCGCAGGTC
>JAICQR010000056.1 GCA_025937755.1 Gemmatimonadales bacterium | reverse complement strand
GAGCGCTGGCGGCTTTGCCAGCTGCAAGCAGGTATTAGGTGGCCGCTTGGACCACCCAACCTAAGCCACCGCAGTCCGGACAAAGCACCCCAGTCTGATCGTCCCCGAAGAGGAAGCCTGAGCCGGTGCACCGCGCGCAAGCCGGAGCGTCCGGAGGTTGCGGTGGCAAAAGTTGCGCGAGCTCTGCATGGCGTCTGCTGGCAATGACTAGTGCGCCGTAGCGCTCCAAGTCGGTAGCCGGACGCCACGTGTGCTCGTCCGATTCGGGCCACCGATCGGCGCGGCTGACCCACACTGCCCCGTCGGCCCTGAGCACGGCCTCCATTCCGATCGTGCCGAACAGATAGAGGCCATCAACCGCCCGGAGCCACTCCGCCATCGGCTGATTGATGCGGTCAAAGGTCGCGAGCTGCTCGTTGCGAATCCGCACTAGCCAGGGCTCCATTGCACCTCTGATCATCCGGGCCACCTAATGCCTATTGGGCTCGCTCTGCCCCGGCAGGGGGCCGCGGCGAGCTCTTTGACATGATACGGCTTTCTCTCTAAGACGGAAATACTGCAAGATCCTTCACCGGCCGAGTTGGTCCGCTGGGCTCCGGACCCCCAGTGCCCCACGGTTCAGTACATGGGTGTACCGCATGGTCGTGGATACGTCCCGATGTCCCAGCAACTCCTGGACCGTGCGAATGTCGTAACCGCCCTCCAGAAGATGAGTTGCGAACGAATGGCGGAGGGTGTGACAACTCGCCCGCTTGCTGATTCCCGACCGCTTGACCGCCTCGATCATCGCCCGCTGCATCGCACTCGGGTGCAGGTGATGCCGCCGCCACTCCCCCGTCTCGGCGTCCTGATACAGCCTGCTGGCCGGGAAGGCCCACTGCCAGGGCCACGTGCGCGCTGCCTTCGGATATTTCCGCGACAGCGCCCCCGGCAGCACCACGCTGCCCGCTCCCTCGGCCAGATCTCGCATATGCCGCTTGCGAACCTCGACCAGGTGCGCCGCCAGCCGATCCAGAACCCGCTCCGGCAGGACCGTCACCCGATCTCGCTCACCCTTGCCGCGTCGCACCCGAATCTCCCGCCGAGCCAGATCCAGGTCCTTGACCCGCAGCGACAGCCCCTCGAGCAGCCGGAGTCCGCTGCCATACAGCAGTTCTCCAACCAGCGCATAGCTGCCCTGGAGTTGCTCGAGTACCCGAAGCACCTCATCGCGCGTGAGCACGGTCGGAACCCTGCCCGGCGCCCGTCCCCGAGGAATCCTCCCCTCCAACTCCAGCGGCTGGTTCAGCACATCACGATAGAGGAACTGCAACGCCGCGAGCGCCTGCACCTGCGTCGAGGCCGCCACCCGCTTCCGCTCGGCCAGGTCATGCAGAAACGCCAGCACCTCGCGCTCGCCCATGTCGGCCGGATGCCGGAGGTCGTGGAATCGCACATAGCGGACGACCCAGCCGCGGTATGCCTGTTCTGTTCGCAGGCTATAGTGGCCCAGACGGAGTTTTGCGCGCAATAGCGCCAGCAGCGGCGGCTTAGACTGCGAGGGAGGGGAGGACGGGGGACGCGCTGGCAAACCAGACGCCCGGGACGAAGTGCTCATTCTACACTCTACTATCGCCGTGCCATTCCCCAGCTACCAGTAAAACGCGAGCGACATCACCTGCGATGCACGTCGGCGAACGAACCTCTCTAATCGTCCGCATCCGACCGCACCGGCAGCAACCGCCCCGCCGGCCGCGCAGGCAACGGCCTCGGCTCCGGATACCGCCGGTGCAGGTCATAAAAACCAAGGGCCAGGCCCAACGGCGGGAGAATCAGCATCAGCACCGGCACACCGATTAGAAGCGCGATAGTACCGCCGCCCACGGCATAGCCGAGTGGCTCGGCTATGGTGCGCCATAGCGGAGCGCGACGCAGCGCCCACCAGGAAACGAGCGGGCTTACGATGGCGGCAAGCACTCCGAAGAACACTGCGTTATGCACGTAATTGGCGAGCGTGGCAGGCGGCGCCCCAGA
Organism: Gemmatimonadales bacterium; assembly: GCA_025937755.1. GTDB lineage: Bacteria > Gemmatimonadota > Gemmatimonadetes > Gemmatimonadales > GWC2-71-9 > CAMLHP01. The sequence continues at coordinate 9,379 of JAICQR010000056.1, read as the reverse complement.
CATGAGCTTGCCAAATTTGGTCAGAGCAATGCCGAACAGGGCACCGGCCAGCCCGCCGGCAACCACCAGACCCAGCCTGAGCGCGTGGCGCGTCCACGATGACGGAACATGACGATCCCGGTTTGGGAGGCGCATGTTACTTGAGCCTCTCCAGCTTCCCCTTGCGCTTCACGATGTTCTTGTAGTCCCACTGGATGTCGCGCGCCTTGCCCACCCAGCGCTTGAGATCGGCGGAGTTGATCTCGTCGACATGGCCATACCGCACCCCGGCGGACTTGAAGCCGCCTTCCTTCGCCAGCCCTTCTTCCTCGAACGATTCCCCGCTCCAGAACAGCAGCCGCACCGCACCCTTCAGCTTGCTGTATCCCACGATCGGGTTGCCCTCCAGGAACCACACCGGATGGGCGTGCCAGATCTTGTTCTCCGCCTCCGGCAAGTGCCGGTCAATCTCCTTGGCCAGGAGGTCGCAGATCTTCCGGTCAGCGGGCCCCTGGCCCTTGTTGTACGCGGCGGTGTCGGGATGGATCATGCATGGCCTCTCTGGCCCGGGAGGACGCAAGCGACAAGCGACAATTCACTCAACATGTGCTCTGGCTGACAATCACCGAAAGTTGAACCGCTGGTGGACTCGCACGCGAACCGGCTCGCCCAGGCTCCGAGCCGGCGTGTAGCGGCATGACACGGCAATGGAATGGGCGGCGCGACGCAAGGTTGTGTTGGAAGCCGCCGCGACCTCAATGCCGTCAGGCTCCACTTTGCCGTCCAACCCAATGACGAAGCTCAGGCTGAGTGATCCCTTGAAGCGGCGAGCCCGCAAATCGGTGCATCGCCTGATCGACGGTATCTCCTCCACTGATCCCGCGGTGCCGAGGACCTCCTGTACGCTCCCACCGAAATGACCGGTACTGAATGCAATATGGTGGCTGACGGTGACCGGCACAGCCTTCCCCGCCTGCCGTGCCGGCCGATAACGGCAGTTTGCCAGTAGCCGCCGAGCCGCACTGTGGAGGCCCGCGTGGGAGATGCCGTTCGTTTCAGTGACCTGAAGGGTTCCGAGATCCACGCGCCCCCCGCTGGTGACCTTGTAGGTGACCCAGCCATCTCCAAGAATCGGCCCCACCGGCTCGCTCGGCTTGCCACAGTTGCGCATCACCGGCAGCTCGGAACCTTCGTCGAGTGAATCCCCTGCGGCGCCGGCACCTGAAGCAGTATCGCGATAGACGGCATAGGGCGGCGTCTGTGCCCCCGCCGGCAGCGCCAGCAGCGCCAATAGCGCCAGCGAGAACATCGAGCTCCGACTCTGCACCAGTGTCGCTTCAAGTTCCATTGCGCGCTTTCCGCCTTGCTATTGGAACGAAACCCCCTGCCGCACGACCGCCCGAATTTTCCGCCCGCCGCGCTCGCCGGGTGTGAAACGGCTCCCCCGAATCATCGCCGCGACCATTGGAAGGAAGCGAACGTCGCTGGAATCCTCGGCAGTCAGGCTGCATGGCTCAACCTTGCCGGTCGTATCAATGACGAACTGCAGTTCCACCCTTGCCCGCTGCCCTTCGAGCCCGGTTGGCACACCGCTCGGGCCGGTGGACAGCAGATGCGGCGCTTTATCAAGTTCCGACACGGGAAACGCACCGCGATAGTCCATCGCCAGCCGCACCGGCCTCCCGAAGCCATCGACACAGTCCAGCGCACGCCGCAATGCCGCAGGCGGCTGCTCATCACCAGTCACGACCTCGCCAATCCGGCCAGGGAAATCGACCGGCTCGACGCCACACATGAACGCTGCATGCAGCGCTTGCAGCCCGAGAAGCTCGGCGGACGTGAGCCGAAACGACTCGCCACCCAGCCAACCCTCAACCTGCCTGGCCTGCGCGATGGCCATGAATTGTGCCGGCGTCATCGGCGCTACGATCTGCAGCGTGACCGCGCTGTCGGCTTCACTGCCGTGCTGATGACTCTGGTACGTCGCCGGTGCGGGTACGATTTCAACGGAATCATCGAGCCAGAAGCGAAGCGACCGGGAGGACGGAGGCATCGTCGCCTGGCCACGATGATAGAGCAGGAGTGAAGCCTGGATGCCGCGCCGATTTTCATTGGCACTCACGATGGCGTGCCCACTGACATACTGCATCCCGTACTGGCCACGGGACATGCGCGACTCGGAGCGGACGACGAGAAGTGAATCAGGATTTGGCAGCTCCCGGTACAGGCGAGCGCGCTCGAGCCCCGGGTCGATCCGTCCCCCATAGGCATCGCAGAGGATCGCCCGGGCCTCCTGAAATTGCAGGGCCTGAGCGGAGGCTGCACGCGACGGCACCGCCGGTCCGCCAAGCAGCAGCAGCAGCAGGAATGCGGGACTACGCATCGATCACTCGCCCGCCGGTTTGAACGCCCACCGGAACGCCTGGAGCGCCGCCGGATGGTAGATCGTCGCGTGCCGCTCCTCCGGCATCGGCTCGTAATGCCAGGTCGCATCGGCCGGCGCGCCTGCCGTCATTATCTCCGCCAGGCGCTGGGTCAGGCTGTCCACATCGTCTCGGCTGGCCGCCAGGTAGACTCGCTTCCCCGTGAGCCGGTCCATCCTGCTGGTCGCCCGCGCCACCAGCGCGCCGCTATTCCACCAGAGGCTGGGATCGAACGCGATATATGTGTCAAACATCTCGGGCTCGAGCAGCAGGGTCTCCACGATGAACAGGCCCGCCAGAGACTCTCCGACGATTGCCGTCTCATCTGTGGTGCGATAGCGCGACCGCACCGCCGGCATCAGCTCGGTACGAATGAACTCGCGAAATGCGGTGGAACCTCCCACCACCGGAGCGACCTTCCGGTCTTCCTCCACTGTGGTAGGGCCGGTAAGATCCCGCCGGCGGGCCGTGTTCTCGATCCCCACCAGGATGAAGGGCCGCATGGTGCCGTTGCCCACCGACACCTGCACCAGCCCGGCTACATGCAGGAAATCCTCGCCGATGCCGCCATCCGGCATGTACAGCACCGGCAGCCGGGCGGTGGAGTCCGCCGTGTACGGAGCAGGGAGGTACACATTGATGGTGCGGGTCTCGCCCAGCGTCGGCGAGTCGATGGTGAATGTCTCACCCACAACCAGCGGAGTCACATCAGCATGCGCATCAGGGGCGCTCTGACCGCTGACCATCACCGGCAACGCCGCGAGGCCCAGACCTGCCAGCAGCGCCGAAACGCCGGTCGAGCGCCGAAGCATCAGCGTCATCAGGCGGTTCATCAGCTTCATCTGTGGATTTCCATGATCGGGAGATACTTCCGCCAGGGCCCGACTTCCTCGCGATACTGCTTCGCCATCACCCGCGCGATCTGGCTCACGTGGTTGAGGTCGTGCGCCACCCATGTGGCCAGCAGGTTGCGGAGGGTCACCGGACCCAGCTCCGGATGCTCGCCCTCCAGCGCCAGCAGCGCGTCAGTGAGCTTCCACCCGTCGACGATGGCGAGGTTGCCCGCCCGAAGCTGCGCGAACTCATCCAGCAGCTGCACCAGCGTCTTGCCCTGACTCTCGCGAAACTGCGCGAAGCGGTCGAACGGCGTGAAGCGCAGGTTGGCCCCCTGCGCCAGAATGAGCTTCGCCCGGGCGATCCAGTCGGTGCGCTCACCATGAATCAGGTGCCCCACCACGTCGTACGGGCTCCACGTCTCGGGCCCCTCGTTCGCGGCGGCCCAGCCATCCGGCAACCCCTCGAGCAGCGCCCGCAGGGTGACGGGTGTGCGCTCCAGCACCGCCATGCCAGCAGGAAGGTCGAAGTTCATCTGTCCACCTCCTTTCTACCTCTTCTACCTCTTCTACCTCTTCTACCTTCTAGTTCACATGAATCGCCCGGAGCATCCCCAGCATCGCATGCGGTTTGCCGGAGTCCTTGTCGGGCACCAGACAGTATATCACGTACTCTCCGGGACGCAGGTTGACCGGCAGGTACGCCACCACTCCCGTTCCCATCCGCGCCACACCCGCGATGTCAGTGGCATGATCGGTAGGGTGCTCGGCATACATCCAGTCGCGCATCGTCGAACCCTCCTTGAGCCGGGCCATCCGTACCTGATGGTCCTGCTGCCCCGCGTTATCCACCCGCAGCACCTGCGGCCCTGCCTCCCAGTCCTCCGGCCCCATGTACGCGAAGTCGACCATCCGCACGAGATATGACGCCTCTGGCGGCGTGTCACCGCCGGCAGCAGGCGCCACGTCCGGCACCACGATCATCGCCGCCTCGCCGCCCACTGCGTGGCGATGGCCATCATCACCGCGCGAGAGACAACCCAGCACATAATGTCCCGGCGCAAAGTGGATGAACACGTCGCCCGAGTCGCCCACTTCGGGGCCTCCCAGCGCCAGCGCGTTCCCCGGCGTTTCCACGCCCGCATCGAGCTGTTTGAGGAATGCGGCAACATCGGGTGTTGATGCGCTGTCCTGCAGCAGGAACACTACCGGGATGTGTCCCGCTCCATCCTCCACCACCCGCACCAGCCGCCAACCCGGTTCGATGGTGTCCGGTGCGGTGATCGATCCAGTGCCCAGTTGCACCAGCACCGGCTCGACGACCGGCGCCGGCGGGGCCTCGCTGGCCGCGTCGGACGGCGGTGCGTCGCGCTGGCCGCACGCGGACAGCACGATGAGTGCGACCAGCGCGCGTGCGCTACTGCTGCCGGTCATTCGGTCTCCGGTTGAATTCACGCCACGGGCGGGGCAGCCACCTCGGCACTGCAACCGCATACTCGTCATAGCTCTGCCCGAAGCGGCGGCGCAATCCCGGTTCCTCCACCAGTACGAAGTAGACATGGTTGATGACGGTGAACGCCGCCGCCCATGCCGCCAGGCGCCACGAGCCCCAGATCAACGCTTCACCGACAAGTATCAGCGCGACGCCCGTGATCATGGGATTGCGCACCCACCGATAGGGGCCGACCGCCACCAGCGCGCGGGTCGGATCCCACGGCGCCAGGGTGCCTCGGCCCACCCGGGCGAACAGCAGCACGCACCAGGCGAACAGGTACACCCCGATCCCAAGCAGCAAGGCGCCAGCTGCGCGCGCCGGCATCTCCGCCACGCCACCGCTCGCCCAGCGGCTATCATCTGACGACTTCAGCAGGTATGTCGGAACCATGACTGCGACCAGGAAGGGCAGCAGCAGGATCGAGGCGAGGTGCCGCAACAGCAGGGAGAAGTCAGGCCTCGTCATCGATCGCGGTCCACAACCCTGGATATTCCTCCACGAATCCCTCGGCGTTCACCACCAGCAGCCCCTCGTATCCGGCGGTTGGTGCCTGGTACCAGCAGGAGCGCGCGTCGCGCCGCTCGTAGCGCTGCGGGAGGCGGGCGAAGGTCCAGCTGCGGTCATCGAGCCACGCCGCCTCTGCGAAGCCAGCAGCAGGCCAAGCAGCACGCCGATTCGACCCATTGATTCCTCCGCGCAAGAGTGATGTCGCGCCGCGCTTGCATTACGTGAAATGCGACTCGGTACCGCTCACGTCCGACCGCTGAAAGGGCGAGTCGGGTCCCTCCGAGAATCCGATCTCCCGGCCCGCCACATGGTCAGCAAACAGGACCGTGAAAACCATCACACCGAGGAGGGCATAGACCAGCCATTCGCCGTAGAACGGGAACACTCGTTCCGACTGGAATGTCACCAGCAGCGCCAGACCCGTAAGAAGTCCAGCGCTCCACATGAGCACAGACCACAGCTGATTGAGCTTGCGCGCCTCGCCGGACGGTGGATCGAACCGGGTCGGCTCCTGCCGCAACCGATAGAGCGCATATGCCTTCTGCAATTTGGCGATGCCTGCTGCCGCGCGTGCTTCTCGCGAAGGAAACAGGCCTCCCTGCTCCGCAATGATCTCCGCTGCACGCTTGTCGAGCGCGGCGCGCGCGGCGGCCTGCTGTTCGGGAGTCAGCTGCGGAAGCTGGTCATCGCCGTCATCGCTCTCGAGGTAGACGGTGAGATCCGGCTCGGACTCGTCCGGCGGCGGCGTGCAGCGCCAGCAGGTATCGAACTCATCCGAATGCTGCTCACCGCACCCGGGGCACGTCCAGCTCATTCAGCGCATTCCTTCGTGTCCTACGTGTCTGCGTGGTGAAATATGCCTCACCTCCAATTTCCAGCGCCCGGTCCCGATAACCCACAACGAGAGCAGTTCTCCGTGCAGCTCCGTGAGCTCCGTGGCTCCGTGGTTCACTCGAACCCTTCGTGTCCTTCGTCTCTTCATGGTGAACGATGTCGCCGAAGGCGACACGTGCCGAGCAGCGGCTCTCAGCCGCGAGGGTGCGCCTATAGGCAGCCAGATTGCTTCGGCGGCTGCGCCGCCTCGCAATGACGTAAGTCCACCACCACACTGCCCAACACTTTCACACTGCACACTCCCCACACTCTGTTCAATCCATCATCGGCGGCGACCCGTCCGGCGGCGTGTTGGGCCCCGGCTTGTCGGTGCGGCGGCGGTCGCGCCGCTGCCCTGCCTCGTACCACCGCCGCGTCACCTCGCCCGCCAGGTCGCGGTTGCCCAGCCCGAAGGCCAATCCCGCCGCCAGCGCCACCGCGCCCAGGATCAGCGTGAACGCCGCGGTCACGATCTCCTCCGCCACCCCGATCTGCTGCAGCGCCATGAAGATCGCGATCAGGATCACCGCGCCCTTCGCCAGCTTGGCCAACGTCGGAACCCCCGCCACCGTGCCCGCCGACGCCAGCACCAGCGCCCGCACGAACTCACCCACGATCATGCCCAGGATCACGATCACGATGGCACTGATGAGTGTCGGGATGTAACCCAGCATGGTCCCGAACATCTCATTGATGCTCTCGAGCCCCAGTGCCGTGCTCGCCAGCAGGATCACCACCAGCATCACCAGCCAGAACACCAGCTTCGCCAGCGCCCGCACCGGATCCAGCCGCGACCCGGTCCGCGTCACAACCTCGTCCAGCCCGCCCGCCGCCGCCATCCGGTTGAAGTCGGCCCGCTTGAGGAGGTCATCCACCCAGCGCTGCACCTGGCGCGCCAGCAGGTAGCCGGTCAGCAGGATGAGTCCCGCGGCCAGGAAGGCCGGCAGCACGCTGCCGATCTCGCCCAGCCCCACCAGCAACCGGTGCCACAATTCGTTCACGATGTCACCTCGATCACCAGTTTGCCCACCTGCTCACCCCGCGCCAGCCGGGCGTAGGCTTTCGCTCCCTCCGCCAGCGGAACCACTTTGTCCACTACCGGCCGGAACTTCCCGCTGTGCGCCAGCGCCAGCATCTCGCGGAACTCGGCCTGGCTCCCCATGGTCGACCCGAGAATGCTCCACTGGTGCCAGAACAGCCGCCGGGCATCGAGCCCCACCATCGGTCCGCTAGTCGCCCCGCACACCACCATCCGCCCGCCCCGCGCCAGCAACCGCAGCGAGGTGGGCCACGTCGCCTCGCCCACCGAGTCCACCACCACGTCGCATCCGCGCCGGCCCACGATTCCCCTCACGAACGCCACGACATCATCTGCGTTGTGATTGACGACGTGACTCGCTCCCAGCTGCCGCGCCCGCTCCAGTCCAGCCGCACGGGAGCTGGTGGCGATCACCGTGGCACCCAGATGCACCGCCACCTGGATCGCGGCCTGTGCCACTCCGCCGCCCGCGCCCCAGACCAGCACCGTCTCACCCGGTTGCACCCGCGCCCTGCTGCTCAGCATCCGCCACGCAGTCATAGTCGCCACCGTCAGCGCCGCACGCTCGGCCCAGCTCCACCCCGCCGGCGCCGCCCCGACGTTTCGCGCCGGCAGCACCACCAGTTCGGCTGCCGTACCCGAGCGATGCTCGCCCAGGATCGCAATCCGGTCGCACAGCGCCTCATCGCCCCGGGCACAAGCGGGACACTCGCCGCAGAAGGTGCCTGGATTGAAGACCACCTCGTCGCCCGGCTTCACCGACGTGACATCGGCACCGACCGACTCGACCACGCCGGCACCATCCGCGCCCACGATGTGGGGATACGCCGGAGGGATGCCCGGCAACCCGCCGGCGACGAACATGTCCAGCCGGTTGAGCGCCGCGGCCCGCATCGCGACCCGCACATCGCCCGGAGACGAAAGCGCCGGCGCTGGCACATCGGCCAGCACCGGCTCCGCTTCTTCGCCCGCGCCTTCCAGTACCAGCGCGCGCATCAGAACGATGGCGTCGCGACCAGTTCGCCCGGTCGCAGCGGAATCGCCACCGGTGTCTGCCCGGTCTCGACTCTCTGTGTCACCAGCCGATACGCGACGGAGCTGGTCTCCCTGCTTTCCACCCGCCCCGTGAGCACCGCCATTCGCCGACCATCGGCCGAGACCGCGAGGTCCAGCACCGCGTCGGGAACTTCGGTGATGATCTGGCGGCTGGAACCATGCTGCCGGACGATCACCGCACCCATGCGCGAAAGATCCGATGCGAACAGCAGCGCACCATCCTGCAGCCAGTGGGGCGCCCGCTCCCGCACCGGAGTCGCGGTGATCCGCCGAAGGTCGGTGCCCTCGAGGGTCGAGACGTACACATCGTAGTTGCCTTCGCGCGCGCTGACGTATGCCACGTAGCGGCCATCAGGAGACACGCTGGGCGACTGGTGCCCGCCCGGGCCATCGGTGATCACCCGCGCCTCGCCCGAATCCACCGGCACGATCGCCAGCTGCGACGCACCGCCTGCTCCCGCCGTGTACACGATCGCGGACCCGTCCGGCAACCACGACGGCTCCGACTCGCTCGCGGTTGAGTCGCTGGTGAGCTGAAGCAGGTTGCGGCCGTCGGCATCCATCACCCAGATGTCGAAGCTGCCCGCCCGGTTGGAGCTCATGGCAATACGAGTCCGGTCAGGCGAGAACGACGCATGCAGGATGGTGGAAGTATCAGCCATCACCGGAATCATGGTCGACGGATCGTCCAGCCGAATCTGGTAGAGCCCTACGCCCCGGCGCGCCACGCGGTCGGACGACAGCAGCAGGTCGCCGGTCACGAACACATCCGCCGATCCCTCGGTACCCCATGGCGTCGAAGCCGTAACCACGCTCCGCCCCACCGACTCTGCGCTCAGCGCTCCGTTCACCACGCTCACCACGCCAGGACGCGAACTGCTCCACGACAGCGAGGTATTCAGGCCCGGGACCGTGGCGCCGTCCGGATCCACCAGCCGACCGTTCAGTCGTACCCGGTCACCCACCGCGAGCCCCAGCCGGGTGCGATCGAGCTGCACTGTCACCGGCAGCACCTCGAAGGTCCACACCACCGGATCGAATCCTTCAACCAGGGCCGTCAGCGTGCCCCGGCCCACCCGCCGAGCGGTCGCCAAACCGGTCGAAGGCGAAAACCCGAGCAGTGTGGTGTCGCCCACCGTCCAGGCAACCGGTACATCCGGCACCGGATTGCCAT
>JAICQR010000077.1 GCA_025937755.1 Gemmatimonadales bacterium | reverse complement strand
TTGTTGACCCAGGTGCCGTTGGTGCTGCCGAGATCACGCAGCAGCCAGATGCCGTCGCGCGAGAGGATTGCAGCATGGCGGCTCGAAACCCGCAGGTCGTGCTCGGGATCAAGACGAATGTCGGAGCCGGGATGGCGCCCGATGGTGAGGTAGGTCTTGGCCAGCAGGAGCACATCTCCCTGCCGGGCGCCGCTCTGGATCGCGATGCGGATGGGCATCGCCGTTCAGGTCAGCAGTGCGAAGAGCAGCACCGCCAGCGCGAGCAGCACCGCGCCGATGAGGAGGGTCCGGGGCGAGCCGGTGCGCCGTGCGGGCGGCACCACCGGCAGGGGCAGTTCCTCGGTAGGCTGATCGGCATCGAGTTCGAACGCCTGGTAGCCGACCGCGTCGGTGGACTCGGCCGCCGCCAGTCCGTCTCCATCGAAGCGGGCGGCCACGACGGTAATATTGTCGGGACCGCCCCGGGTATTGGCGAGGTCGATCAGTCCGCTGCAGAGTGCGGCCAGGTCCGGCGTCCGGCGAGCGAGGTCGCCGATCTCATCCTTCTTCACCAGCCCATGCAGCCCGTCGGAACACAGCACCAGCATGTCGCCCCGACGCAGGGTCTGCCGGCTCAAGTCCACCCGCACCAGCGTATCCGGACCAAGCGCCTGCAGGATGATGTTGCGTCGGTCGCTGGCCTCGGCTTCCTCTTCGGTGAGTTCGCCGGCTTCGACCAGTCGCTGGGTCAGCGATTGATCGCGGGTGAGCTGGAAGGTTTCGTCACCGCGCACGAGGTAGGCCCGGCTGTCCCCGATCTGGGCCACGAATATCTCGGGACCGAAGATGCCCGCCAGGGTAAGCGTAGTGCCCATCCCCCGGACTTCAGCATGCTCCAGCGCGTATTGATGCAGTTCGGCGTTGGCGCGCTCGACCGCTTCACGCATCCGATAGGCGAAGCGCTCCGCGGTGAGATCCACATCGGTGCGCCAGGTCGAAACCAGATGCTGCCAGATGAGATCGGTCGCCATCGAGCTGGCGAGCTCGCCCGCCGCCGCGCCACCCATTCCGTCCGCCACGACAAAGAGCGAGCCACGCTCACCCAGTCGATGCTCCCGAACGTCGGGCATGAGCGTGGCCTGGCCCGTCGACAGGTCGGCCACGAGGAAGGTGTCCTCGTTGTGCTCCCGGCTCTGCCCCACGTCTGTGCGGGCAAATACGCTGATCCGGATTTCGCTGCTCATCGCCCGTCCGGAGACTCGGCGGCGCATGTGGGGCATCGCTTCACGGTGATGCGCCTCTCCTCGACCACGGGTTCCGGGGTTGGGCGGAAGATAGGAATCGCGGCACAGAGCGTCAACGCCGGTGTTTGGTCCCGTGTGACGCCGCAAGTACCTTGATCCCATGACCATGGGTCGCGCCGCAGCCTCGATCGGCTTCACTCTCTCAACAGTTCTATCCGCCTGCGCCACCGCTCCAGCGCCTCCGGTCCCCGCGCCGGCGCGTGGAGCCGTTCCGGATTCCGCGCTGACAGAAGCCCTCGTCGTCGGGCGGCTGCCCGAGGTCGACTCGGTGATCGGCCCGCTCAATATCCGCGTCGTCTATCCCGCCGAGGGCACCGTCATCCAGGCAGCGGACTCGACGTTCATGTTCGGCAGCACCGGGACCGGCGACGCCCGGCTCGCCATTAACGGCGCGCCGGTGACCGTGGCACCCAACGGCGCCTGGCTCGCATGGGTGGCACTGCCGCCGGACAGCATCATGCGTTTCGAACTTCGCGCGTCGACGGCGAGGGAGTCACGTGATGCGGTCCTGACCGCACGGAGACCGCGGCGGTTCCATCCCCCCATCACCGGCCCCTGGGTGGACACCAGTTCATACTCGCCGTCGGGCTCCGTCGTGATGCGGGAGCAGGAGCCAGTCGAGCTGCGCGTGCGAGCCAGCCCGGGCGCGGCAGTGACGCTGGTAAAGGCCGACGGGTCCCGGATTCCCTTCGTTGCGGAAACCTCGCTGGAGGAAGTTCCATGGGGAATCCGCGCCTTTGGGCGTGACACAGCAGCGCTGCAGCGCAGGGCGCCAAATGACCGGTACATCGGCCTCTTTACCGGCGACATGCCGGCGGGCGATTCGGCGTCCGCTGCCCAGCTCGAAGTTGTGCTGGACAGCGACACCGTCCGAGCCGCGTGGCCGCTGTCAATTCAACGTATTCCTTCCGGCGGCTACGCTGTCGAGCTTGCCGACGACATCGAGGCCACCGGCGCGACGGATGGTGTGGTGATCGGACGCGCGCTTGCTGGAGGCACGTACCACTGGTTCTGGCCCAACGGCACACGAGCCCGGGCTACTGGCAGCGTGGGAGCCAATCGGCGGCTGGAGCTTGCACCCGGGATTGAGGCCTGGGTTCCTGAGTCGGAAACACGACTGCTGGCCGGACAGCCGGCGCCTCGTCCGGTGGTGGGCTCCATCACCATGCGCGAGACCCGCGACGGCGTCGCAGCCCGGATTCCGCTGGGCGTTCGCGCCCCCTACGAAGTAATCGAGCATCAATCGAGTCTTGATGTGGTGATCTATGGCGGCGTCGGGGACGTCAACTGGATCCGCTACGGGTCGGGTCCCGAACTGGTCCGTCGCGCGGCCTGGAGCCAGGCAGACCCGAGGGGTGTGGTGCTGACTTTCGAGTTGACGCAGCCGGTCTGGGGCTACCGCACCCGCTGGGATGACGACGACCTGGTCCTCGAAATCCGCCGGCCGCCGGCGATCGACCGCGGAGCCCCCCTCAGGGGACTCAAGATTCTCGTGGATCCGGGACATCCCCCCGGGGGAGCCACCGGGCCGACCGGACTGCGCGAAGCCGATGCGAACCTGGCCGTCGCGCTGGCACTGCGGCCCATGCTCGAACGTGAAGGAGCGCAGGTGGTGATGACCCGAACCACCAATGTGGCGGTCGCCCTGGGAGAACGTCCGAGGCTGGCCGAGAGCCTGAATGCCGATCTGCTCATTTCAGTCCACAACAATGCCCTGCCGGACGGCGTGAATCCGTTCGCCGCCAGCGGCACAAGCGTGTTCTACAACCATCCCCGGAGCATTCCGCTCGCGCGGGCGGTGCAGGCCGGGCTGGTCCAGCAACTGGGTGTCCGGGACCTTGGATTCGGACGCGGCGATCTCGCGCTGGTGCGCCCGACCTGGATGCCGGCGATCCTGACCGAGGGGCTGTTCATGATGGTACCCGAGCAGGAAGCGGCCCTCCGGTCCGAGGAGGGCCAGCGACGATACGCAATCGGAGTGCTCTCGGGCGTGCGCACGTTCCTGCGTGCGTGGGGTGGCGGCCAATGAACCCGTGCAGCACTCGTCGCGTGGCGCGTCTCCCCCAATGCCGACTTCCGGACAGCCGCATGCGTTACTTCTGGACAATTCTGCTATTGGCGCTGCTTGCGCTGCCCGGCCTGAGTCGGGCGGCGTCGGCGCAGTCTCCCAACGCACGCACCGGGGTGGAACGTTTTCGAGACTCGCTCGATGCCCAGACCGACTCCCTCGAGCTCCTTCGGCTGGAGCGGGCACTGATCGAGCAGGCGCGGACCGAGCGGGACAATACGCTGCTCCACCTTCGGCTCGGATTTGTGGCCCTTCGGCTCGGCGAACTGGGCGGCAAGTCTCATTTCGACGACGCCGCCTCCGAGTTCCAGTGGGCCATCGACCTCGAGCCGGAGTGGCCCTATCCCTGGTACGGGATGGGCCTGGCAGAATACGGCGTCGGTGACTCCAAGGTGTCGGCCGTGGCCGGACTCCAGGCCATGGTGGGCAAGGATGCCCTGTCCCGGTCGGCCGCCGCGTTCGCCCGGTCAGCCATGGTCGACCCCGGATTCGTCCGCGGGCTGGTCGAACTGGGCAACACGGCGCTGGAACAGAAGGTCAACATCAAGCTGGATGTCGCACTCGACGCGCTCCGGCGCGCTGCATCCACACCGGCCGGTGCAGACCCGAGCGTATTGCTCGTTCGCGGCCGGGTCGAGCGGGAGGCAGGAGATCCGGACAGTGCGCTTGCGGCGTTCCGCAAGTACATAACCCAGGCTCCCGATCGTTCGCTGGGTCTCTACGAGCTGGCCCGCACCCGGCTCATGGGAGGTGACGTCGCGGGCCAGATCGCGTACTACCAGGGAGCCACGTCGGATGACCCTGAGGTGGTGGCGGCATACCGCAAGGACATCGCCCTGATCGCGCCTGACAGCGTGGTGGAGGACTTCGATGCCACCGCGGGCGAAGCGCGTGCGGTCTTCCTCATGAACTTCTGGTCCAGGCGGGATCGCCAGGATTTGCGGCCCGATGGTACCAGGCTGGCCGAGCACTTCCGGCGGTTCTTCTACGCGCGGCAGAACTTCGCACTGGTATCCACCAAGCGGCACTACGGCATCATCGAACGCTACCGGTCCGGGAGCAAGGACTTCGACGACCGGGGTGCGATCTACATTCGCCACGGCGAGCCGACTGCCCGCGCTTCGCACAGCGCAGCAGACCTCGACCCCAACGAGTCCTGGCGCTACAGCCGCCCGGACGGGGACCTCGTCTTCCACTTCATTGCGCAGGAAGATGTCCAGGACTACAAGCTGGTCGAGAGCCTGTTCGACCTGCTTGGGTTCAACAACGCGGTGATGCTTGGTGCCGGCGATGGGCTTTCATTCAACAGCACGGCTGCCGCGCTCATGACGTCGCGCGAGCGGCTTTCGCCCATGTATTCACGTCTGATGACGTCCGGCGAGGTCAGTGCCGAGCGGTATCGGGCCGAGGAGCGCCGGGTGGGCCGTCACAGCATCGAACTGGGCACCACCACCGACAGCCATACCCTGACGTTCGCACGTGAACTGGGCGTGCGTACCGATGTCCTGGCGGTGGGCCGGCGCGACGGCAAGCCACTGGTCCAGATCACCTATGCCATCGAGGGAGAAGATCTTCGGCCCGCGCAGGTTCCTCGCGGCCTGCTGTACTCCGTCCGGATTCGCTTCGTGGCCATGGATTCACTGGGCAATGTGGTGGCGACGCTGGACACCACGCGTGGCTACGTGGCCTCCACCCCGGTGCCACAGCGAGAACATCTCCTGGGCCGGATCGACGTTCCGACGGTGCCTGGCAAGCTTACCTATCGCCTGGCCGTAGAGCAGGCTGCCGACGCGGGGTTCGTCACGCCGACCGATACCCTGGACGTCGCCCCGTTGCGGGGTGCGGGGCCAACGCTGAGCGACATCGCACTGGGCACTGAGCAGGGAAGCCTCGCCTGGGTGCGGCCCGCCTCGGGCGACACGGTGTACTTCAGCCCGCTGCGGCGATTCCACCGGGGTGAGGTCGTCCGGGTCTACTATGAGACCGGTGGACTTCCACCCGGTGCGGCCTATACCACCGAGGTTGCGGTGCGGAAGGGCAGGACGTCCGGCGGATTTCTCAAGCGCTTGTTTGGTGGAGGCGGCACCGCAGTCAAGCTCGAGTTCGAGGAGCAGGCGGGAATCGAAGCTGGCACCGAGCGCGCCGTCTCGACCGAACGGTTGAGTCCCGGCGCCTACCGGATGGAAGTAAAGATCACCGATGCAGCCGGCAATGAGGCGGTGCGGTCGACGCCATTCGAAGTGATTGGCCGGTAGTTACAGGGGCCAGGACACCGGCCGGTCGGTGGTCAGCACCACCAGCGGCTGGATCAGCGCGTTGGCGATCACCGTTGCCTCCACTTCCACCACGCGCTGCGCCCCGGGGGCGTATTGGTGCAGTCCCTCGACGTGCATCAGAACGGTCGTCAGCGGGGTATTTCCCACGTCCCCGTCGCGAGGCAACCGGATGGTCTCGCCGCTTTCCAGCGCGACTCGCGCGGTACCGAACAGCCAGAGCGGCCGCCGGGCCAGGCCACTGAGCAGCCGGGGCGTCAGGGCGAGGCTCTCGCCTGACGGCGTGATCACGCCGAGTACCGAGCGGCGGCCCCGTCGGCGCGCATGCAGGATGAAGCCGTAGCCCAGCTGCGCCTCGCAATGGGAGGCATGCTTCAGCGCGGTTCGCAGCTTCTGTTGACCAAACTGCAGGGTGTGCGAGGGAACCACACACGACTCCGGAAACAGGTTGCCAGCTCGATTTGCACTTGGTGTGCCACTGGGCGTCGCGGCCGGGCCGAGGCCCGGCGCGCGGCGTGAGGCGCATGCAGTGCATGGAGTTAGGCGCGTCTCGCATTTCGCGATGCGGCTTCGTGCGCAGGGCGCGGTGCCACGCATTGCCGCGTTCCGCTTGACGGCCTCTCAAGCAGTCGTCTAGGTTCGACGCCATGCTGTGTGTCCGTTGTGGAAGTGAACTGCCTGATTCCTCCCGTTATTGCTCCGCCTGCGGTGCCGATCAGCTGGGGACCACGCCAGCCAAGGCAGTCGCGTCCGGAGAGGTCACGGACATAGACGTCGTTCGCGCTGCCCTCGAATCCGAGTACGAGATTCTCGAAGAGCTGGGCCGCGGCGGGATGGCCCTGGTATACCGGGCAAGGGAACTCGAGCTCGACCGGGAGGTCGCCATCAAGGTGCTCCCGATGTCGCTCGCGTTCGACTCGGAGTTCGTGGAGCGGTTCCAGCGGGAGGCGCGCACATCGGCCCAGCTGGAGCATCCCAACATCATCCCGATCTATCGGGTAGGCAGGAACGGCCGGGTCAGTTTCCTGGTGATGAAGTACCTGCGCGGTGGCACCCTGTCCGGGCGGCTGCGGGCGCGCGGAAGGCTGACCCCCGGCGAACTGCGGAAGCTCCTGATCGAGGCAGGTGGCGCGCTGGCCTACGCCTCCGACCGGGGCGTCGTGCATCGTGACATCAAGCCCGACAATATCATGTTCGACGAGTTCGGCCAGAGCCTCCTGGCCGACTTCGGGATCGCCAAGGCCATCGGCGGCAGCAAGCTGACCGGTACCGGGCTTTCGATCGGCACGCCGCATTACATGTCGCCGGAGCAGGCCCGGGCCCAGTCGACCGACGGCCGGAGCGATCTGTACAGCCTGGGCGTGGTTGCATTCCAGTGCCTCACTGGTCAGGTCCCCTACGACGGCGAGGATGCCTTCGCCATCGGATACAAGCACCTCACCGAGCCGGTGCCGGTGGTGACACTCCAGTCGGACGAAGAGCGGACGCTCTACCGCGCCATTGCACGCCTGATGTCGAAGGACCCGGCCGAGCGCTACCAGAACGGCCACGACCTCGTGGCCACGCTGACCGCCGCGGCGCCTGGGAAGCGAAGCAGCGGCAGCTCGACAGCCGCTGTGCGTGCCACCCCGGAAAAGTCGGACCAGCCGGTGGTGCGGACTTCGGGAGCCAGTGCCGGACCTGCGGTGCCGGCCGGTGCGCCGCGGAAGCCGGAGCCAGCGGCGCCGGCAACACCGCCGCCCCATCGCCGCGTCGCCAATCGCTCAGCAGTCATGGCGCAGAAGTCGCCAGCGGTATGGCCATGGGTGCTGGGGCTCATCGTGGTGCTGGCCGGGGCCGGCTTCTACGCAAAGGTCCGAAGTCAGGCGGTGGCCACGGACGGGACGGCTGTGGTTGACTCGTCGCAACTCGCGAGCGCCGCGGGGGCGGAGGCTTCCGCCGGCGCGCCCGGCGATGCCACGCCGGCAGCGACCTCCGCCTTGCCGCGCCCGACCGACGCAACAACCCCTGCAGGCGCGGTAGCGCCACGCGACTCGGGAGCGATCCGGGTACGCAATCTTCCGGTGGGTTCGCGGGTGCTGATCGACGAGCGTCCAGCCACCACGGCCGTGACCCTGGTCCCGGCGGGGCGCCGCGTCATCGCGATCTCGGCGCCACAACACAACTTCTTCACCGATACCGTCACGGTGAGGCGGGGCGATACCCTGCTGCTGACGCCCGCGCTGACCCGTCTCGGCCAGGCGCCCCCGATACCGCGCCAGGCCGAGCCGCCGAGCCGCCGGGCCGCCGAGCCGCCGAGTGAGCAGGCTGCCGATGACGATGAGGTGGCGGATCCCTGCCTCCCAGGGGCTTCCTATGAAGCACGCGAGTGCTTTGATACCCGCCCCCGGCCGCTGTCGTCACCACTGGTGACAGTGCCGGAAGGAGTCCCGGCCAACGTGGTCAGCGCCGCATTCTGGCTCCGCGTGACCGACGCCGGCCAGACCGGCGATGTGCTCCCCCTACGGTCGTCCGGCAGCGCCCAGTTCGACTCGGCGGCGCGAGCCGTGGCCCGGACCATGACGTGGGAGCCGGCACAGAAGGATGGGGCCGCGGTGCCAGTGTGGACGCAGATGCAATTTCCTGCTGCGCGGTAGCTATCACATTTGTGATGTGCAAACCGAAAAGCCGCGCCACTGCGCCACTTCGGCGCGGCTTGCACCGATTCTGAGTTCATCCTAGCTTGACCCTCCGTTCGCCGTTCCCAACGGCGGACGGAACCCGGACCGGCCGGTCCGGCGTTCAGCACTCAGGGCACCCAACGCAGCCGAGTTCAAGGATCGATCCGTCCCGGTGCGCCGGCAGGTGCACCGTTTTTGTCTCATCGCCGAGCCGTCTCAGGAGATCCCGCATGAAGTCCACGCCCAGAGAGCCGCTCTCGCTGTCGCCCAATGCCATCACCGTTCTCGAGAAGCGCTATCTGGTCAAGGACGAGCAGGGTAAGCCGGCCGAGCAGCCGGAAGCCCTCTTTTCGCGCGTCGCCAACACCATCGCGGCACCGGACGCCACCTACGGCGCCTCGGCCGGAGCGGTCGAGGCCCTGGCCGACGCCTTCTATGCAATGATGGCGGGCCGGCTGTTCATGCCGAACTCGCCCACCCTCATGAATGCCGGCCGTCCGCTGGGCCAGCTGTCCGCCTGCTTCGTGCTCCCGGTGGACGACGCCCTCTCCAACGGCAAGAGCGGGATCTACGACAC
>JAICQR010000188.1 GCA_025937755.1 Gemmatimonadales bacterium | reverse complement strand
GTCGCCTGGTCCTTCTTCGCTGGCGCCATCACCTTCGGTACGGTGGTGCTCACCGCCAATCACAACCTGATCGCCAAGGTATTCTTCCCCCGCGAGGTGCTGCCGGTGGCCGCGGTGCTGGCGCAGACCTTTGACACCAGCATCGGCCTGGTGGCCCTCGCGTTGTTTGTGCCGTTCCTTGGCGTCGGGTTTCACTCCACGCTGATCTGGCTGCCGCTGTTGCTCGCGCTGCTCTGGGTGCTCACTGCCGGGGTTGTGATCTTTCTCAGCTGTGCCAACCTCTTCTTCCGGGACGTGAAGTACATCGTGCAGGTGATGCTGACGTTCGGCATCCTGTTCACGCCCGTGTTCTACGAACCGGCAATGATGGGGGCCAAGGGCAGCATCATCATGTGGTTCAACCCGCTCACACCCATCCTGGAGGGCCTCAGGCTGGCAGTGGTCGAGGGGCACAACCTGCTGCTCCCGCTCACGACCGTCGCCAAGGATGGCGCCGTCGTGGACGTGTGGCGTCCCATGGCGCTGCTGTATACCATCGCGTGGGCCGTGCCGGGGCTGCTCATCGCCACCGTGATCTTCCATCGCTCGCAGTCGTCGTTCGCGGAAAATGTCTGAGCGCGCCGTGACCCCGGGCATCGAGTTCGATCACGTCTGGAAGAAGTTCCAGCGAGGCGAACGCCACGACAGCCTCCGCGACTTCATTCCCTCGGTGGCGCGGCAGCTGCTGGGCCGCGGGCCCACCGCGGCCGAGCTTGGCGCCAACCAGTTCTGGGCCCTGAAGGACGTGAGTTTCACGGTCAAGCCCGGCGAGGTGGTGGGAATCATCGGCCGCAATGGCGCCGGCAAGTCCACCATCCTCAAGACCCTGACCCGCATCATTCCTCCCACGCTGGGCCGGGCCGAGACCCGGGGCCGGGTGGGCGCATTGATCGAAATCGCCGCGGGTTTCCACCAGGACCTGACCGGTAAGGAGAACGTGTACTTGCAGGGCGCCATCATGGGCATGCCCCGTAGCCTCATCCGGGAGCGGTTCGACGACATCGTCGAGTTCTCCGGCGTGGGGCCGTTCATCGACACCCCCGTAAAGCGCTACTCCAGCGGCATGAACGCCCGACTGGGCTTCGCCATCGCAGCCCACCTCTCTCCCGATGTGCTGATCATCGACGAGGTGCTCTCGGTGGGCGATTTCGAGTTCCAGCAGCGCGCCTTCGGCCGGATGAAGGCGCTGGCCCAGAGCGGAATCCCGGTGCTGGTAGTGTCGCACCAGCTGGAGCGGGTGGCCGAGCTCTGCACCAGCGTGCTGTTCATGGAGCGGGGAGAGGTGCGCTTCGCGGGTCCCACTCTCGAGGCCATTCGCCAGTACCTCGCCGTCGAGCAGGTGCCGAGCGACCCCGACAGTCCGGTGATCCTGGAGCAGATCGTCCTGGAAGACGGCGAACAGCTGCGCTCGGGTGAACGGGCCCGGGTGCGCCTGTCCGGCCGGGTCAACCGGGATCGCGCCACAGGTAATGAACTGGTGGTGCTTTCGCTCCGGAACCTGCAGGATGGCCGGACCCTGGCGGCCATCACCTCCGACCACGGCGGGGTCAAGTTGCCTCTGTCGGGTCCGTTCGAACTCGAATTCGAGCTGGAACTCAACGTCCAGCCCGGGCTCTACGGGCTGGACTCGAGCGTGCGGGTCAAGGCCCAGAACCGCAAGGGCGACATTGCCGCCGGTCCCGGCGCCCACGTGCAGGTGCTGGCGGGACGGCCCTTCGAGGGCACGGTGCAACCCAATGCGACTGTGCGCCTCAACGGGTCGGAGCCGCCGAGCCGCCGAGCCGCCGAGCCGCTGAGTGAGACCGTCCCCAACGCCGACAGGCATTCATGAAGACTCTCGTCACCGGCGGCGCCGGATTCATCGGCTCACACATCGTGCGACGCCTGCTCGGCGACGGCCACCAGGTGCGTGTCATCGACAATCTCAGCACCGGCGACCGCGAGAACCTGGCGGAAGTGGCCGAGCGCATCGAGTTCATCGAGGGCGACATTCGTTCGCAGGGCGACTGCGATCGCGCCTGCAACGGGGTCGAGGTCATCTTCCACGTGGCCGCCCTGCCCAGCGTGCCCCGGTCGATCGCCAACCCGTGGGCCTCGCACGACCATAACGTGAACGGCACCGTCCAGCTGCTCGAGGCCGCCCGCCGAGCCGGCAGTCGGCGCGTGGTGTTTTCCAGCTCCAGTTCGGTCTACGGCGACACCGCGGTCCTGCCCAAGGTCGAGAGCATGGAGCCGCTCTGCCGGTCGCCCTACGCCACCGCCAAGCTGGCAGGCGAACAGTACGTGCTGGCGTATGCCCGGGCCGGTCTGCTCGAGGGTGTCGCATTGCGCTACTTCAATGTGTTCGGGCCGAGGCAGAGCCCCACCAGCGCGTATGCGGCGGTCATACCCGCCTTCCTCGAAGCGGCCCGCACCGGAAGCGTGGCGACCGTTCATGGCGATGGGGAGCAGACCCGCGATTTCACCTATGTCGACAATGTGGTGGAGGCCAACATGAAGGCGGCGTTTGGTCCCGTCGAGCGCGTGAACGGCTGGGTCACCAACGCCGGGGCCGGGAGCAGGGCGTCGCTCAATCAGTTGCTGGATCTGGTCGAGACCGTGACGGGGAAGAAAGTGGAGCGAAACTATGGCCCCCCCCGCGCCGGCGACGTGCGCGACTCCCAGGCATCGCTCGACCGCGCCCGCGAGGTGCTGGGGTACGAGCCGAGCGTGGACCTGGAGACCGGACTGCGGCGCACCTGGGAGTGGTTTCAAAGCTAGTGGGAAGTGGGAAGTGGGAGGTGGGAAAAAGAAAGGGGCACCCAGATGATGGGAGCCCCTTTCGCTTATCCGCTGCTACTTCCCACTCCCCACTTCCCACTTCCCACTGTTACAACTGCTTCCGCCTACG
>JAICQR010000110.1 GCA_025937755.1 Gemmatimonadales bacterium | reverse complement strand
CGACCGGTCGGTGCTCGCACTCGACGACCTCGGCATTCGTGCTGCAGCCATCGCGGCAGCCGGACCATCGGTCGCACTGCACGCGCGCGACCGCCAGGCCGGAGGAGCCCGGCTCGCGGCCCTGGCCGCGCGACTGGTCTCGCTGGCCTGGCCACCCGAGGCGAGTGTGATCGTCGGGGGGCGCCCTGATGTAGCGCTCGCCGTGGGAGCGCAAGGCGTGCAACTCGCCGAAGGCGATCTCCCGCCGGCTGATGCGAGAGAAATACTGCCCCAGGGCTGGATCGGGCGCTCAGTGCACTCGGCCGATGAAGCTGCCCGCGCCGCCGATGAGGGGGCAGACTATGTGTTCGCGGGAAACGTGTTCGAGACGGCGTCACATGCCGGTCGTCCCGCCGCGGGCTTGGAACTGATCACCGCCGCCGCGCGTGCCGGCATTCCGGTGATTGCCATCGGCGGCATCACGGCCGCGAATGCGGCGACAGTGAGAGACGCGGGTGCCTGGGGTGTGGCCGCGATCCGGGCACTTTGGCATGCGGAGGATTCCGCGGCAGCAACATTGGCTCTGCTGGAGCCCTGGATGGAGGAAGCATGACGGAAGTTGTGGTAACTCTGAACGGTGAGGCGGCCCATGTCCCGGCGCCCGCCTCGCTGGAAACGCTGCTCGAGCACCTCGGACTCGACCCGCGCGCCGTCGCGATCGAGCACAATCGCGAGATCGTGCGCCGCGCCCAGCTGGCGAGTACGCCGGTGGCCGAGGGCGACACGATCGAAGTGGTGCACTTCGTGGGCGGTGGGTGAGCCATGTACATCGACACGCCATTCGAGATCGCGGGGCGGCAGTTCCGTTCCCGCCTGATGGTAGGCACCGGCAAGTACGCCGGCAACCGGGAGATGGTAGAGGCGATCACCGCATCCGGCGCCGAGATCGTGACGGTGGCGGTGCGGCGGGTGGACCTCGATCGCAGCAAGGAGGAAAGCGTCCTCCACCACCTCTCGCCCGACAACTTTTTCCTCCTCGCCAACACCGCCGGGTGCTACACTGCTGACGAGGCGGTGCGCTATGCCCGGCTGGGACGCGAGGCGGGATTCAACGATTTCGTGAAGCTGGAAGTGATCGGCGACAGGGAAACGCTGCTTCCCGACGTGGCCGGGTTGCTCGAGGCGACGCGGATTCTCGTCGCCGAGGGATTCACCGTGCTGGCGTACACCAACGACGACCTCATCACCGCGCTCCGGCTGGAGCAGGCCGGCGCGGCGGCGGTCATGCCACTGGCATCGCCCATCGGAAGCGGCCTCGGCATGCTCAATCCCTACTCGATCCGCACCATCAAGTCCCGGCTCTCGGTGCCGGTGGTGGTGGATGCCGGCGTTGGCACGGCGTCGGATGCCTGCATCGTGATGGAGCAGGGTGTGGACGGGATTCTGATGAACACCGCCCTGGCCGCGGCCGACGAACCGGTGGCCATGGCCCATGCCATGAAGCTCGCCACCGAGGCCGGCCGCGCCGCGTATCTCGCGGGGCGCATGCCTCGGCGCGAGGTGGCAGTACCGTCGAGCCCCGAGCTCGGCATGCTGGCCTGAGCTTCCGGCCCACCTGACGATGGCCCGCCGCAAGACCGTTCCCGGCATGGCGCCCCGCCGTGCCGCGCTGAAGGCGCTTACCCAGGTGCGCGACGGCCGGCCTTTCGATGCTGCGCTCACCGCGGCCGTGCCCCGTCTCGCCGATCCCGATCGCCGGCTGGTGCACGAACTCGCCGCCGGCGTCCTCCGACATCAAAGCGAACTTGATGCGGTGCTGTCTCCCCTGGTACCGCGCGGATGGAAGGCGGTCGCACCCGCGCTGCAGGATGTCCTCAGACTGGGCGCGTTCCAGCTGACCCGGCTCGACCGCGTGCCGGTGCACGCTGCCGTCAGCACCACCGTCGAGCTGGCGCGCGAGGCGTCCGGCGTTCGCGCCAGCGGATTCGTCAACGCCGTACTGCGGAAGGTGAGCGCGGGGCCGGGGCTCTTCACCGAGACCGCCCTGGACTCTGCGGATATCGCCGGCGCCGAGGACCTGGCAGCGCGGTACTCCCATCCCGAGTGGCTGGTGGCTCGCTGGCTCGAGCGCTTCGGTGCCGATGATACCGCGCGGTTGCTGGCGTGGAACAACCGGGTGCCGACCCTGGCGCTCCAGCCGGCCCGCCAGGACATCGAAGCGCTGGAGCAGCGCTGGCGCGAAGCGGGAGTGAAAGTGTCGCCCGCTCCGTTCGGGGCCGGGCTGGTCACTGATCGCACCCGGCCGGACGAGCTGCCTGGGTTTGTCGAGGGCGCGTTCTACGTGCAGGACCCTGCCCAGGCCCTGGTCGCCTGGTTCGCCGATTTCACCCCGGGAGCCACCGTGCTCGATCTCTGCGCCGCGCCGGGCGGCAAGGCGCTGGCGCTGGGGCGAAGTGCCGGGCTGCTGGCAGCACTCGAGCGTCACCCGCGTCGCGCGGAGCGGCTCGCCGACAATCTCAGGCGCGCAGGGAGCGGGAAAGAGCACGCCGTCATCGGCGACGCGCTTGCTGCGCCCTTCCGCGCCCAGAACGCGGTATTGCTCGACGCACCTTGCCTCGGTACCGGGACCTTCGCTCGTCACCCCGATGCGCGCTGGCGCGTCTCCGAACAGGCGCTCAAGGAACTGGCGGCCCGTCAGGCGGAGTTGCTCGACGCCGCCGCCGCGCTCGTGAGCCCCGGCGGGTTGTTAGTTTACGCGACGTGCTCCCTCGAACCGGAAGAGAATCAGGCCCAGGTGGCCGAGTTCCTGAAGCGGCATGGCGATTTTCGGCGCGAACCATCCGACGTGCCGCCCACGCTGATCAGCGCGGACGGCGACCTCGTGATCCTGCCGCAGCGTCATGGCACGGACGGCGGATTCGCCGCCCGCTTGCGGCGCGCGGAGTAATCCCGCGATGAAGTTTCGCCGCCATGGCAAGCCGCCCCGCGAGGATGAACCAATCCCGTTTGCGGAAGAGCAAGGTGATGTCGAGATGACACCTCGGCGCGGCATAGCACGACGCGGGGTCGGGAGCAGTGGATCGGCCGCCGAGCCGCCGAGCCGCCGAGCCGCCGCGCGGCGGCGACCACTCCGCGACATCCTCATCGTCGCCCTCATCGGCGTGGTCGGGTTCCTCGTTGCATGGATGGTGCTCGCCCCCGTCTCCATCTGGCAGGACGAAGGCACCGTCCCGCGCGTAATCGGCATGGGACTGACCGAGGCGCGCACCGAGCTGACAACCGAGGGATACAGGGTCACCGTTGCCGACGGGGATGCCCACATCAGCGCGCCGAGAGGTGAGGTGTACTGGCAGGACCCGCCTCCCGGGACCACCGCGCCGCCGGGCACCAGCGTCACCGTCACGGCCAGCACCGGTCTGCTGCAGGTGCCGACGCCTGACGTGGTGGGACTCGACCAGGTCCAGGCTGAGCGGGTGATCATCGCCAGCGGCCTGAAGGTGGGAGCCCGCGATTCGGTCACCGACCGGACCGAGGTCGGTGGCGTGGTGCTGGGCACCCGGCCCTCTGCCGGCATGGCGCGGTCGGTGGGTGCGAGCGTGGACCTGATCGTCAACGGAGCGGCCCGGTGAGCATTCGCATTGCCCCCAGCATCCTCAGTGCCGACCTCGGCCGCCTAAGCGAGCAGGTCGAGTCCGCGGCGGCCGGCGGCGCCGACTGGCTGCACGTGGACGTCATGGATGGCCACTTCGTGCCCAACCTGACGTTCGGTACGCCGCTGATCCGCGCCCTGCGCAGAATCTCGGATCTGCCCATCGATGTACACCTGATGGTCGAGCGGCCCGAGCACTACATCGAGGAGTACGCCGAGTTGGGCGTGTCGGTGTTCACATTCCATCCCGAGGCCACGGTGCATGTGCAGCGGCACCTCGCCCGGGTGCGGGAGCTGGGCATGCTCGCCGGGCTCGCGCTCAACCCCGGCACACCGGTCGCGCATCTCGAGGAAGTCGTCGGCGACGTGGGCCTGGTGCTGGTGATGTCGGTCAACCCCGGCTTCGGCGGCCAGAACTATCTGCCCGCATCGACCGACAAGATCGCCCGGGTTCGCCGCCTGCTCGATGCCCGCCAGTCGGCCGCGGCGCTGGAAGTGGACGGCGGCATCACCATGGCAACCATTGGCAAGGCCTATGCTGCCGGAGCCGACACCTTCGTGGCCGGCACCGCAGTCTTTGGAGAACCCGATGCGGCCGGCGCAGTCAAGGCGCTCCGAGCCGCATGCAGCGTGCGAGGGAAGCGATGAGTCAGAACCGGAAGCAGTGGGTGGTGGTGGCGCTTGTGGTGGGTGGCCTGGCGCTCGGCGCGTGGGCGCTCTCGCGCTTCGGCGGTCCCGCCGAGCGGGTGGCCGTCGGAGGCAGGGCGCCTGATTTCAAGGTGCTCGACCTCGCTACCGGTGATTCGCTTGACCTGCGCGATCACTACGACGGCAAGGTGACCCTGGTGAATATCTGGGCCACCTGGTGCATTCCCTGCCGCCAGGAAATGCCGTCGATGCAGCGGGCGTGGATCCGGCTCAAGGATCACGGATTCGCCATCGCCGCCGTGAGCATTGACGAAGGTTCAGCCGAGCCGGTGACCCGGTTTGCCCAGGAGCTGGGGCTCACCTTCGACATCCTCCACGACCGGAGCGGCCGGATCCAGCAGGTGTACCAGACCGCCGGCGTACCCGAGAGTTTTCTGCTCGACGAGGACGGCGTCATCCTCAAGCGGGTGATCGGCGCCCACGACTGGAGCTCCCCCGCCAACATCTCGCTGATCGAGCGCTCCCTGGGCATCGAGCCGTCGGACACCGTTACCACGAGCGCCGAAGAGTTGTGATCCGCCGGGTTCTGGGCCTCGAGACTTCGTGCGACGAGACGTCGGCCTCGGTGGTGATGTGGGAGGACAGCGGGCCCCGCATCGAATCACTGGTCATCCTCTCGCAGGACATCCACCGGATCTTCGGCGGGGTGGTGCCGGAGCTGGCCAGCCGCGCGCACGTCGAAGCCATCGGTCCGGTGGTGGCGCAGGCGCTGGCAGATGCCGGCGTCAAGCTCGACCAGATCGACGGCGTGGCGGTGACCCATGGCCCGGGGCTGGTCGGCGCGTTGCTGGTGGGCGTGATGTACGCGAAGACGCTGGCGTTCAGCCGGCAGCTTCCGCTGATCGGGGTGAACCACCTCGAGGGACACCTCTTCGCGCCCATGCTCGAAGCGCCGATCGAACCACCGTTCATTGCGCTGCTGGTATCGGGTGGCCACACCATGTTGCTGGATGTGCCGCGATGGGGCTCGTACAACTGGCTGGGTGGCACCCTCGACGATGCCGCGGGTGAAGCATTCGACAAGGTGGCAAAGGTCCTCGGGCTGGGTTATCCGGGAGGCGCCGCCATCGAGGCACTCGCCAGGTCGGGACGTCGTAACGCCATCACCCTGCCCCGCCCTTTGCTCTCCGCCGGTCCCGACGATGCCAACCGGTTCAATTTCTCGTTCAGCGGGCTCAAGACCGCAGCGCTCCGCGCGCTGGAGACCGCCGATCGCAGCAGCTTCCGGCCGGCCGACCTCGCGCTCGCCTTCCAGGACGCCGCCGTGGAAGTCCTGGTGACCAAGACGGCTAACGCCGCCGAGGCATTGCATCGCGACCGGGTGGTACTGGGCGGGGGAGTCGCCTGCAATCAGGCGCTGGTCACGGCCATGCGGGCTCGGCTGGCGGGACGCGCCCGGTTGCACGTAGCTTCACCTCGCCTCAACACCGACAACGCCGCCATGATCGCCGCAGCCGGCGGCTGGCGACTCCGCCGGGGCGACCGCAGCCGGCTCGACCTCGAGGCGCGCGACCACCTGCCCCTCCCCGGGTTCCACGCTCCGGAGGCTGTGACTGCATGAACGTCTATCCGTTCATCATCCATCTCGGCCCGCTCGAGATCACCGGCTACGGCATCATGATGATGCTGGGCTTCCTGGTGGGTGGCTGGCTCATCACCCTCGAATTGCGGCGGCGGCAGCTGCGCGAGGAGTACAGCGCCGACATCGTGGTCGCCGCCGTCATCGGCGGCGTGATCGGCGCCAAGCTCTGGTACGTGGTCCTCACCCGCGATCCCGGCGCGCTTTTCTCGCGCGGCGGGCTGGTGTGGTATGGCGGATTCATCGGTGGCGCGGTGGCCGTGCTGCTCAACGGCTGGCGCCGCCGGGTGCCGCTGCGGTGGACCATGCACCTCGCGGCGCCGGCATTGGCGGCGGCCTACGCGCTGGGGCGGATCGGCTGTTTTCTCATCAATGATGACTACGGCCGTCCCACCGACCTGCCATGGGCGGTCAAGTTTCCCCAGGGATACCCGCCTTCGACGGTCTCGAACCTCAATCACCTCGGCATCAGCACCCCGGCCGGGCTGGATCCGACCACCGTCCTCGCGGTGCACCCTACCCAGCTCTACGAAGCCGCGATCATGCTCGGCGTGTTCGCGCTGCTATGGGTCTGGCGCAGGAAGCCGGGGGGGACAGGT
>JAICQR010000158.1 GCA_025937755.1 Gemmatimonadales bacterium | reverse complement strand
TGAGCTTTCCGGAGAGCTCGTCGAACATAGCCTTCCAAGATACCGGGAAAGCGACCGGGGCTCAAGTGTCAGCCAGCCCCCGGCTTACAGCCCCCCGGGGAGTGGGGAGTGGGAAGTGGGAAGTGGGAAGTGGGAAGTGGGGAGTGGGGCGGACGGCAGGCCGCCCGCTGGCACGCCTATCTTTCCGAATGATCTCCGACACCCTGCTCCAGGGGCTGGTCACCATCGGCGTGGGTGCCGTGTCGGGCGGCATCACCAATGCCGTCGCCATCTGGATGCTGTTCCATCCCCACGAGTCGCGCGGCATCGGGCCGCTGCGGCTTCAGGGTGCCATCCCCAAGAACAAGTCACGACTGGCCAAATCCATCGGCAAGACGGTGGGCGAGCGGCTGCTGACGCCGGAGGACATCGGACGGCGGCTGCAGGAGCCCAAGGTGCGGGCGGCGTTCACCGGTGCGGTGGGCGGGGTGCTCGACACCCTGCTGGAACAGGAGCGG
Organism: Gemmatimonadales bacterium; assembly: GCA_025937755.1. Classification (GTDB taxonomy): domain Bacteria; phylum Gemmatimonadota; class Gemmatimonadetes; order Gemmatimonadales; family GWC2-71-9; genus CAMLHP01. Next base: position 3,675 of record JAICQR010000158.1, on the reverse strand, counting down.
GGCACGCTGGAGCAGGAACTCCCGCCGGAAATTCACGCGCTGGTGCAGAAGTTCGTCACGGAGCTGGGTCCCAAGGCGGCAGACCGGGTGGCGCAGTGGGCCGAGACCGAGGAGTTCGGCGGCCTGCTGGCGGGGTTCCTCGACCGGCTGGAAGCCGATATCGGCGAGCGGCCGCTGAGTGAGTCGCTGACCGACGAGCGGCGGGGAATGATCGCGGGAAGCGTGCGGCGCTGGGTGGCGGACCTGGCCGAGCACGACGAACTGGAAGCGACGCTGCGGTCGTTTGTCGCGACCCGGCTGGAGCGGATGGCAGGCGACAACACTCCCCTGCTCGACCGGCTGCCGCCCGGACTGGTGGGTGCCGTGGAAGCGGCGATCACCGACTACCTGCCGATTGCGCTGGAGCGCCTGGGTGCACTGCTGGGTGACCCGGCCGCACGAGAGCGGGTGGAGTTCGCGCTGCGCGACGCGTTCGACCATTCGATCCGTGACCTGCTGCTGCACGAGCGGATCCTCGCGAAGCTGGTGGTGACCGACCGCACCATCGAGCGGCTGGTGGACGGGTTCGAGGCAGAGGGGTTTGACCGTTTCGCCGAGGCGCTGACCGAGCCGGGAATGAAGGCGCAGGTGACTCGGGCGGTGAACGATGCAGTAGTCAACTTCCTCCGACTGCCGCTGGGCGCGAGGCTGCGCAGCCTGGGCGCCGCCAAGTTCGACGCCCTGGAGACCACGCTGGCCGACTGGCTGGTGCGGGTGGCGCGCGACCCCACCACGCGCGATGCCCTGGCGCGCGCTGCCGACCGGCTGCTGGCGGTGGTGGAGCGGCGCACCTGGGGTGACGTGCTGCGGGTGATCCCGCGCGAGCGCGCGACCGAGATGGTGCGCAACGCGCTGCGGGGCGAGCGAGGCCGTGCGGCGATCGCCGATGTCACGGGACAGCTGGCCAGCAGGCTGCTGGCGCGGCCGATCGGCCGGCCGGCGCGCTGGTTCGGCGACGATGGCGCCGGCAAGCTCAAGCAGGGCGTAGTGGACGCCGCCTGGGGCTGGGTGGAGAACGAGATTCCGCGCGTGGTGCAGCAGCTCGATGTGCAGGAGATGGTGGAGCAGAAGGTGCTGGGGTTCTCCACCGAACGGATGGAGGAGATCGTCCGCAACGTGACCCAGAAGGAACTGACGCTGATCGTGCGGCTGGGCTACGTGCTGGGCGCGATCGTGGGCGCGGTGGCGTTCGGGATCAACGTCCTGTTCGAGTGAGGGCGACTACCGGAGTGTCGGTCCAGCCCGACCATGTGCCCGGCGCGTGGATGAAGCGGCTGGCGGCGCGCTCCTCGACGGTCCCCTTGCCCAGTTCCACCCGGTAGCCTTCGGCGGCCTTCGGCAGGTGCGATGCAATCGCGGCATGGAAGCGGTCACGATCCACCGCTTCATCCCACACCACATACCAGATCAGGGCGGGACCGTCGTCGGTCCGGTAGAGCCGATAACGGTCGCCACCCCAGCCCAGCGGAAAGGGCTGCTCGGGGAGGGCCCGGCGGCCGGTGAGCTGCGCCAGCAGCATATGGAGCTCGAGTTCACCAAGGTTGTCCTCGGCGAGCACGCCGGTCGAATCAGCGGTGAACCGCAGGTCTACCGGCTCGTCGCCCTGCCGCATCCGGTCGAAGTGGAGCAGCTGCTCGGTGGACACCGGCATCGCTCTGGAGAAGGCGAGACTGTCGCCCAGGGGCGACGCCATCCAGCGATTCATGAAGCGGGCGCCATACATGTACGGTGCCAGCATTCCCTCGCGCACCCAGATGGGCGCGTCGCGCATGGCCGGCTGCGACAGCCCGTTGCGACGGACCGACGCCACGATCAGCGCCCAGAGATCGGGATCGGCCGCGACATTGCGACTGGGGATGAGCGACACGAGCGTGGCAAAGGTGGCCTGTCCCTCCACCACAGCCGAGGCGGTGAGGCGCTGATCATTGAGGCGATGGGGATCGATGAGTGAATCAAGGTTGACGTACTGCCCCTGGAGCGCGTGGACCAGTTCGTGAAGCATGACTTCGCGCAGGCGGGTGGCGTTGGCCGGGAGCACCGCGAAGAGCGAATCGGACTCGGGGTCGTAGTAGCCCAGCACCTGTTCGCCCATTACGCCGGTGAGCATCCGGCCGAAGCTGGCGGTATCGGGCAGCAATCCGATCAGGTGATACGCGGCGCCCATCGCGCTGAGCCGCTCGGGGGTGTACATGGTGGCGAGGCGTGATTCGAGATACGCGCGCGCCTGGCTGCGAGTCTGGAGTCCCGCGTGCGGTGGATGCCTGAAGCGATACCCTGTGGCGCGCTCAGCGTAGGGCGCAAGCTCGCTGATGAGGTCCTGCACATCCTGCTGCGTTTGTGCCATGGCCGGGGCGGACAAGACGGTCAGGGCGGTCAGGGCGGACAGGGCGGCAAGGCGGTAGGGCGGTAAGGCGGTAGGGCTTCTCATGGCGTGACCGAGGCGTCGGGAACCTTTTGCCATCCGTCCCAGTCATGCGGCGCGTGGATCCAGCGAAAGGCCTGGTGCTCGCCGAGGGTGACGCGCGCGAGGGACGAGCGATAGCCGGCGCGACTGAGCGATTCCAGCTTGCGGCCGATGCTCTCCCTGAAGCGCTCGGCATCGCGCGCATTGTCGAGGGCGATGAACCAGACCAGCGCCGGTCCCGCACGTGACTCCACCACACGGAAACGATCGCCGGCCCAGCCGATCGCGGGTTGGTAAGAGGGCCGGGCCGCTCCTGAGAGCGTGGCGGCGAGCAGCTTCACTTCGAGCTCGCCGAGGACGTCCTCGTGGATGGTGGCGCCATTCATCGGCGCGATGGTAATGGCGACGGGCGCGTCGCCCGAGCCATACCGCTCGGGATGGAGCACCTGCTCGGTGGACGCCGGAAAGCGGGGCCCGAACGGCACCGAGTCGCCGCGCCCCGACTGGAGCTCCCACCAGCGCATGAACTCGGCGCCCTCGATGTAGGGAAAGAGCAGTCCTTCCCGGATAACCATCGGTGCCGCGCCCAACCCCGGCATCGACTCCTGTGCCAGCGCAGCCTGGTCGCGCACCAGTTGCCAGACCTCATCGTTGGCGACGATGTCCTGCCCGCCAGCCACCACCTGCATCGACGCGAGCATGGCCTGGCCCTCGAAGACAGCCTGCGCCGCCGAGGTGCGGTCGTTGTTGTTGCGATCGGAGAGAACGGAATCGAGCGCCACGTGCTGCCCCTGCAGCGCGTGCACCAGCTCGTGCGCGGCCATGAGGTCGCGCTGGGTCTGGGGCGCGCCGGCGACCCCGAAGAGCGTGGCGGAGTCGGGATCGTAGTAGCCCACCACCTGCTCGGTCAGCAGCGCGAGCAGGACCCCTCGCAGGTCCACCGAGTCGGGCATCATGCCGAAAAGCTGATACGTGAGGCTGATGCCGCGGACGCGATCGGGTGGCAACTCCTCGGTGAGCTTGGCAGCGAGATAGCGGCGCACTTCCTCACGGGTGCGCAGTACGGCGCGGGGCGGGCTCCTGAACTCCAGGCCGACAGCCTGCTCCACGTAGGGCACCAGGCTGTCCACCACCATGCTGAAGGCCTCGGCCTCGGACGACGGGACCCGGGGCTTGTTGCCACGGCATGCGGCCAAGGCGGTCAGGACGGTCAAGGCGGTCAGGGCGGTCAG
>JAICQR010000064.1 GCA_025937755.1 Gemmatimonadales bacterium | reverse complement strand
GGCACCCATGTGCAGCAGTGGCTCAACGGCACGCTGATGGCCGACTACCAGTTGTACAGCGACGAATGGAAGGGCCTCGTCGCCGCCAGCAAGTTCAGGGAATGGCCCGGCTACGGCATGGCCGCCGAGGGCCACATAGCGCTGCAGGACCACGGGGACCCGGTGTGGTACAGGAACATTCGGATCAGGGAGCTTTAGGGTATGCCCAAACTCCGACTCTCGGCAATGATGTTCCTCCAGTACTTCGTCTGGGGGGCCTGGTTCGTCACAATGGGCACATATCTCAGCCAGACGCTCAACTTCACTGGCCGTGAGATCGGGCTGGCCTACGGAGCGACCGCCATTGCGGCGCTGGTGTCGCCCTTCTTCATCGGGGTGGTGGCCGACCGCTTCTTTCATTCCGAGAAGTTGCTCGGCATCCTCCACCTGCTGGGCGGGGTGATCCTGTGGTATGTCTCCACCCTGACCGAGTTCAGCAGCTTCTACCCGGTGCTGATCCTGTACGCCCTCTGCTACATGCCCACCCTGTCGCTCAGCAACTCGATTTCGTTCCACCACATCCAGGATCCGGCGAAGGAGTTCCCCGCCATCCGGGTGCTGGGCACCATCGGCTGGATCGTGGCGGGTATTATCATCGGCAAGGTGCTCCATGCGGATGCGCTGGCGACCCCGATGCGGGTGGCCGCGGGGGCCAGCATAGTCCTGGGGCTGTTCTCGTTCACCCTGCCGAAGACGCCGCCTCGCGCGGCGGGCGAGCCGTTCAGCGTGCGCGATGCGCTAGGCCTGGATGCGCTGTCGCTGCTCAAGAACCGGTCGTTCGCGATCTTTGTGCTGGGCAGCTTCCTGCTCTGCATCCCGCTCCAGTTCTACTACACCTTCGCCAACGCCTACCTCAATGAGGTGGGGGCGCCTGACCCGGCCTTTATCCAGACCTTCGGGCAGATGTCGGAGATCGTCTTCATGCTGCTGCTTCCGTTCGCGCTCCGGCGCTTCGGGATCAAGACGATCATGCTGGTGGGGATGGGTGCCTGGGCGCTCAGGTACTTCTTCTTCAGCCAGGGCGCGCTCGGCCCGATCATGCCGTTCATCTACGGCGGCATCCTGCTGCATGGCATCTGCTACGACTTCTTCTTCGTGAGCGGGCAGATCTATACCGACCAGCAGGCGGGGCCCCGCATCCGCGCCGCGGCGCAGGGGTTCATCAACTTCGTCACCAACGGCGTGGGCTACTTCATCGGTGCGTTCGTGTCGGGCGCGGTGGTGGACAAGTACGCCAGTTGCCAGCAGGCGGGCGTGGCCCTGGCCGAATGCACCACCATCGTGCATGACTGGAAGACCATCTGGCTGGTCCCGGCCGCCGGCGCGCTGGTGGTGCTGGTGCTGTTCGCGCTGCTCTTCCGGGCGAAGCCTGCACCGCAAGCTTCGTGATTTCACCGCGAAGAGGCGAAGGACACCAAGAGCCCGACTTTACCACGGAGCCACGGAGTACACGGAGAACTGCCATTTGTTGTGGGAGGCATGCCCGGGACTCCGTGCCTCCAGCGTGGCACCCACAACAACTTGAAGTTCTTCGCGTGCGGTCCCTTCGTGCTCTTCGTTGCTTCGTGGCTTTGTCTCCGTGGCCTCCGTGGCTCCGTGGTTAATGCCTGAACCTCCAACTCAGCCTGCAACTGGAGAAATGATGCCCAAGTCTGTCTCACGTCGCGAGTTCGTCGGCACGTCCACCGCCGCTGCCGGCGCATTCACCATCGTCCCCCGCCATGTGCTCGGGCGGGGATACACCGCCCCCAGTGACAAGCTCAACATCGCCTGCATCGGCGTCGGCGGCATGGGAATGAACGACGTGGACGGCGTCTCCGGCGAGCAGATCGTGGCCATGGCCGACGTGGACTGGAACCACGCCGAGGAAGCTCGCCGCAAGTATCCCCAGGCTCGGCGCTACACCGACTACCGCGAGCTCTTCGCCAAGGAAGGCGCGGGCATCGATGCCGTGACGGTCTCGACGCCCGATCATAGCCACGCTGCCGCCGCGATGATGTCGCTCAAGCTGGGCAAGGCCACCTACTGCCAGAAGCCGCTCGCCCGTACCCCGCACGAAGTGAAGGCGCTCGCCGACGCCGCCCGGCTGGGCAAGGTCGTGACCCAGATGGGCAACCAGGGCCACGCCATGGATGGCGTACGCAAGCTGCGCGAGATGATCGACGCTGGCGTGATTGGCACTGTGCGCGAAGTGCATTACTGGACCAACCGCCCCATCTGGCCCCAGGGCATCACCCGCCCCACCGAAGCGCACAATCCGGTGAACATCGACTGGAATCTCTGGCTCGGGCCTGCCGCCGAGCGTCCCTACAACCCCGCCTACGCCCCATTCCGCTGGCGCGGCTGGTGGGACTTCGGCACCGGCGCGCTGGGCGACATGGCGTGCCACGGCATGGACGCGGCCTACTGGATTCTCGATCTCGGATTTCCCGAGCGGATCATCCCCGAATCCACCGAACTCTATCCCGAGACCGGCCCCAAGGCGTCACGGGTCGAGTATCGCTTCGCTGCGAAGGGCGATCGCCCCGCGGTCAACGTCTACTGGCGGGATGGCGACTTTCGTCCGCCGCGTCCGAAGGAGTTGCCCGAGACCATGAGCTGGCCGCCCGCCGACATCGGCGGCCAGCTGTGGGTGGGCGACGACGGCGCCATCGTCGCGGGGATGTATGCCGAGGATCCGCTGCCGCTCGATCCGAAAAAGGCGGCGGAGCTCGAGGCCAATCCGCTCAAGGAGAAGTACCCCCGCTCAAAGGGGGTCTACACCGAGTTCCTCGACGCCGCCAAGGGCGGCCCCGCTGCCCACTCGGCGTTCGACGGCCACGCCGGCGGACTCACCAGCATGGTGCTGCTCGGCTGCCTCGCGGTTCGGGCCGGGAGAGATCTGCGGATCAACCCGTCGAACGGAACCATCACCAACGAGCAGCTGCCGGAAGAGTGGCTGCGGCCGGTGTACCGGGAGGGATGGACGCTGTAGAAGCCGAGCTTCGCCAGCGGGAAAGCGGGCGCCAGGCGCAGCGGAAGCATCTGGGGGTGACATTCCGCTGCCGAAGGTCCGCTGAGCGCAGCTCCCGCTGGGCTTCCGGTGGCTGAAGCCACCGCTCGGCGCTGTCGCTAAAGCGACTTTCCATGTCGCCCACCCAGAATCAAGCCGCTTCAGCGGCAGAGCCGAGCAGCGGCTTTAGCCGTTGACAGCCAGCGCTCAGCCAGGCGGGCGGCGCGGCGACACATGGCTCGCCACGATGCGCCAGCCTGCGTCGGTGAGAATCCAGGTGTCGGTAAAGGGCAGGTCCTGATCGAATGCCGTTCCGTTACGGGCCACACCCGCCACCAGCGTGCGGCCCGTGACCACGGCGACCTTCCCATCCTGATAAAACCGCACCCGCTGATCTACGTTCGTGAACTGCGAGAACTCCACCGCCCTGTCGCGCGCCGCCGCCAGATCCTCGGCCTTGGCGACAATCCGCCCCCGACTGTCCGTGAGGGTGTAGTCGTCGGCCACCCACCGGTTGATGCCGGCCGTGTCGTTGGTGCGGTACGCCTCCAGCGCCGCCGCCTCCGCCGCGAGGACGTCCTCCGCCTGGGCATGAGCCGGGACCACAATAACAACCAGCAGGCAAATGATTGACAGGCCAAGTCGGTTCATAGCTTTGAAGTTGCGTGAGAGATGTCGCGAAGCGACACGTGCCGAGCAGCGGCTCTTAGCCGCGTAATGGATGGACGACCTCAGTGATCAGTTCTGGTACAACTGCCCGCTCGCCCCGATGCCTCCCTCCGGCGCCAAAGTCCGGCGGGCGCGACAATTTCGCCTCACCCTGGGCATCGTTGCCGGGCGCGCCCGCCGAGACACGCCGCCTTCGGGAGGCATCAGGGCTCGCGGTGCAACCATCCGCCGCTTCATTCCGGAGCAGTCCCAGGTGCAGCGCCGCATACGCGCGCCAGGGCCGCCATGCCTCGGCACGCTGCGCCAGCTCATTGTCCGCCGGCGGAAGCGCATCGGGCCAGTGCAGCGCCCTGGTGATGATCGCGGTGGCCATCTCACCAGTGATGCCGTCGATCCGCACCAGCGCCGAATGCGTCGCCATCGCGTCTGATCCGAGCTCCAGTCTTATCGAGCCATCCAGGACGACGCGGGCCAGGTCCGTCAGCGTTCGTGCCTGCTCGTAGTGCAGCCCGATGCCAGTGAGTCGTGCCGTGCCGGCCTCGAGGATGACGCGCGCGCCGGGGCTCACCCTTCTGAGCGTTGGGAGGGGTGTCTCAAACTGATCACCAAACGCTTCCACCAGCCGACCTCGCAGGTCCGGCGGCACGATCGCCACCAGCGCGGCCTCGAAACCGTCCAGCGCTCCCGGCAGCCGCAGCCCCGGCCGTTCCTGGACCAGGTCCGCCAGCCCATGCTGCTCCAGTGTCGACTCGATACCGAGCGGATCCGCGTCCAGATCAAACAGCTGCCGCAGTCGTGCCAGCAGCGGCATAAGCGCCGGCAACAGCCCGGTCGAGATGTCCACGTCCAGCTGGATCCGTTCCGGCGCGTGGTTCACCACTACCACGCCAGCATGCCCGTCGAGTCTCACCGTCCTGGCGTAGCTGCCATCCACCACCTGCTCGACACCCGGCAATGCTGATTCAGCGAGCGACTCCAGCAGCGCCTGCCAGTTGAAGGGCGGGCGATAGCCGAGCGTGAGACGGATCAGCTCGCCGCTGGGGTGCGCTCGTGAGGAAAGTGGGGATCGGCGCAACGCCGTGGGGCTCAGGCGATAGCGTTCGCGGAATAGCGCGTTGAATCGCCTGAGGCTCTGGAATCCGCTGGCGAAGGCGATGCGCGTCACCGGCAACGACGTGTCGGCCAGCAGCCGCTTGGCCAGCAGCAATCGGTGGGTCTGGGCCAGTTCGATGGGCGAGACGCCCAGCTCACGATCGAGCGCCCGTCGCAGGTGGCGTTCGCTCACGCCCAGCTCGGCCGCCAGCGCGCCGACCCCGCTGCCGTTGAGCGCGCCTGCCTCTATCCGGTGTGCCGCAACCCGCGCCAGCCGCGGCACGGCGTCCATCAGCGCACGCCCCGGTGCCAGCTCGGGCCGGCATCTGAGGCAGGGCCGGAAGCCGGCCTGCTCGGCGGACGCTGCCGTCTCGAAGAACCGGCGACGTTCCGGATAGGAAACCTTGGCTGGGCAGACCGGACGGCAATAGATGCCGGTGGAGGTGATGCCTACGAAGAAGAGCCCGTCAAAGCGGGAATCGCGGGCATCGAGCGCGCGGGCGCAGATATCGGGGCTCAGCTGCATGGAGTCAATCTACGGCGGAATATCGGGGTGTCTCGCCGGTATCGGACGCGCAATCGGAACGTCTCTCGGAGTCGACGGCTGAAGCCGCCTCTCGGCTCTGCCGCTGAAGCGGCGCTGTGCCGAGGCCCGGAGAGTCCTACGTCTCGAGCGGCTTTAGCCGTAGAGCCGAGCAGCGGCTTGAGCCGCTGATAGCCGTAGAGCCGAGCAGCGGCTTGAGCCGCTGATAGCCGTAGCACCGAGCAGCGGCTTTAGCCGATGACCTCGCGTGTCGAGTATCGCGGCCTGCGTCCTACCACCCCTCCGCGTACCTGTTCTTTCCGGTGAAGTCGTCCACCCGCCAGGGCGTGCCCGGCGCACCGTCGTACATGTTCTGCCGCAGCCACTCGAGCTCGGCGTCCCTGTCGCTGGCCGGCACCAGCGTGTGCCACGCCTTGGGCCGGCCGTCATTGCCGGGGTTCCAGCGGTACTTCCGCGCCTTGAGGATGTCCTTGCGGTCGATAGGGGCGTTCATGGCCCAGATGCGGTGCGACTTCTGGCGGGCGGACTGCAGCAGGTAACCCATCGCCGACTGCCCCTCGTGCTCAATCGTGGCCAGCAGGTGGACTACGGCCAGGCAATCGTCGGGGGCCCGGTGCGCGCCGAAGAACATTCCCGCCGGGCGCAACATGAGTGCCTCCAGCGCGGCGGAGGGATAGTGCCAGGCGGACTTCCACGGCACTTCGACCTGGGAGCAACCCCAGTACTGCTCCCGGAACCCCGCGAGCCGGCGGTCGATGAAGGGCCGATCAAAAGCGGCATTGTGGGCGATGATGAGCTTGATATCCGCCAGCGCCGCCTCGACCGCGGCGTCATCGATCCGCTGGCCGCGTACATCGTCGTCGGTGATGCCGGTGAGGCGGGTGATGGCAGCGGGGATGGGACGGCCCGGGTCCTCGAACCAGCTGAGCGCCTGGCCGACGCGGTAGATCCGTCCGGTGTCCTTGCCGAACTCGAATGGCACCAGCGCGAACTGGATGATCGCGTCGTTGCGGTAGTCGAAGCCGGAAGTCTCGACGTCCACTACCGCGCCCCATACCTTGGCCGAGCCATCCTCCTCGGCGTAGCGCTCCCGAGGGCGGAACCGGCGCAGCACCCGGTAGTCGCCGCTGGCTTCCAACTCGGTTACAAGACCTTCGAGCCTGTCAGAGTCCATCGCTCAAACTAACGTGCCTCATGAAACACCACCCCCCCGCTGGCGCCGCCGCTGAGGATATCGAGGTCCCCGTCGCCATCGATGTCGCCGAACGCCGGCGCCGCGAACGGCGTCGCCCTCACGCTCCAGGTACTGTCGCGCTGGAACCGGAATTCGGTCGCCGAACCGACATTGCGGTAGAGCGCCAGCTCTCCCGCCTCATCGCCGGTCACGATATCGAGATCTCCATCAGCATCAATATCCACCAGCCTCGGCGCACTCCTCCGATGCGGCGTCACGCCTCCGATAGTATCACTCACCAGCTCGAACTTCGGCGCGGACTTGCCGCCCACATTCCGGAACCAGCCCACCTCGCCCGAGTTCTCGCCCACTACCACGTCGAGGTCGCCATCGCCATCGAGGTCACCCAGCGTGGGCGACGCATGGCTCCCGCGTGACAGCTTGAATGCGGCGCTGTCCGCCATCGTGAACTTCATCCCGCCCTCGTTGCGATACCACGCCACCTGGTCCCGCCAGCTGCCCAGCAGCAGGTCGGGATCGCCGTCACCATCGAGATCGCCAAACGCGGGCGCCATCTGGTAGCCAGTCTCGACATCGAGCTTGCCGGTTTCCCGGAAGCTCGGCTGCGTCGCGCTACCCTCGTTGGTGAACAAGGTGAGGGAGCCGGCCTTGGTGCCCGAATCGAGCTTGCTGCCAACCACGAGGTCGAGGTCTCCATCGCCGTCGAGGTCGCTCAGTGCGGTGACCGTCTCGGTGCCGAGGTCGATCCCGTCCAGCAGCCGGCGGGTGCGCAGTTCCCATTGCCCCGGGGCCGCCTGCTCGAAGCGGTAGAGGTTCTCGCGCGCGGTCTGCACCGGATTGAACGCCCCGCCCAGCACACCCATGAGGAGGTCGAGGTCACCGTCACCGTCGAGGTCGCCGGCAAAGGGCGCATTGTAACCACTGGTCATCACCGAATCGTTGGGCGGAAAGCGGACGAACTCCTGCCGCATCTGGGGCAGCTCGCAGGTGCCGTCATTCACGATCCACAGGAGCCCCGCCTCGAAAAAGTCTCCCCAGAGGATGTCCTGGTCACCATCGTTGTCCACATCCATTATCGACATGGTGTTGGCGCCGTGCATGCTGGGGAAGTTGCCGGCAGGCATGCCGAAGGTCTGGCCGATGATCTTGATGTTCTCGAACGCGTCAGTGAGGAACTTGAACGAGGCGGGACCGGAGCCTGCCGGCATCTCATAGCGGGTGATCGAGCCATCCACTCGGCCCAGCATCAGGTCCAGTCGGCTGTTGCAGTCGAGATCACCAAACTGGGGAATGTTCTGCCGGTCGGCGAAGATCAGTTCGCCGGCCGGATCCCGCAGGGAGTCGGCGCCCAGCACCCACTGGGCGCGGGCGGCGCTTCCATCATTCCGGTACCAGCGGATGAAGCTGTAGGGCGCCTCGGAGAACATGTCCTGGTCGCCGTCGCCATCGGCATCGACGAATCGGGACCACTCACCCACCGGCAGGTCGGCGTACCGGTCGGTGCGCCAGATGTAGCGCATCCGGCCAGCGCTGTCATCCCGCTCGAAGAACTGGAGCCAGCCGGTGTATTCCTGGAGGAAGAGATCGAGGTCGCCGTCGGCGTCGATGTCGATCAGCTGCGGGCGGGGCCGGTCGAGCCCGCCCAAAAAGGGAAAACGGTAGTTGGCGCCGGCACTGTCGCGCACCGGAATGCCATCCACCCGCCGCACGTACTGGGTATCGGCGGCCGTGAGCGCAGCGGCCACCAGCAGCAACGCGATCAACCGCCTCCCCCGATGCCGATGCCTGCGGCGTAGCGTCCCACCGGGATCACCTTGATCACCTTGCTGGTCGCCGCGTCCAGAACGAACAGCCCGCCCGCCGAGCGGTCGCCCGCATCGGCATGCATCGACGCCATGTCGTGACCGGCCATCGGGGTCGCCGCACCCTGGCCCTGATCCGAGATATAGATCCTGGACCCGTCCGGCGTCACCGCCACGCCGTGAGGTTCGGCGAAACGCTCGCTCGTGATGGTGTCAGCCACGGTCCAGTCGCTGGTGCGCACCTTGGTGGCGCCGCTGCCATGCTGATTGGCCATCCACACGAACTTGCCATCCCTGGAGAACTGCACCAGCCAGGGCCATGCCGGCACACCGGTCGCCCCGATTCGCGTCGGGGTGCCGGGGCCACTGATGTCGTATACCAGCAGCTGGTTGGTCAACTGGCCTGTGCCCACCAGGCGGCCGCCATCGGGCGAGATGGCGAACTGGACGATGGCGTGGGTCGGGCCCTCGAGCTCGAATAGCGAGGTCGATCCCGATGCCGGCTGGTACACCGCCACCTGGTTCGAGCTCATGCTGCCGACGAACACCCGCCCGCCGTCAGGCGTGACCGCGATGGCGTGGGGCCGGGGCAGCACCACGTCCACCTCCTCGATCACCGACATGTCCTCGGTGTTGATCGCTGCGATCGACGACGGCGCATTCACCGCCGACATCGTCCGGCTGGCAAAGAGCCGGTGGTGCGCCGCATCCAGCGCCAGCAGTCCCGGGATCTCGGTCGTGGCCCGGCCCACGACCTGGTTCGCACGGTCGAACTTGACCACGGTATTCTCGCCGATCAGCGAGACGTACCAGTGGCTGCCATCGGGTTCCACCACGATGTGATGGGGTTTGGCCGTGGCCGAGAAGCCCAGCGCCTGCAGGTTCACCGTGGCGACGACACTGTCCACCCGGGTGTCGATCACCGACACCGTGGCCGACGACTGGTTGGGCACGTACACCATCGGCGCCGACCCCGAGACTCCGGGACCGGCGCCGGCGCCCGCTGCCGCCGGCGCACGAGCACTTGCGCACGCGGCGGCCAGCAGCAGCAGGCAGAAAAGCGACAACTCGAACTTTCGCGTCACGGTACCGGCTGGGTGTCGCGCTTCTTCACCAGGAAGAGGCCTTCCTCAATGCTGGTGACCGCGATCACGCCGCTCTTGAAGTAGGGATAATTGCTCCACGATCCGGCGAACACCGGCTCGTCGCCGCCCATGGGCACGGTGTCGAAGAAGGCGACTTCGACCGGCTGGGTCCGGTTCCGGATATCGAGGATCCTGAGCCCGCTGGTGTAGTTCGACTCGTACACGAAGTCGCCCTTCACGTACAGGTTGTGGTCGATCGCGCGGACGTTGGCGATGTATTCGTGCGCCACCACCGGATCGTCCAGCTTCTGCAGGTCCCACACGATGGTTCGGGTGCCCTTCACCTTGCCCGAATTCTCGTCGCCCTCGTCGTTCATGTAGAAGTACCGCTGCTCCTCGTCGAACCACCCCTGGTGGGTGTAACCCACGTTGGGATACGACGCCCGCGAGACGGCGAGAGGATTGCTCTTGTCGGTCACGTCGGCCACGCTCAGCGCGGTCTCGTTCGAGCCGAGGCAGATTTCGCGCCCGGTGTAGCGGGTGTCAGGGCCGTGATACATCACGCATTGCGCGTCATGGGAGTAGCCGGTGCCCGCGCTACCAGTGGCCGGGTCCGAGAAGCACCCGGCGAACTTGGGAGTGTCCGGGTCCCGGATGTCGATCATGTGCAATCCGCCACCGCAGGATTCTCCACCCGAGCCGGCACCCACCGCGTAGGCATAACCCGACCCTTCGTTGATCACGATGTTGTGGGCGCTGCCGAAGTTGTGGTACGTGGTATCGGGCGTGAACGTCTGCGGATTGCTCCCGCTGGCCGTGCGGAGCCGGGTCAGGTCGAATACCTGCATGCCGTGCTGCTGCGATGCATCGGCCACGATGTACGCGTGGTTCTTGTAAACCTTGATGTCCCGCCACGCCGCCGAAGGTGAGCCTTCGGTCTTGGGCAGCTCACCGAGGTAGACCGGGCGGGTCGGGTTGGAAATGTCCACGAAGGAGGTGCCGTCCGTCCGGCCCACCAGCGCGTACTCCTTGTTGCTCTCGGGGTCGGTCCAGCCCCAGATGTCGTTGAGGTTGCTGCTCCGGTTGCCGCCGATGTCCTTGATCGGCAGGAACGCCATCAGGTCGGACGCGCGGCACTCGAACAGGCCCACCTTGCCTTCGCGGCAATTGCGCTGGCTGCCGGTGATCG